>NZ_JADPAA010000001.1:0-445045 GCF_015669365.1 Clostridium sp. 1001283B150210_160208_E6 | reverse complement strand
GGTATTTGAAAAATATGCTATAATTAACTCATAATTGTAAAAAAGCTAGATATAAATAAAATAAATTCAGAAGGAGAGTATTAGATGGGGTTAATTATTATAGGAATAATTTTAGTAGCTATATTTATGGTTATATTCTATATGCCAGCTAAGTTAAAGGAACAAGAAGAAAAACAATCGTTATATGTTAAAGAACTATATATAAGAATAAATAGACTTGAATCTAAGATAGATAAAATACTAGATTCAAATAAAAATGAATTTTAAAATAATAACTTAAATATATTAAGAAAGTAAAATGCAATATTAAATTAATGGTAATACCGTGTTATTCAAAACTGAATATGCGGTATTTTTTAGTGCGCAATACTAATAAAGTACAAGCTGTGTAGATATTGCGAACTAAATGTTCTATGAAAATTTAATAATGCTATATTGAAGATTTAAAATATAGATGCTATCCTTTTATTATCCCCTATAGGGGGATGATAAAAGGGGTGGAAGTACAATGACATATTTAAGAAATAATAGAGAAAATCTTATTACTATTTTTATTTTGGCGATACCTGTAACAATTGAAAATGTTCTTCAAACACTTTTAGGCACTGTAGATACTTACTTTGCAGGGAATATTAACGATAATGCAATTGCAGCAATTGGGGTTACTAATTTAATCATTAACATTTTTATAGCATTCTTTACTGCTATTAGTATAGGGACAAGCACTATAGTTGCCAGGAATTTTGGGAGAAAAGATATAGAAAAAGTAAACTTGGCCATAAAGCAATCTGTTATATTAGGAGGAATAATTAGTCTAATAGTTGGTGTTATTAATCTTATATTTTATGAACAAATCTTAATGATATCAGGAGCTTCAGGTGAAGTGTTAACTTTTGCAAAACCATACTATATGATTGTTGTAGTTCCAGTTGTATTCCTTTGTTTAACTCTTATTTTATCTAGTTGTTTAAGATCAATTAAAGATACTAAGACACCAATGATAGCAACTGGGGTTGCAAATGTAATAAATATAATATTAAACTTGGTTCTTGTAAAGTTAGGACTGGGTGTTGTCGGAATAGCTTTAGCTACAACGATTTCGCGTGCAATAAATGTAGTGATACTTTTAATAAGATTAAAGCGTGGCAAAGATGGGGTTAGAGTAAATATAAAAAGTTTGAGTATTGATAAGAATATCATTAAATCTATTATAAAAGTAGGATTACCAGCAGGAATTGAAAAATTAATTATGAGGTTAGGGCAGTTAGTTTATAATAGTATGATTATATCTATTGGTATGTCAGTATATGTAGCACATAATATAGCAGGGAATGTTGAAAGTTACTCCTATATACCAGCAATGGGATTTGGAGTAGCTACAGCGGCTTTAGTTGGAATTACTATTGGTGAAAATAACATTAAAAAGTCTAAAGAATTAGTTTTTCTAGCAAATGCTATTACTACTATTTTTATGGTTACTATTGGAGTAATATTTTTTGTTTTTGCACCAAAATTTGCAGAGATATTTACAGATACAAAAGAAGTCCAAGATATGGTTATTAATGTTTTAAGATTAATAGCTTTATTTCAACCATTTGCAGCTTTAACTCAAATTTTCACAAGTGCATTACAGGGGGCAGGAGATACTAAGTTTCCTATGTATGCAACACTAATTGGTATTTGGGTAATTAGAGTTGGAATAGGTTATTTGCTTGGGGATATATTAGGGTTAGGGTTGTTAGGTGTATGGATGGCTTATGCTCTTGATATTACAATAAGAGGGATTTTATTGCTAAAACGTTTCTTAAATGGAAAATGGGAGATGATAGTTATATAATTAATATAACTAGTGAATAAGGAGAGGAATTATATGAGTGAAAATCATGAACATAAGCATACACACAAGAATACAAAGGCTGTAGTAAATAGACTTTCAAGAGCAATTGGTCATTTGGAATCTGTTAAGAGAATGGTGGAAGATGGTAGAGATTGTAGTGAAGTATTAATACAAGTTTCTGCTGTAAAATCAGCAATTAATAATATTGGAAAAATAATTTTACAAGATCATATTGAAAATTGTTTAGTTGATGCTGTAGAAACAGGCGATAAGAAGGTTATCGCAGATTTAAATAATGCAATAGATAAGTTTATGAAATAAAAAGGATATTTTTAGATCAATACCGTATTATTGAAAATGGAGACTGGGTAATATGAAAATATGGAGATTATATTGTGATGTCAACAAATATTTAGGCTATTGGGTTGATAATGAATCAATTCTCGAAGATATCAAGAATAAATTAAATACAGGAGAGATGATTAGTGATTGGGAAGCTATACAAATAGAAAAGGGTGATGAAAATTCAGAGATTATAGGAGATATATCACAATGCTGGTCATATAGCGGAATAATTTTTGTAAGTGAAAAAGTAAAAACTATATTAGAAAATATATATTCGGATGAACTTCAATTTTTAGAAGTATTTGATGAAGAAGATAACAAATTATATATTATGAATATTTTAAAGTACGTAGAAGGAATTGACTATGAAAAATCAAAACTACATATTGTCGGTGGCAAGTATATTGTTGGAGTTGATGAATATGTATTTCTAGATATTGTTAAGCAAATTCCTATCTTTAAATTAAATTTAAAGGGATTTAGATGGAATATGGCAATATTTATAAGTGATGATTTTAAGAAATTATTACAGGATAATAAGGTTACAGGTGTACTTTTTGAAGAATTATATGAATTTAATTAGAAAAGAGAAGAAATCTTATGAAAACTGAATAGTATAGTATTTCTAAAAAATGTTATAATCAATTCATAGTTGTAATTCATAACAAAACTTTACCAATTTAAAATTATGTAGGAGGCGTAAAGTGAAAATAATTGATATTGCTATTCTATTGTTTTTCATTTTAATGATTATAAGAGATATAAGAATAAAAAGAAAGTTAATAATACCAACAAGTAAAAGTCATGTAGAAAATATTATTTTTTTACTTATTATAAGTTTTTTCATAGGAATGACTTACATGGGGGCTAAAACTTGGATTCATTATTTGTTAGGTGTATTAGCAATTATTTGGCTTACAATTATGTGGATTAAAATTGGAATTACTACAGAAGGTTTTTCATCTATGAGGCGTGGTAAAGGAATAATAAAGTGGAATGAAATTAGCAAATTAACAATTGTAATTACAGATAATATAAAAATCACAATAACAGGTAGTTTTATGGAAGAAATATTTTACTTTAAAAGAAAAGATTATAATGAAATAATTGATGTTATAAAAAATAAATTACCTATAAAAGCTAAATTAAATATAAATTAAATATTAGATCACTAAAAATACCGTATTATTGAAGAAAGAATATACGGTGTTTTCTATTTTGGAACTTGTAGATATTGCGAACTAAGTGATTTTTGAAAATTGAATAGTACGGTATTTACAAAATATGTTATAATGGATTCAAAATAGTATTAAATTACGACAAGAATTTGAACGATGCTTTTTGTATACAGCTTCGCCAGTATCGGAAAGGTATACTTCAACATGGTTTCCTTTTTTTATTTGAGTAGTCGTACTACGACGTATTTCATTTAGAATGGTATTTATTGATCTGCCAAGTTCTTTAGATATCTTATATGCTGAAAATCCATCTTTTAAACGAAGCTCTATAGTCATACGCTCTGAAAAATTCAAGTGTTTATTTTTGTTTTATTCTGTGTTAATATTTGAGTGATCCATAGTGATTATCCTCCGTGTATGTTTTGGTTTGGCGATTAAAGCATAACACAGAATAATCCACTATGGATTTTTTTATTAGTTCAATTTCATTTTACGATTAGTCAATAAATTTTTATACATAAATGATAGTAAAATAACTTATTAATCGTTAAATGGGCAGGTAAATATGTAGCAGAGTATAATCCATACCCACCAAATAGTTATCAAGTGGCTATGTTCTAAGTTGAAAATATCTATAATTTTATCATTATAACAAGAGTTTATTTTTAAGTATATAATAAAAATGGGGGGCGAATATATGAAATGTCCAGAGTGTAAAAGTAAGTTTACTTTTACAGAAAGATTTAAATTAGCTTCTACCAATAATCAAAGAATAGTTTGTTCTAGATGTAAAAATACATTTGAAAAAGATGGTGATTTTAATGTATTTGATTTTGTTATTGGATTAATTTTAAATATAAGTACTGTAATAATATTTATTACTTTATCAAATATTAATATGTATATAACTGTTTGTTTAGCAATGGTCTTGGGATTAGGCGCTGATTATGCTTATTTATTTTTAATTCAAAATATTAGGAAGTACAAAAAAATAAAGTGATTAATTCCTTGTAGATGAGAATTATGAAAGGGTTAAAGGTTATTTTTGTATAAAAGACGATAATAATTTTTTAATTAAATATTTTAAAATATTTAAAAGAGGTGTCTTATTAATTATATAGGCTATATTTATAAGTAGTTATTTTATGGGAGTAATAAAAGAAAAAATAGAAATGGCTAAAAAATTGTTAGATATTATATATTTAAAAACAATTACAATAATAACAGAATTATTAAATAGAAGAAGTAGAAAAGGTGAAATAGTTCCAGGAAACTGGAACTATTTTTTGTAAAATTTAATATTAAAAAATCTATAGAAATAGAGAAAATATCACAAAAATGGATTATATAGTAAAACTATATAAAGTAGTGAGTGTACAGTAAAAGAAACTAATTTTATGTTCTTTGAAAATTGAATAGCACGGCATTTACAAATAATACGGTATTTACAAAATATGTTGTAATCAAGGAAGAATTGGATTATTATATTATTTGGAAGTTTTTGTTAAAGTGTGAATTAGAATTTGAGGTGATAGCATGATTCGATATAAAATGGATTTAAGTGATGAAAAAAGAGAAACCGCTATAGAAATAGCTTTAAATAGAGAAAAGAATGTTCGTAGAAGAAAGATAATTGTTCCATTAAGTTCGCTTGTAGGTATAGTTGAAATTATTGTGGGAATATATTTCTGTACAAAGCGTTTAAGCATTTCTAGTATAGTCATATTAGTAATTGGTATATTTATGCTGTTCTTAGCAATCAATGCAAAATCTTTTCAAAGATATGCTTTAAGAAAATCAGAAAAACTTTTAGATAGTTCTTTTCGCTCTGGAGTTATTGAATATATTTTCGATGAAGAGGGGATTCAAATTGTTTCTGAACTTGGATATGGTAAGAATTATTGGAACGCTTTTAAAAAATATGGCACTATGGGTCAATATTTTTATATTGAAAGAAAAGATAAGCAAATGATTCTAGTAGACCAAAATGATTTAACAAAGGATGAAATAGAAGAATTGAAACAGTTATTATCTTATAAAATAGATATGTAAGAGGAGAAAATTTATGAATCTGAGTAAAAAGATAATTGCAAGTGTTTCATTTATAGTGATTATAATAGGTGGCATTGTAATTTATAATATAAAAAATCCAACAATCAAAGGCTTACAAGGCGGTAGGGGAATAATTAAATATAACGGGCAATTGGCAATGATGGATAGTTTTTTTTCGGATTTTACAGAAGCAGAATATTTAGGGCGTACAGAGGATAAAGAGTTTAAAGTATATGCATACGGGAAGGATTCTAATTATAATTTATTTACCCTGGTTGGTTCTGATAATACCGATTGTTATAAAACAGAAAGTTTTGTAATACCAAAGTCTGGTGATGTTACTAAAGTATTTATAGACCCAGCTGTTAGAGCTAGTGATAATAAAGTGACAAAAAATAAGACAGATATAGAAATGTTCAAAAAGTTAGTTTCATATCAAGGAGATGAAAGTAGATATAGTATAGCTAATATATTTACAGAAGGAACTGAAATCTATTTTGCTTATGATGATTGTCCTGTTACTACCTATGATAATTTAGTTGGATACATAGCATATGTTGATGATAATTGGATTATTGTAAGTCCAGAAGAGTATAAAAGTTCGATTGATGAAAAAATATCAAATGAAACTAATTTGGTTGGAAGAAAAATTACAGATTATAAATTAATTGAATGGCTTATTGAAAATAACACAGGAGTAGCTCCGCCATCTTACACGGAAAAAATTTAGTTTGTTATGTTTAAAGATACAATGAATTTAATAGTATGGTATTTACAAAATATGCTATAATCGAATCATAATTATGATTTGATCTAGATAAATTATAATTTAAAGGGAAGATATATATGAAGAAAATATTATTAATTATACCTATTTTTATACTGTGTCTGCTAATATTAACAGGTTGCTTAAACATGAAATCCCAACCAGGTACAGATAAAAATTCAACTAATCTATCTGAATTAAATGGAGATTACGCATATTTGCGTGTGGAAGTAATTTCAAAAGATTATGAAACAAAAATGATGCAAGTTAAAATTGTTGATTTTGATTCTGTTTCTGGTGTTAACATAGGTGATGTTCCAGTAGGCTCAGAAGGTAAATTAGATTGCTCAGGTCTATTAACAATTGGAGGAATTAAAGAAGGTGCTGAATGGATTGTCTCATATAAAGATGAAAAACAAAGTAATTTGCCTTTGTATATATACTCCATAGAAAACATTGATTATTTTAATGAACGTTTATTGAAAAAATAAAATACTAGTAGAATTCTAATAAATATATCTTGATTATTAATCGGAATCCTATGGATTGATATAGGAAAAACTTAAAGTAATTGAAATTTAAAGCTCATTATATGGTATAATTGATTTGTAATTGACCATGCTGTTTAACAATATAAAGGAGAGTTATTATGATTTTATTGTTTTCTCTTGGATGTATTATTGCAACGATATTTATTGTTTACAACATTATGTGCTACAAAAATAAAAAGTCTATTTATATGTTAAGTGATAAGTATGCTATTCTAAATTCTCATTATTATACTATACAATTAATTTTGGGATTATGTAATTCATTCTTATTACTTATTTTTTACATTGCATGGTATATATTTAGTAAAAATGAATTCTTATTTATTATTTTGACTCCAATAATTTTTTGGGGATTAAACTACATTTTAGAATTTTATTCTAGAAAAAAAGGATATATAGGTGCTAAAGAAGAATCATAATAATTAAGAAAATAAAAATATATTTGTAGAAATACCGTATTATTTAATGCTGAATATGCGGTATTTTTTAGTGTGCTATTCTAAGATAAGGCGAAGTATTTGTATAACAAAATCCAATGCTATGGGGCACTGGATTTTGTTATTTACTAAAGATACTTTTTAATAAAAAAGAGTTTATTCTTCAGAATCTATTTTCTCATCTCGAAACATTAATTTTCTTAAAATTAGTTCTTAATAAAGTTTGTATAAGTATATCTTTCTGTTACAATATGCTTTATAGAAATAAGTATAATTTCGTTATTTGAATCATAAAACTTTTTTTTAACACATAATAAGGGGTGATTAATTTCTATATCTAATTTATTACTTAATTCTTGTGATGTAGACTCGATTACATAACTTTCTTCTACCCTACTTATCTTTATCTCCATTTTATCTAGCAGATCATCAATACTATTAACTTCTAAAGAACTTTTATCAATACTATTAAATTTATTATCTAAAAAGTAATAATCTACTAAAATTGATTTTTTGTCATTTATTATTACTAAGTATTGCATAAGTAAAGCTTTCATTTCTTCAGCTAAACTTGTTATGTCTTTATCAAAAATTGACGTCATCCCAATCATGATTAATATGTATTCATATAAATTATAATATAGCTTTTCTAATAATTTTCTCTCATCAACTTCAATAAATGAATTTGAAGATACTTTTTTTAAATCAGATACAAAAGATCCTTTTCCTTGTAATCGATATATAAATCCGTCTTTTTCTAATTCAGCCATTGCAAGCCTCACTGTTGTCCTGCTAACAGAGTACATATCACAAATTTCTTTTTCTGATGGTATCTTATCATTTTCCTTCATATTTTCTTTAATTTGTTTTTTTAAAGTTTTAACTAATTGAAGATATAAAGGAAGTTTATTTTCACTACTAAGCAAACTCAGCACCTCTACTTAATTTATTATAATATCAATATTATTTGTTTGTATACTTAAAAGGAGGGGATAAATAATCCCCCCATTTATTATAGCTTATAAATCTATATCATCCAAATTAAAACTATCTACATCAGTAGTTGTATTTTGTTCTGCTAAAAGTTTAGATCTATCATCTATTTTAAAGAATGGATAGTAAATTAAGACATCTATTGCTATGGTTATGATTTGTATTATGGCACCACTTATGGAACCCCCTGTTGCCAAATATCCTGCGATAATGGGAGGTGTAGTCCATGGAATTACTGCTCCAATTGGTTTTGGTACAAATCCCAAATCCATTGCAAAATACGTAATAATAGCTGTAATAACAGGTGCTAATATAAAAGGTATAACCATTTTTAAGTTCATTATAATAGGATTACCAAATAATACTGGTTCGGCAATTTGAAAACTTACTGGAGCTAAGGACATTTTTCCTAATGCCTTATTTTCTTTACTCTTTGACTTAAAGAATAATAATAGTGCTAAAGCAAACAGACATCCAGCCCCTCCCATAAATACAAAGTTATATAAAAATTCATATGTTATAATATTTGGTAATTCTTGTCCAGCCTGATATGCTATACGATTCATATCAGAATTTTGAAGAAGTAGAGGCTCTATTATAGGCGCAGTAACTTGAGCTCCATGAATACCAAACATCCAGAAAAAACATTGTACAAATATAACAAATAATATTCCTAGAAGTGTACTACCTAATACACCCAATAATGCTCCAACTGTATCTGCTATTAAGTCATGAATATTATCAACTCCAAATGCATTAAGCCCTAATAATACTAGTAACCAAAAAACTATAACTGCTAATCCTGGTATAATGGATGAAAATGCCTTACTTACATTTGGTGGAACTGAGTCTGGCATTTTAATCATAATATTACGAACAACAAACCATCTGAAAATTTCTGTACTTATCATTGCAACAAATATTCCAACGAAAAGTCCTGAACTTCCCAAGTATTTTATTGGGAATCCTGTCCCAGATTCACCTGTTATAACTGGTGTTAATAATATAAATGAAGAAAGCGATATTAATCCTGCTGATATTGTATTTAATTTATAATAGTTTGCTAAATTATAAGCAGCTGTAAATGTTACGGCAAATCCCAATATTCCAAAAGTAGCATCACTAGCCTTATTTAGAATTGCCTGTAAACCTATTGAGTTTAAAAAATCAGTAAATGGTTGATATGGAAATTGTGCAATTAACATAAATATAGAACCAATTATAATTAATGGCATAACGGTAGCCATAGCATCTCTTAATGCAACCAAATGTCTTTGCGACGTAAATTTACCAGCAAAAACTTGGATTTTACTTTCAAAACTAGCTTTATTCCTCATTGATTTCACCTCATAATTAACGAATATTAGATCTGGATAACATTATTAGTTGGTGTCTTCTTCCTCTAATAGCTTGTCCTAATGCAAATATGTTTTCTGGTAAACATATCCCATTAAATGAATCTCCTATATGTTGTAAATCGGCTCCACAAGCTTTTGATACTAAACCAATTTTTTTAATTGTTTCAATATCAGCAGAATCTTGACTAGTACCATTAGCGGTCATAACTAAAATTTTATCTTCAATGGACTTACCTTTATTGAATTCTTTTACTAAAGTTACAATTTCATATAAATCTTTTTCTCTAAAATATGGAACTGTATATGGTGCTGGAACTAATAGTATATCAATTCCTTCATTTATAAATTCTTTAGCAATATCAACATTCATAACTGGTTCATCAACACCTGATCCATGCATTTTACCTGCAATAATTAATCCACTATAATATTTTTTTGCCATTTTTATAGACTCTTTAATTGCTGAGTTAGATACTCCTGTTCCTGGATTTCCTGTCAAGCATATAAAACTAAAACCATACTTATCTGCTAGTTCTAGTGTCTTAGGGGATACTATACGACCAATTGAAATTTCTGAACGATTTTCATTCATTTTTGCATTATAGTCAACTGGTTCTAGATTAATACCAATAGGTCTTGCTATTGCTTGTCTTACCCAAGTAATTTGTTCATCTGCTTTTATATCATTAGGGACACCTACTATTTTAGGTTCAAATAAATCTAAGGCATTGAACATTATTAAATCTGCTCCAGCAGCTCTTTCAATTTCAGCGTTAGTAACTCCATTTAGAAAGCATCCTCCAGTTGGGACGTTTTCTGCCATTATAGTTCTTCCTTCTGATGCTAAAATACTTTGTTTTAAATCAATTGGAGATACATTTAAAAAATCTTGTCCTCCATAATCTAGTAGTCTTTTTTTCATTTTATCACTCCTAATAAATACTCTAATTATAAAAATGTTTAAACAAATCCTACTTTATTTAATATCATCTATTTATTACTTTGTTTATATAAAGAGATTGCAGACTTTAATACCTTTTCTCCATCCATTTTTCCATAGTCAATCATATTAATAGCCATAATTGGTATTGGACTATATTTCTTTATAGTTTCATCCAATAAATATCTAACTTGTGGACCAAGTAGTATACAATCTGGATTTTCAGTTTTTACAATATCATCCATAACAGATATTGAAAAAGCTTTAATTTCAACTTTTAAGTTATTTTGATTGGCGCAATTTTGCATCTTTTTTGCAAGCATACTTGTGGACATACCTGCACTACAAAACAAATAAAATTTTTTCATTTTAATCGTCCTTTCTAATATATATATTTGAACTTGTTATAACAAGTTAGGATTTATATTTTTATTATAATCGTTTTCAAAGCTTTGTCAACGAATTTTTTTGTTAAATTATTATATTTTTTTACAAATATATCAAGTTTATTTGTAGGAATCCTTCTACTTGTTATAACAATAATGCTATAAAAATGGAAGGTATATTAAGTGATTATATCAAGGAAATATAAAAAATATAGCTTTAAAATATTCAAATTACAGGTTCGTTTGTGTATAATTACCAGGTGGAGGGGAGGTGATATATTGAAGAATAAGTCCAAACTTATTTTGATGGGAATAGTATTCATAATTCTATTTGGATATATTTTTTATCAGAATTATAAAATTAATAATTATAAAGAAAACTTATCAAGAATTACAAGACAGCATATTCAAAAGTTTGCTACTACTGCTGGAAATATAGAAAATGATAAAAACTATTTGCAAGAGTATGCAAGTATTGTTACTGCACAAGAGGCATATATTGCATTAAATGAATATAAAGGTGTTCCTTCAGACGAGTGGCCTACAAGTATTGAATATTTATTTATTCAGATAAAGGAAGTTATGCTTAATAATAAAGAAAAATTAAAAAAAGTATTTAAAGAAGAAAATGGATCTGAATTGATGGTTAGGATATCAAATAACTTTAAAGATAAAGATTCTATTAAGAAAGTAATTGAGTTATTAAATAATTAAGTTTAGCATTAAGTTTATTATAGATTTATATAATGGGAGAGTTAAAATGATATTTTGTGTGTTACTTATTGGTATTATATGTATAGTACTTTTGGTGAATAATGTGATTTCTATTCTATATAAGATTAGAGATAATAAGAATAATACATCAGCAAATACATTTATTTGTTGTATAGCATTAATATACCTATGGCTTAGTATAATATTTTTATCAAGTATATAATCTACATATGAGATAAGAAAAGAAAGAGTATAATTTTACAAAGGTATAAAATTAGAAATTTAATAAATAATTTTAGGAAGTTAATAGGTGTTGAAGGGAGCTCTAATAAGATGAAAAAGATAAAAAAAGTTTTAATTGTTATATTATTAATTAGTATAGGAATATTAGCATTTTATTTTATTCCCGTGAGAATAACACCAAAGGTTCCATTAACAAGTGAAGATATTAGTATAAAAGTTGAAAGAACTAGCGGAAATACTGGGCCAGTTTTTAAAGTAGATAAAGATAAAAATAAGCTAAAGAATATATTAAAAGAAAAGTATCCTGATAAAGATATAGAACCATATTATATTGAATTAATAGGAAACTTGCCATACGGAGTAGTAAATGATCCAATATTATTGGGGGACTTTATAGTTCATGGGAGGATTATTTCTCCATATGGAGGAGAGGAAAAGAGTACAATAATTGATGTTAAATACACAGATGCAAGAATTTCAAGATTTTTTAGAGATGACTTACAAAATAGTGGAGAATATGCAACACTAACTGTAGTTATTGCATTTATAGTTGCATTAGCATCTGCAATTATGTTAATTATTATATTTATAAATCCTTAAGACTTAATGAAAGTTTATTATAGCAAATTTAAGTTTATAGAGTAGATAAATAAGTATGAAATTAATTTGAGTTTGAAGGGGGAGCTATGAGAAAATGTTTAATTTGATAAAACAGAGAAAATAGAATAGCAAATAAGAATAAGAGGCTTGAATTAACAAGTCTCTTTTCTAATTTTATAAGTAAAACAAAAACTATCAACAGCATCTTTTGATATCATAAAATCTTTTTTATTCTAGCAATCTCAAATTTCCAAATTGTTTTTCTAGAAATTTTATCTGCATAAATGTATATTTAAGTATTGTTTTAAATAGTTAATTAATGTGAGCAGAATATTTTAGGTAGTGGTTTAGAATAATTAATGATGAACCGTACCATAAGTAAGTGAGGTTTTTACTGAAATTAGGTTAATAAATAAGGGAATTTGAGAAGGAGAGGGTTGAGAATATTATCATTTAAGTAAGCCTTTATATATAGAACTTTAGTGATAAATTATATGTGGAATTGGTATATAAATAATATTATTAATTTAATGTTAAGAGTGTTAATTTATGAAATTAGCACTTTTATATTTATAATATAATTGAAACTTTATGTTATTATGTATTTATAAAATAAATTCATTTTGATATATATTATATAAAATGGAGGAAAATATAAATGAAAATTAATATATTAATTGTTGAAGATGAAAAAGAAATAAGGGAAGGCGTAAGTGAATATCTAGCAGAGGTTGGATATAGCGTTATAAGTGCAGAAGATGGAATGCAAGCAATAGAATTATTTAAGAATAATAAAATTGATTTAGTAATTTTAGATATAATGCTTCCAAAGGCTAACGGATTTGTTGTTTTAAATAAAATTAGACAAGAAAGCAATGTTCCAGTAATTATGTTAACAGCAATGAGTGATGATTATACCCAAATTATGAGTTTTGATGAAGAGGCAGATGATTATATTACAAAGCCATTTTCAATAATAGTTTTACATAAAAGAATAGAAGCACTTCTTAGAAGAGGAGTAAAAGTTAGTGAAAATAAAAAGTGGTGTTATGGAGATATAGAAATTGATTTTGAAGGATATTCAGCAAGAAAGAATGGCGAAAATATTGATTTAAAACCTAAGGAAATAAAATTAATAGAGTTATTATTAAAGTATGAGGGAAAGGTTTTAACAAGAGCACAAATCTTAGATAATTTATGGAGGATTGAAGAAGCACCAAATGATAGGGTTATTGATGTATATATTAAAAATATAAGAAAAAAGTTGTTATTAGATTGTATAGTAACAGTTAAGGGAATTGGATATAAATTTGAGGAGCAATGATGAATAAGTTAAAGCTATTTTCAAAAACATATATATTTACCATGGGGATAATAAGTGTAATAATTTTAATTTCAAATGTTTTAATTTATTTAGCATTACCCAAGGTATATGTGAATAATAAACAAAAGGAAGCTGATAAAATTATTGAAGATTTAATTGAACAAGTAAATAAATCTGATAATAAGGAATCATTTAAGATAGCAAAGAATTTTGCTGAAAAATATAATATTCAAGTTTTACTTACTATAGGAGATGAAAAAAGGGTATTTCAAGGTTTGCACAAAGTAGATATATATGTTAATGAAGAGGAAATTACAGAAAACTCTTTAATAATTCCTAATTTAAGTGGTGAAAATATTATAGAAAGTTTTGATGATGAAAATGGAGAAATATTCGGTCAATATATTAATATAAATAATTTATCAATAATAAAAAGTAGGGACTTTAAAAAAAGTAATGATGTAAATGGAAGTGCTAAAATAGTAATGGATTTAGAATCATTCACAGAAACAAGAGATATTATATTAAAAATACTTCCATATTCTATTTTTATAAGCTTGCTTATAGCACTTATTGCATCATATATATATGCAAGAAAAATTACAACTCCAATAAAAGAAATTTGTGATGTTACAAAAAAAATGGAGAATTTAAATAAAGAAGCCTTTTGTGAGGTAAAAACTGAAGATGAAATAGGAATATTAGCAGCTAATGTAAATAGTTTATATGAAAATTTATTAAATACAATTGTATCATTGGAAGAGGAAATAAAAAATGTAAGTGAATCTGAAAAAATTAAGGTGGATTTTTTAAGAAGCGCATCACATGAGCTTAAGACACCACTAATGAGTATGTATATAATGATTGAAAATATGCTATATGATATAGGAAAATATAAAAATCATTATATATATTTAGAAAAATGTAAGGATATAGTTAGTGAATTAAGTAAAATGGTTCAGGAAATTTTAGATACTTCAAAACTTAATATAATAAATAATAAAAATGAAAGTGTATTAGATTTAGGTAGTTTAGTTCAAAAGAACATAGAACCATATAAATTAATAGCTAAGTCAAAGAAAATTAATATTAAAATGAATTTAAAAGAGTCTTTTAATATTAAAGTAGATGAAAAATTATTTACTAAAGCAATTTCTAATATTATTTCTAATGCAGTAAATTATACTGATGAAGGAAAGGAAATAAGAATATATATAAAAGATAAAAAACTTATTATAGAAAATGATTGTAAGCCAATTTCAGAAGAATATTTAGCACATATTTTTGAGGCATTTTATAGAGTTGATTTTGATAGAAATAAGAGTAGTGGGGGGAATGGGTTAGGATTATACATAGTTCAACAAATTTTAAAAATGTATAATTTAGATTATTCTTTTAAATCAATATTAACTGGAATGAGTTTTGAAGTTGATTTTAATTAAATATTTGAAATTTGTTCATGTTTAATAAAAAATAAAATAGTTGAAAAATAACGGGTATTAGATTAATAATATCCTTATTTTTTTATAAAAAATAATTTAATTAATACGATTCTTAATGAATTTTATAAACTTAATTTTTAAATTTCATAAATATTTCATATTAGGTTGATAGAATGTACTCAAGTTAATAAACAAGGAGGACATAAATATGAATGTATTTAAGAGATCAATATTATATATAACAAGAAAAAAAATAAAAAGTATTATTATGTTATTTATATTATTTGGAATAGCAACGGCAGTTTTAAGTGGAATTTCAATTAAAAAGGCAGCAAATATAGCAAGACAAGATTCAAATAAGGATATGGCAAATACTTTTGAATTACAAGCTAATTTTGCGGGTAATTTTGAAGGAACAATTCCAGAAAATTTAATTGATAAGGTTTCAAAGGTAGAAGGTGTTAAGAATTATGATGCAGCAATTCAAGGAGCTGGTTTAGATTTAGAAAATGTAAATTATATAAAACCTGAAAAAAATGTAGTTCAATATAATGATGATTATAAATATGAAAAACTTTTTTCTGTAGAAGCACATAAAAGTTCAGAATATGATATTAAGTTTATAAGTAAATCATTAAAGCTGATTGATGGTAGACATATTGTTGCTACTGATAAAAACAAGGTATTAATTCATAAGGATTTAGCAGAAGCAAATAATTTAAAAGTTGGAGATACTATAAAAGCAACAAAGAGTGCTGGAGATTTTAATGCATCAACTTTATCTAAAAGTGATTATGACCTTGAAATTGTAGGTATTTTTGAAAGTGAAAATACTGAAAGAGCTGGACATAAATTAGAAATGCCAGAAAATCTTTTAATTACTGATGTAGATACTATTAAAACTTTATATGGATATTCAGATGGAAATGTAAAATATACAAATGCTACTTTCAATACAGATACTGATGTAGATAAAGTAACATCAAAATTTAAAGATATTTCTACTGATTGGAATAAGTATACAATAGTAAAAAGTGAAGATACATTTTTAGCTTTATCTAAGTCTTTTGATTCTTTAGATAAGATTATAAATATGGTTTTAATTGGAGCAATAATAGCTGGAGTAATAATACTTTCATTAGTGTTAGCATTTTGGATTCAAGGAAGAGTTCATGAAACCGGTATATTACTTTCAATAGGAGTTTCAAAGTTTAATATTATTTCTCAATATATAATTGAATTATTACTTATAAGTATATTAGCTTTTGGAGGATCATATTTCTCAAGTAAGGTAATTTCACAAAATATAGGAAATACAATAGTTGCACAAGCAGGTAAGCAAGCGGTTCAAGACGTTCAAAGTGGATTTGGAGGATTTTCATTAGGAAATGATGTTAATAGTTCTTTAGCAACTCGTACAGTAGATGAAATAGATGTAAAAGTAGAGGTTGAAGAATTAATTTATGTATATGTTATAGGAACAGTTATTATCATACTTTCAGTAATGGCATCATCAGCATCAATAATTAGATTAAAACCAAAAGAAATATTATCCAAAATGAGCTAGGAGGAAAATAAATGTCAATTTTAGCATTAAATAAAGTTAATTATTCATATAAAAATGGAAAAAAAGTTTTAAATGATATAAGCATGGAATTTGAAGAAGGAAAACTTTACGCTATTTTAGGGGCTTCGGGTTCAGGAAAATCAACGTTATTATCACTATTGGCTGGATTAGATGAACCTAGAAATGGCGAAATATTATATAATAATCAAAATATAAAAGTAAAGGGATATGAGAATCATAGAAAAAGCAATATTTCATTAATATTTCAAAATTATAATTTAATTGATTATATGACACCTTTAGAAAATTTAAAAATAGTTAATCCCAAGGTGAATAAGAAAATATTAAACAATTTAGGGTTAGCTGATGATGAAATTAATAGAAACGTATTACAACTATCAGGGGGACAGCAACAGCGTGTTGCCATTGCAAGAACACTTGTTACAGATTCACCAGTAATATTAGCAGATGAGCCAACGGGGAATTTAGATAGTGATACAGCTGATGAAATTATAGAAATATTAAAAACAAGTGCACATAAACATGGAAAGTGTGTAATAGTGGTTACTCATAGTAAGGAATTAGCTAAAAAAGTAGATGTTGTACTTGTTCTAAAAAATAAAAAACTAACACAGATTAATTAATAAAAATTATATTATTAACAATAAGTTTTTAGAAGGAATAATTAAGTATGAAAGTAAAACATTTTAAAGATGTAAATTTAATAAGTAAAGTACTATATGTTATTTCAATAATTATATTAGCATATACATTATTAACTATATATAATTCACATGTATATATATTATCACTTGTAGCATCAGGTAAGATTGTGGTAAGTAAAAGTATATTAGTGGTAATAACATATTACATTAATTCATCATTACCGTATGCATTTTATTCAATAGCAACATTTTCTATGGGATATATTATCAATGAATTAAATGTTAAAAGGGAAGTAGAAAAAGATATAAAAACTGATTTAGAAGACTTTAATAAATTAAATGAAGATGATAATGAATTAGAAGAATTAATAGAATATTTAAAAGATTAACTAGCTGTTAAGGATTAATTTAGAAAACTCTTGATATTCACTTGAGAAAGTTATTATGATGTTAGGGTAATGGGGCAAGATGGTAAGGGATAACTAAAGTAAGTTTTGAGAAGGAGTATCAGTTAAGGGTGCTCCTTCTTCTTTTAGGTTAAGAAGTTTTGGAGCAACTATGTTGAATTTGAACATTACTATATAGAATAATATGGGGATGTAGATCATAATTAAATTATAATTTTAAAAGTATATTAGAAAAGGAGAAAAGTAATGAGCAAGTTTACAACCTCACTTAACACCGATACGGAGAACCATACCATAAATAAGTGAGGTGATTTTTGTAAGTGAAAAAAATATATAATAAGCAAGAGTGTAGTATCTTTGTTGGAATATTAAAATAACTAACAGTTATTTTTTGTGAAAAAAATATGAAAACACTTCAATTGTTTAAAATAGATAGCTTTGATATTATTTAATTAACAAATTCAAACTTAATGGATGATATAAATAGGGGGCTATTATGAAAATAAATGAAGTAATTAGATATTATAGGAAAAAGGAAAATCTTACTCAAGAGCAAGTCGCTAATTATCTAAATATAAGTGCACCAGCAGTTAATAAATGGGAGAATGGAATATCATATCCAGATATAACTTTACTATCTTCTCTTGCACGCGTATTAAAAATTGATGTTAATACTTTATTGGAATTTAATAAGGAGTTAACAGACACAGAAGTGAAAGAAATTACAAAAGAGATAGGTGAAATAATATCCAAGGAAGGGTTTAAAAAAGGATTTGAAAGAAGCTGTGCTTTAATTAAACAATATCCCAATTGTGATGAGCTAACAATTGGGATATCAACAGTGTTAAGAATATATTTATTAGAACCTAGTATTGAGGATAAATATAAATATGAAACTAAAATTATTGAGTGGCTTGAACTTGTAGCATCAAGCAATAAAGAAAAAATAGCTTCTATGGCTAAACTAGACCTATCGGCAATATATAGAGAGAAAAAAGAATATAAGAAGGCTCAAGAAATATTAGATAAGATTCCAGAGATAGATATAGATAAAAAAATTCAGCAGGCATTATTATTTGAAAGTAGTGGAGAATATGAGAAAGCCTATAGCATTTATGAAAGTAAGTTATGGAAAGATTCTCATGAAGTATTTGGAATTTTATCTTTTATAATAAACCTATTATATAAAGAAAATAAATTTAACGAAGCAGAAGAGTATGTTGAGTTTTGTAAAAAGATTATTGAAGTATTTGAGTTTGGTGAATACTATAAATATCAATTAGACTTATCCTTAGCAAAAGAAAAACGTGATAAAGATAAAACTATAGAAATGATTATAAAAATAGTCAGTGAAGCAAATAGTATGAATAATTCTATGAAGTCAAAATTATATAGACATATGAAGTTTAATGTAAATTCAAGCATTAGTAAAGATAAATACGAGAAAATGGTGAAAGAGGCAATTAAGAAAGATAAGACTCTTGATTTTGTAAAAAATGATTCTAGGATAAAATCTATCTTATTATAAGTCCAAAGTTTATATGATTTTATAAATATAAAAAAAGATAAACGAGAAGTTTGTAAGTGGCGCTAATATACTATGAATTATAGAAACTAATAATAGTCGTTAACAAGTATACTTGGTATGATATGTTATAAATATAAAGTGCACTTGTAAAGGAGGATGATTATAGATAAAAATCAAATTTTAGAAAAGAGTAGAAAAGAAAATTTTCTAGGAGATGAGCGTCAAAAAAATACAGATAGACTAGCTATTGAATGAGGATATATAACTGGAACAATAGGATTTATATTTGTTATGTGTCTTTCCTTTCTTAAATCATATGATACATCTTCTGCAAAAGTAGTTTTAATAAGTATGGTAATAGGTAAATGTTTATACAGCTTTATAAAAAGTGATAGAAAACAATCATCTTTTGAAAAAGTAGCTATGATTTTAGTAATTCTAGAAAGAATTATTATGATTATAGTTTTTGTAGGAGATGCTCTTAGCAATGGAACGTAATCATAACTTAGAACTTAACAACAATTTAAAATCTATAAGAGCTGAAAAAGGTATGACACAGACTGATTTAGCAAATCGTGTTGGAGTTTCTAGGAATACAATAAGTTCTATTGAGACTGAGCAATTCAATCCAACAGCAAAGTTAGCATTAATATTATGTATTGCATTAGATAAAAAGTTTGAAGAAGTTTTTTATTTTGAATAGGAATCAATAAAATTTAGTTTATAGATAATTAAATTATGAAGTGAAAAATAAATGTTATGTTTAAAAATCGCAATGTTCAAATTGAATATGCGGTATTTTTTTGAAGTAATATGTGAAAAGTGGGACGGAAATGATCTTTGAAAATTGAACAGTACGGTATTTACAAAATATGTTATAATGAATTCGTAATGATAATAAAGGGAGAGATAATTATGGCAAAAAAAATTATTTATCCATTACTGATTGGTGCTGGAGTTGGGTTAATAGGATCATTTTTGTATGGAGATTTTACAACACCAATAAAAATAGGTGGTGTTGTTTTATCACTGTGTATATTAATTAGCGGAATGATTTTTAATTATAGAAGTAATCATGAAAATAAATAATAGAATTAAAAATAATATTATTTGTTATATACAAAAAGTTAAAATTTGAATTCATGAAATACCGTATTATTTAAAAAAATATACGGTATTTTTTAGTGCACAATTCTAAGAAATGTTGTAGTAATCTGATAAAAGAAGAGGCTTCCATTAGCAAGCCTCTTACTTCTGCTATCTCCAATAATTTTACATCTAAAACTTATTTTAAAGTTTTAGCAAATTTATATGTTCTATCTAGAATATCTTCTGTTCCAAGCCATATATCTGGTTCTAAGCCTTTACCTTCTTCTATTTCAAATGAACTATAATTATAGGCCTTTGTGCCAAAAGCACATACTATTTTAGTATTAGGCAATAAAAAACCAAGTTTGTCCATAATCTTTGTGGTTCCTGAAGAGTTAGTACCTATAAAAATTACATTTTTTACTGTTCTAAGATAAATTAATAAGCTTTCAGCAGAAGATGGAACAGTATTATCAACTAAAACTAATAGATAGTTATCATTATCTAGAATCTCATCTACTTCAGTGTATGGGACAATACTATTCATCTTTTCTTTAGAGTAGAAATCAGATATTCTCTTAACTTCATTACTATATTCTTCTTCTGAACACAAACCAAGATCATATGTTGTTTTTATTTCATTTAGATACATCTCTTTTATAAATTCAGTATACTTAAAGAAAATAGTACCATTTATTCCTATTTTATAATTAAAATAAGTTTCAAACCACTTACGTGCCTCAAGATCACTACCTCCTGAGCATCCTCTTAGATCTAAAATATTTACTCTATTATTCTTAATAGACTTTGTTTTGTTTAAAATATCATCCGATATTTTTTTCATACTATTTAGTTTTATATAGCCAATACTGCTATCTTTTATACTAGCATTTTTAACTGTGTTACTAGACTGTTCCAAATTAATAGAGATTGTTTTCTTATGGTTATTGTTAGAAATCAGAACCTCTAGCTGTTTATTCTCTAAAGATAAAATTCCTAATTCATAAGATAGTACTCCATTTTTATTTAAAGTATAGCGAATGTAATTTTCAATATTTTTGTCTTTATTTATACTTTCTATCTTATATTTTTTATTCTCAAAGTTCATGTAATATTCTTGGCCATCTTTTATTATAGGGTGGTCATTATAATAATAAGTATATTTTTCTTTAAATACAGGATTTTCATTAATTCTAAAGTGGTTGTCTTTTATAAAACTTAAGTTATTTATCAAAATAGTTTCTAAATCTTTTACAAGCAAATTATCATGATTATTAATTTCTTTTAGAATGTTATTTTTAGCTTTAGTGAATATTTCATCGCCACCAAATATTTCATAACCACCATAGCCAAACTTAAGTGCCTTAAAAAGTAAGTTTATATCTTCTTTGGCATCCTTTTTTAATACTACATTATTATCATAGTTATAATAATTTCTTGCTATATTCATATTATCTTTTGTTATAAACAAAGAATACATCTCTTCTTGAGACATATTACAAGAGGGCAATTTTATGGATTCATAAATAGAGTTCTTTGCTTCTTTAGCTTCTAACAATCTCTCACTATTAACTTGCTGAACAAATTCATAATTCTTGTTATCTTTATAATTTAAAATAACAAATAAAAACAAAGTAACTATTAAAGCAAATAACACTGTTTTTTTATTCATCAACTACATCTCCTTATCTTATAAGATTATTATACTATTTTTAGAACTAACAATTTAAATATATTAATTTAGATTTCATTTGTACGTATTACTTTAAGCATTAAGGAAAGAGAAGTTGTCATTTTATTTTTTAGTGATTTAGCAGCAATTTTAAAATCGTTTTTCTATAAATTTTACTTGGATAAATATATATTTAAGTGTTGTTTTAAATATATAAATGTATATTTATATAAATATATAGTAAAAATGCGGGGTTGAAGAACTGTGTCTGAGATAAATTCTAGAGAAATTTATTAGGAAATATGAAATTGAGACTATAAGAATGTGACCTCTGATACAAAAACAGGAGAATAAGTTACAACGTAATTAGACTGAAAAACTTGTAAAGATTAGCTTTTCCTTATTAGAAAATTTATATAAGGGGTGTGTTTATGGAACTAAAAAAGAGTGAGGAAAAGAGAATCATAAAAAATAAAATTACACAGCAAATGCAATATATAGTTTACATTTAACAATATATATATTACAATGTGCAATATAAGGAGGGTGTATATGAAAAATAAGAGAATGAAAATAGCACGTATAGAGTGTGATATGAAACAAGAAGATTTAGCAAAGGCTGTAGGTGTCACAAGGCAAACTATTGGATTAATTGAATCAGGAGATTATAACCCTACACTTAATCTTTGTGTATCAATATGTAAAGCACTTGGAAAAACATTAAACGATTTATTTTGGGAGGAATAGTAATGAAGAAAGAAATAGTTCAAGATGAAAGAGTTTTATCACAAAAAAGAAAAATTGGAAATGATGCCTTTCAAATAATTTTTTTAGGCTTATTTTTATCTATTTTTGTGCAATCATATATATTTAATGCTGATTTTTCACAATATGCAGTTGAGGTGATCCTACTTATAGTGGGTGCCTTGTATGTTATAGTAAGAAATATAACAGTTGGAAACAATATTTTTGAGTCTAATAAAGTAAATCAAAGATTTGTAATTATAAATAGTATTATTTGTGGAATCATAGTAGCTATTATAAATACTACTCTTAATTATATTAAATTCAGAGATTTATTCAAAAATGAGATGGGGGATATGTTACTTGCATCACTAATTACTTTTCTATGTGCATCAGCTTCAACATTTGTAGTTCTTCAAGGATTGTACTTTATAAATAAGAAAAAACAAATGAAAATTGATTCAAAGTTAGATGATGAAGAGGAGAAGTAATTAAATGAAAATTGAATAAAGCTATGCTAATTTAAATATGGAAAGTGTGGACATATGGGTGTATAATTGCGTTATTATATGGGTTAGATGCTTACTACATTACTTAATAAATTAGAATTTGAGGAGGAGAAGACGTATGAAAATAGCAATTATCTATGATAGCATAACAGGAAATACAAAGAAGATAGCAGAAGAGATAAAAAAAGAAATAAATGAATCAAATCTTGTTTATTTTGGAGAACCAGAAAAAGAAATTGAAGCAGACTTGTATATTGTAGGTTCTTGGACAGATAAAGGAATGTGTTCAAAGAAGATTACAGAATTTTTAAAGCAGTTAAAAAATAAAAAAATTGCTTATTTTGGAACAGCTGGCTTCGGAGGTTCCATTGAGTATTATGAAAAACTATATAATCGTGTAAAAGAAGTAATAGACAGTAGCAATACTATACTAGGATATTTTTATTGCCAAGGCAAAATGCCAATGAGTATTCGTGATAGATATGTGAAACTAATTACTGAAAATCCTGAAGATAAGAATATTCAAGTATCTATAGAAAATTTTGATGAAGCGTTACTACATCCAAACTATGATGATATAAGCAATGTTAAAAAGTGGATAGAAAGTATAATAAATTAATGCAAAAAGTAAAAAGCATTTTCTTAAATTTAAGAAAATGCTTTTTATTTTTAAGTATCTATTCTATTATTTTCTTTTTAGCTTTTTTACTGAATGAAAATATTGCTAATCCTCCAGATGCAACTAATATATAAAATAATAAATTTGTCTTAGAAGTATCACCTGTTTTAGGAAGGTCAGGTGTTTCAGTACCCGAAACATTATTATTGTTGCTGTTATTGTTATTATTAGGATTATCAGGAACTATAGGATCAGCAGGCTCAATAGGGGTAAGTGGAATTTCTTCATTTGAATTACGTTCTTTAATTGTTAAGTTTACGGCTTTCCTATCAAATTTATATTCTTCACTTGCTAATGGAACCATTGGACTATTTGGATCTTCTGGGTTTGAGCTTTCTAACTGCATGTTCTTTGGTAAAGCAGTGTAATATAATGTGTATTCACCAGCTGGTAACTTAGCTAAAGAATCTAAATCATTTTTTCCTGTACATAATAAGTCTACACTTGTAAGAGGATTATTAGATGTTGCATTTTGCTCTTTTTTATTAAATTGTGGTTGGTCAGTTATTGAAAAATCTACATCTCCATTTTCAGCAACTACATTTTCTAATATAGCATCTGTTTCACCTTCATAAATTGTTAAATCTTTATATCCACTTAATCTAGGAGCATCTTTATAATATGCTTCTGCATCAGCTTTTTGTTGTGGTGTTTGAGCATAGTATACATAATCAATTGCAAATTCAGTACCAGCTAAGCCTTCTGAAATTTCTCCTGGCCAAGCTCCTCCCATTGCTAAGTTAAATTGAATATATTGTGGTCTATCTAAACATTTTCTTGCAATTTCATCATTTGAATAATCAACTGATGAAACTATTTTATCATCAACATAGAAATCTAACTTTCCTTTTGACCAATCAATTCCAAAGATATGGTAGTCATCATAAAAGTCTTCATCTATTGTATAGCTTGTCCCTAAAAGTTTATGGTCAGTATTTGAATCTGGTTTATTTGATGTATGAATAGTTTGATATACAGTTTTGTTACCAGCTTGATTTTCTTCAGAACCTATTAGTTCCATGATGTCTATTTCTCCACAACGTGCCCATCCATATCCTTGCTTAGAACTTACGTCACCATCTAATGTAAAATCTGATCCAAGTGTCCAAAAGGCAGGGAACACAGATTTACCTTTAGGAAGTTTAGCTTTCATTTCAATACGTCCATATAAAAATTCTTGCTTACCATGAGTTCTAACACTTCCAGAATCATAAATTACTTTTCTATCATTATTTCTAGGGTTATTATATTGTAATTCTTTAGGTCTGTCTGTTGCTTTTAAAACTAATTCTCCATTGTCTCCATTCTTTCTTATAGAAACATTTTCTGGATCATTAACATAATGTTGTTGCTCAATTCCTCTAATAGAACCTAATTCATATTCCCAATTAGATAAATTTAAATTTTCATTATTAAAATCATCAGCCCATACAAAATCATATTTTTCTTTATCAATAGAATCCTTATATTCAACGCTTACATCATCAATATATGCTTCTGAATCCTTTAATGAAGCTGAAGCATTATCTTCCCAACGTCCAATACCTACTGCATATTTAGTTGTTGCATCTGTTGTAAATTCTAAAGAAACTTCTTGCCATTCATTATTTATTGCTGTTACTTTTTTATCTTTAAAATACTTAGCTTCAGAACTTCCTCCTTTTTTTACATCTAAAGTTACATAGCTATTTTCATCATCACTTAAAACCTTAACTTTTGCTTTTAATATATATGTTGTATTTGGTTTTAATGTAACGTCTTGCCATATATGTCCATTAGCATGAGGATCTGTAGTTTTTCCTAGTTTTCCATATTTGTTATTATCCTTGTCTGTTATAACAGAACTATTTTGTCCTACTATATTCCAATAGTTGTTTTCTTCTTGAAAATTACCATTCTTAATGAAGTTACTATTTTGTAAGTCTGCTAGTTCATATTGATGTTTTACTGTTGATGCTGATACTTCTTTAAGTGGTATATTTGTAATTAATCCTCCAACAATACCTGATAGAACTAATAAAGATAATGCTTTTTTATGTTTCTTCATAGTTAATCTCCTTTAAGCCATAGAATTTGTTAATAGTGTAGTAAAAGTATCTCTTTTATTAATAATATTTTATAATTTTTATTAATAAAATTCATTAAAAAACGCGTTAATTAATTATTTTATATAACCAATTATAAAGTATGATTGCTTTTATGTAAACCTATTCTTATAAAAAATATGTTAATTTTTATAAAAAACTATTAATATTGGCTGTAGCAATGGGAAACAATGGCTAGAATATGCAATAATAACTGTAGTTATTGCATTTATGTTAATTATTAAAGCAATTAGGACTTCATGAAAATTTATTATAGTAAATTTAAGTTTATAGAGTAGATAAAATAAAGATGAAGGGGGATAGATTGTGGGGATTGAGATGAGAAAAAGTAGGGAGATTTTAATAATTATACTAGTTATACTTATACCAATGTTACATGAATTTGGACATTTACTAGGATTTGTTATTGATGGAGTGCCAGCAACAATTAGTTATGGGATGACTATATCTGATAGAATAACGTTTTTAGGGGTGCTTGGGGGGACGTTTTTCAATGTTATATTAAGTATTATTTGCATAATCCTAATTTATATGGATAGTAAGAGAAGCAAACTTTGGGGGACTATAGGCTTAGCTTCTATAATATCTAGATTGTTTAATTGCATTATAATTTTCTTTATTGGAATAGGATTTAATACTACAATCTTGGAAAATAATGATGAAGGACAGTTAGCAATTTTAATGGGTACTAATGTTACCTTTCAATATATTGTTTTTATTGGGATTTATGCTGCTTTAACATTAGTAATAATAAAATTAATTGGAGATAATAAGCTAATTAGAAAGCTGAATTTTAGGCTAATAGGGTATAATTTAATTTTAACATTGTATTTGATTTTTAATTAGTTAGTAAAGATGGTAGGGGAAGGTTATATTGTGATGTGAGCTGTGGTATAATTACTCAAAAATAACTAATAAATTTAAAATTTGGAGGGTTAGCTATGAGAAAATGTTTAAGATGTGGCGAAACAATGAGTGAAGGTTATATGTTAAAGACAGAGAATATTACTGCACAAGCATCAGTTATGTTAGGTAAAGGAACTGGAATTTTTTCTGATACCAAAGGAAAAGTAAAGGCTGCTGTATGTAGTAATTGTGGTGAAATATCTCTTTATTTTGATAAAATAGAGAAAATAGAATAGAAAGCTTTAGAAGAATCCTGATGGCAGGGTTCTTTTTTATATACTTGTGAATGTGTAGATATTATGACCTAAATGATCTTTGAAAATTGAATAATAGGAAATTTACAAAATATGTTATAATTAATACGTAATTGTATTATATATTTTATTATTTAAAATTGAAAAAGGGGGCATAAACAATGAAAGAGTATTCCTTTATTGATTTAATTAAATATCTTATTTTCCTAATTCCTATATTCTATGTGCTTGGTATTATAGTAATGTTCTTTATTCGATGCTGGGGGTATTTCCTATGAAAGAGTATTTAAGAAAAAAGCAACTAAATAAAGCACTGTTTATATTAATTATTAGTTTATTTTCTTTAGCTTCCTTTATGCTTGGGGGGGGAACAATTCTAAAGTTAGGGGTATATTCATCTGTAATTAACGGTTCTTCAATGGAAAAAACATTTTCTGATGGTACTAAAATTTTAGTTGTAAATGCTTCTATAGGAGAAATAAAAAGAGGTGACTTAGTTTCTGTTGGGGTAGAAGACCCTATTTATGGATATTGTCACTATGCCAAAAGAATAATAGGGTTACCTAATGAAACCATAAATATAAAAGAAAAAAATGTATATATAGATGATAATATTTTAGAAGAACCATATGCATATTATAGGGAGGAAAGTGTTGATGATTTTACATTTAAATTAGGTGAAAACCAATATTTCATTATGGGTGATAATAGAAGTAATAGTTACGATTCAAGGGGTATTGGTCCTATTGATAAAGATGACATAGTATCAATTATATGGAAATATAAAGAGTGATGAATACTTTTTCCACTTAAGAAAAAGAGGCTTGCGTATACAAGCCTCTTATTTTTTTATATATCGGAAAGTATAAAATTTTAATTAGCTATCTCACATTTTATATTAAGCTACAACAAGTTTAGGTACTTGTCTTTGTAATAACTGAGCTGAATACTTACCAGTTAACAAAATCTATAATTTCTTATTTTTTTGATGGCTTTTTCTATATTTTGAAGCTGACATAGAAAAGTGTTTAGAAAAAATTTTAGAAAACAATAAGGGGTCACTGTAGCCAACCTTATTTGCAATTTCTGCAATAGATAAACTAGTTTCTTTTAATAATATTGAGGACTTATACATTCTAATATTAATCAAATAACTTTGAGTAGATTCACCTAAATGTTTAATAAACATCTTATATAAATAACTTCTACTTAAGTTTACATGATCAGCTACTTCTTGTACTGTTATTGGGTTCATATAATTATTATTTATAAATTTAGTAGCCTCTTGGATATAAGTATGAGTTAGATTGTTATCATATTTAAAAGCCTTAGGAAATTCTGATGATATGTAGTATAAAAGTAGATGTAATTTACTTAATAGTAATATATCATCAGAGGAAGTTTGATCATATTTCTTTGAAATATTACACATATCAATTATCAGATTAGGAATTTTCGATTTTTTACTAAAGTTAATAACGCATGAATCTATGATTGAAGTTCTTTTTAGATATTCATTTAAACTTTGTCCGCTAAATCCTATCCAATAATACTTCCAAGGATCATCAATAGAAGGGATATATTCTACATTCATATCTTTTAATAGAATAAAACCATCCCCCTTTTTTAATGTATAAATTTTATCATTAATCTTAAAGGTCCCACTACCTTTAGAAATATAATGTATAACAGCATTTTTTTCTACTTTATAATTATAACCAGCCCCAGGGGTGCCTTGTTCAATTCCACATTCATCTAAATTTGCTTCAAAATTATTACTTTTATATTTATTCCATAAAATTTGCATCTTTTTACCTCCAGGAAATAATTTGGAAACATTATAACATATTTTAGCGCTATAATTCTATGTAAACGTAAATATTTATCAATTATAATATAAATGTATTTAAGTAAGCGCTTTCTTAAAACAAAAATATATGTTTATGATGACTTTTCATAATCTATATATTTGAAGAAAGGTGGGTAAAGGTGTTATTAAATTCATATCATGAAAATATTTCTTTTTTACATGTAAATATGATGCCTAGACGAAGTTATTATGTTCCATTTGAAAGTGTTAATGAATCACTTAAAGAGATTAGTAGAGATAATCAAAAGAGTTTTAAATCACTAAATGGTACTTGGAACTTTAAGTACTTCAATAGCTTAGGAAATATTAATATTGATAATCTTTTAAATAATAAAAATGAAAATTTTGACTTAATAAAAGTTCCTTCTGTTTGGCAAATGCAGGGGTATGATAATCATCAGTATACAAACGTTAAATATCCTATCGGTTTTAATCCACCATTTGTGCCAAATAATAATCCATGTGGGTTTTATATAAGGGATTTTGAAATAGATGATTTCTCTAAGGATAAGGATTACCACTTGAACTTTGAAGGAGTAGATTCATGCTTTTATATTTGGTTAAATGGTAAGTTTATTGGATATAGCCAGATTTCTCATAGTATTTCAGAGTTTGATATAACACAAGAAATATTAGAAGGAAAAAATACAATGGCAGTACTTGTTTTAAAGTGGTGTGATGGTACTTATTTTGAGGATCAGGACAAGTTTAGAATGTCTGGTATTTTTAGAGATGTATATATTTTGGAGAGAGCTAAGCCAAGAATTGTAGATTATAAAATAGATACTGATATTAACTTAGAAAATAAAATAGGATTTTTAAATTTCAAAGTTACAGACAAGGTAAATAATCCTAATATTACTTATAGTTTATTAAATCCTAAAGGTGAAGTTATTCAGTCAGGCCTTATAAATAATGATTATGTTACTTTAAAAATAGAGGATGTTGAACTTTGGAATCCTGAAGAACCATTATTATACACTTTATTAATTAAGACAGAGGATGAAGTTATTAAAGAAAAAGTTGGAATGAGAGTAATTTCAGTTGAAGATAGTGTTTTAAAGCTAAATGGAGTAAATGTGAAATTACGTGGTGTAAATCATCATGATAGCCATCCTTTAAATGGATATGTTATGACAGAAGAGGATTTACTTTTAGATTTAAGGCTAATGAAACAATATAACTTTAATTCAATTAGAACAGCTCATTATCCCAAATCACCAATTTTTTATGAAATGTGCGATGAGTATGGATTCCTAGTTATCAGTGAAGCAGATATTGAAACTCATGGTGTAGTTGAATTATATGGCCTTGGATATCTTGAAAACTATAATATGATAGCAAATGATCCTATTTATGAAAAAGTTATAGAAGATAGAATTGAGGCTTCTATTATTCCTTATAAAAATAGACCATGTATTTTTATGTGGTCAGTTGGTAATGAATCAGGTTTTGGGTGTAATTTTGAGAAAGGGTTAATAAGAGCTAGAGAGTTAGATAACACTAGGTTATTACATTATGAAGGTGCATTTTATGCTGATAAAAATAGAGAAAATGACTTTAGCAATATAGATGTTATAAGTAGAATGTATCCTAGCATTGATGAAATAAAAGAGTATTTCAACAAGGGGATAGATAAGCCATTTATATTATGTGAATATGCACATGCAATGGGAAATGGTCCTGGTGGATTAAAAGAATATGATGAATTAATTCAAGATCATAAAGAATTTGCAGGGGTCTATGTATGGGAATGGTGCGATCATGCTATAGATATGGGAAAAAGTAAAGATGGCAAAACAATGTATGGCTATGGTGGTGATTTTGGAGAAATATCTCATGATGGAAACTTCTGTGTTGATGGATTGGTATATCCAAATCGTGTTCCTCATACAGGACTTTTGGAATATCAAAACATTAATAGACCAATAAGGCTAATTGAGGTAGATGAAGTTAATAAAAAAGTTAAGCTTAAAAATACGATGGATTTCAAGGATATAGGTAACTTTTTAAAGGTTAAATATAAGCTTTTTTCTGATGGAAATGTTATTAGTGACAAAGAATTGCTTATTGATACTTTAAAATCTAAGGAAGAAAAATGGTATTCTTTAGATTTGCCAGAAATACCAAATACAATTGTAACTATATTATTTGAATACATTGTAAAAGCTGATTTTCTATTATATAAAGAAGGCTTGAAATTAGGACATGACCAAATAGTTTGGTCAAATAATGTGAAAAGTCTTAAATCTTTTGAAAGTATTACAGAAGTAAAAAGTTGTGAAGAAGTATTTATAGTGAATGAAAGTGCAGAAGAAATAAATATAGTCAATGGAGATTTTAACTATATTTATGATAGAAACACTGCATTATTCAAATTAATAGAAAATAAAAAATGTAGATTTATTGAAGATTCTATGAAGTTTAAAGTATGGCGTGCTCCTACTGACAATGATAGAAAAATAAAATTTCAGTGGATAGAAGCTGGCTTTAATAACTTAGAGTCAAGAGTATACAAAACTACAATAGAAAATAAAGAAAGTTCTATAACAATTACCAGTCATTTGAGTTTGATTCCTATATACCGTGAGAAAGTATTAGATATTGTAATTAAGTGGATTATATTACCAAATGGTTTGATAAAATCTGAGATTGATGCAGTTAAAAATGTTAATTCACCTTTCTTACCAAGGTTTGGAGTTGAAATTAAATTAGATAAATCTTATGAGAATTTAAGTTATTTTGGGTTAGGACCTTATGAGAATTATCAAGATAAACATTATGCTAGTTATTTAGGAAGATTTAATTCAAGTGTTTCAAAAATCCATGAAGACTATATTCGTCCACAGGAAAATGGAAGCAGAAGTTTATGTAAAGAAGTTGAAATCTATAATGAAAATTCAAGTATTTATGTAGCGTCACAGGATGATTTCAGTTTTAATGTATCTCATTTTTCAACTGAAGAATTAACAAATAAAAAGCATAACTTTGAATTAGTTGAAGATGATGCAACCTATTTAATAATTGACTACAAACAAAGTGGAATTGGGTCTAATAGCTGTGGTCCAGAATTAGATCATAAATACAGATTAAATGAAAAATCTATGAAGTTTAATTTCTATTTAAAGTTTGAAGAAAGGTAACAGGAGGGATTTAAATGGCACGACTTGGAATTTCTATATATCCAGAACATTCAACAAAGGAAAAGGATATTGAATACATTCGTTTAGCTGGAAAATATGGATTTAAAAGAGTTTTTACATGTCTATTAAGTATAGGAAAAAAGACAAGGGAAGAGCTTATAGATGAATTTAGAGAATTAATTGATGTTGCACATGAAGAGGGCATGGAAGTAATTCTTGATGTTAATCCAGTAGTTTTTAAAGATCTTGGTGTATCTTATGATGATTTATCTTTATTTAGTGAGATACATGCAGATGGAATAAGATTAGATGAAGGTTTTGATGGAGTAAAAGAAAGTCTTATGACATATAACCAAGGTGGTTTAAAAATAGAGCTAAATGCAAGTGGAGGTAGTGGGTACTTAGATAATGTAATGAGTAATTTTCCAAACAAAGATAAGGTTATTACTTGTCACAATTTTTACCCACAAAGATATACAGGTTTAAGTTTAGAGCACTTTAATAATTGTAATAAAGCAATGAAAGAGTATGGGTTACATACAGCAGCTTTTGTATCTAGTAATAATAATGATACATTTGGGCCTTGGCCAGTAAGGGAAGGGTTATGTACTTTAGAAATGCATCGTGATTTGCCTATAGATTTACAAGTAAGACATCTATTTGCTACTAGAATGATTGATGACGTTATGATAGGAAATGCTTATGCTTCAGAAGAAGAATTAGAAGCATGTTCAAAAATTAATCCTGGAATTTTAACATTTGGAATTGAGTTAGATAAAGAATTAACTGAAGTAGAATATGAAATTTTATATTACAAGGAAAATCATGCAAATAGAGGAGACGTTAGTGAATATATGGCTCGTTCTAGTGCTCCAAGAGGAACATTTGCTAATGAATCTATTCAAAAAGCAAATGCTGTGGATATGAAAAGAGGAGACGTTGTTATATTAAATGATGAATATTCAAGATATAAAGGTGAGCTTCACATTGTACTAAAAGATGTGCCTAATGATGGAAGAAAGAATGTAATTGGGCATATACCAAAGGAAGAATTATTTTTACTTAATTATATGGAACCTAGAAAAATATTTACATTCAAGAAAAACTTATAAAGAAAGTGAGAGGGTAGAATGAAAAAAATATATTTATTTTGTAGTGCAGGAATGTCAACTAGTATGTTAGCTAATAATATGCAAAAGGTGGCTAATGAGCATAAGCTTCCACTAGAAATAAAAGCTTTTCCAGATGGGAAGATAGATGAAGTTGTTGAAGAAAAACATCCAGATGTAATTTTATTAGGTCCTCAAGTAAAGTATAGATATAAGGAAATTTCAAAACGTTATGAAAATAGTGGGATTCCAATTGAAGTAATTAATTCTGATGATTATGGAATGATGAATGGAGAAAAAATATTAAAACATGCTATAAAGCTTATAAAAAGTAATAAATAAAAAAGTGAGGTGATTATTAATGTTAGATAAATTAGAATCAATTTTTATGCCACTTGCTGAAAAGATTGGGAAAAATAAATACTTAATTTCTATTAGAGATGGATTTTTACTTACAACACCTTTATTAATTATAGGATCATTCTTCTTACTTATTGCAAACTTCCCAATTAATAATTGGACAGAATTTTGGGCAAGATTTTTTGGAGAAAATTGGACAGCCTATATGGCTAAACCAACAAGTGCAACATTTGATATTATGGCTATCTTAGCTGTAGTTGGAATTGCATATTCTTTTTCAAGAGAATTAAATGTAGATAAATTATCAGGAGCTGCTGTAGCTGTAGTATCATGGTTTATATTAATGCCATATAAAGTTACAGATGGAAGTGTAACATTAAATGGAATTCCATTAGATTGGGTTGGTTCTAAAGGAATATTCATAGGAATAATAACTGCATTTGTATCAGTTCATATATACGCATGGGTAATTAAAAAAGGATGGATAATTAAAATGCCTAAAGGTGTTCCACCAGCAGTTACTCAATCATTTGCAGCGTTAGTTCCTTCAGCAGTAGTACTTGGAGTATTCTTTTTAGCTAATAGTTTAATAGCAATTACACCATATGATAATGCATTTAATTTTATATTTAAATTTTTACAACAACCACTTCTAGTGTTAGGAAATACATTAGGTGCAGTATTAGTTGCAATGGGATTCCAACATTTCTTCTGGTTCTTTGGAATAAATGGAGGTTCTATTGTTGGTAGTATAATGCAGCCTATATTAACACCGCTTTCAATGGAAAATTTATCAGCATTCCAAGCAGGAACTGTACTTCCAAATGTAATAAATCAACAGTTCTATGACTTGTTCACTACATTTGGAGGAGCTGGATCAACATTATCTATGTTAATTGCGATGATTATTGTATGTAGATCACAACGTATTAAAAACTTAAGTAAGATTTCAATTGTACCTGCATTATTTGGAATAAATGAACCTGTTATATTTGGATTACCTGTAGTATTAAATCCAACAATTTTAATTCCATTTTTATTAACACCACTTATAAATATTTTAATATCATATTTTTCAATGGTTAGTGGACTAGTTCCATTTACTAGCGGAGTAAGTATGCCATGGACAACTCCTGTTATTATATCTGGATTTTTAACAACTGGCTGGAGAGGAGCACTTCTTCAATTAATTCTTGTAATTTTAGGTGTATTCATTTATATGCCATTTGTAAAGATGATGGATAAGCAATATAAAAAGGAAGAATTACAGGCAAGTGAAAGCGCAGATGATGATATCTCTCTTGATGATTTATCATTTGACGATTTATAGGATGGGAAGTTAATTATGAAAGTTATAATGATATTAGATCAAGTTCAATCTGGATATGGAACAAAAAATGATAAAATGATTCCTCTTACTGGAACAAAGGAGATAATTGGACCAGGGGTAATTATGAAGCCTTATTTAAAAGAAATAGATGGTAATATAGTTGCAACACTTTATTGTGGAACTGGAACATATCTTGAAAATCCAGAGGAGGTTAGTCGTAAACTTTGTGGCATGGTTAAAAGGTTAAATCCGGATGTTGTAATATGTGGCCCTTCATTAAGTTATGCAGATTCTGCTTCTATGTGTGCAAAAGTAGCTTATGATATTGTAACAACAACTAGTACAAAAGCTTTAGCAGCAATTTCAGAAGATCGCTCAGAAGTAATTGATATGTATAATGATAAAATTACAATTATTAAGACACCTAATAAGGGAGAAAGTGGACTTAGAGAAGCTTTTAAGAATATTTGTAGTGTTGCAAAAAGATTAGTAGATAGTAATGAAATAGAATAGATATAGAAAAAATAGGCTTGCAGTTACTTGCAAGCCTATTTTCCTTACCTTAAGTAGGAAGGGGATAGAATTTTATTTTTCTGTGAATTTGAGCTTGCGATGGAACAAGGAAAATAAATATCTATCCCATATTTTTTATTAAGCTACATTAAACTTAGTAACTTGTTTTTGTACTAACTGAGCTGAATACTTGCCAGTTAATGTACCATTCTTAGTAAGGAAAATATCTTTTTCTATGATGGTATCCATTAAAGTTGAAGCTTCAGCTTGAGTTAAGTTTTCCTTAACTCCTTCAATAGAGATAGTAGATTTATCTCCATTAGAAGTAGTGAAAGTCATTGATAAAGTAAACTCCATAACCTAGTTCCTCCCTTTCTTTAAGATTTAGAAATTACCCCTATTACTCTTGGTCGTTGTCAAGCAAGTTAGAGTCATTTAGGTAGTAGTTTCTAGTTGGATTCTTCATTACTGCTTTCACAGCATCTGCAACAGCATATACATTTTCAACAGCAGCATTTCCCTTAACTCCAGCAAAAGATTTCTTTCTATAAGTTGGAGCTCCGTTTTTGTCTGATCCATTTTCTACTTCAATAACTAAAGCAGAACTAGCTAAAACCTTAGTAATTGCCATAATAAATTCCTCCTTTCAAAGTATTCATAAATGATATATGCAGAAGTTAAAAAAGTAATATGTAAAATAAAAAGACATAACTATGTATGCCTTTTTGATGGTAAATTAAGCTACTGTATCATCTTTTTCAGTTTGGATTACAACACCTAATTTTGTTGATATTATAGTGTTTAGCTTGTTTATAGAAGAGGTAAGGGTGGTTATTTGTTTTTCTAGCCTTATCAAGAGATAAGCACTAACTGCAACAGGGAAACCAACATTACCAATTAAATTTACAAGTTCATTTAGTTCCATGAAAAATCACCTCCTAATACTCATATATGCATAGGAGATGAGTGTTTAGTTAGATTGTGAAATTATTAGGAAATTTACTATCATATACTTTGAAAACTGAATAATAGAGTATTGGAAAAGATGATATAATAGTATTAAGTTATAGACAGATAAATTAGAATTTATGGAGGGGAAATGAATAAAGTATATTTAGATGTAACAAAAAGAGAAAATTGTCCAGCTATATGTATAGGTATAAAAGATACGGAAGTTATTAAATCAGGTAGTACTGTTTATCATATGGATTCAAATGATAAAAATGAAACTTATCAACAATATGCTGATGAGTATGATATACATTTTATTTTTGATGATAATATTATTAAATTATCATTTTATACGGTTCCTCAAGTAGATGTTTTCGCAACAGATAGCGAAGGTGGTTTAATTGGAACTGTTGGCTCATTTACAGATTTACAACGTGATTTACCAATATGCTATATCAACAAAAATAAAGAATGTTTTCTAATTGCAAATAGCGGGAAAGAGTTTTTAGAAACAACTAAAAATTGGAAAAACAATCTTAAACCATACAATGAAGTTATATTTTATGAATCTAAATTAGAAGCTGAAAAAGAATTGAGATTTATTAATATTTAAGTTCTGAAAAATAACGGATTTAAATCTATGTTTCCTTATAAATTCCAGTTTGTTAATTAGCTTATTGAAGAGATAAAAATAAACAAGGGAGGAAAATAAAATGAAGAGATGTAGAATATCAGTTCTTTTGATTTTATTGATATTTACTACTTTTATTGGTTGTTCATCAAAAAATAGCAACAAGGATGATAGCTCGTTCATACCTACTGCAAATGATGAGTTAATATGTGAGGAAACCATATCTCCAAATAAGGAATATGTAACCTCAGGTGAGGATATTGTGAATTATACAATACAAATTTATCAGAATACAGAAAATGATGATATCATTGTTAATGCAGATTCTAATTCTGGCTTTTTTGAAAAAACACAATATGTATTAGATTATGATAAACCAATTTCTAAATCAGATGTAAATATAGAATGGACTACTTTAATGGGAAATCCTAAATATACGGAAAAAGATCAATTGGCAGTTGCCAATGTATCAATTTCTTCAAATAATGATGTGTTCAGCAAGCGAAAAATAAATTTCTTTAGTAAAGGAATTGAAATTGTTGTTGATACAATAAACCAAAGCAAAAAATAAATATTAAAGTAGAGTATTGTTTTAATTTAAGTAAAAGAGGCTTGCATGGGCAGGCCTCTTTTTTCAGAAATTGAAGGATTAAATTAAGATGAGTAAGAATTCAATAACATCAATATGTTATTTATATATTTATAATAAATTTAATAATTAAAATGTACAGAGTCATTATTTCTTATAAGCTTTTCTTTTAGCTCCTGTGCAAAATCTATAGAGTTTTCAAAGTAATTAGATACTCCAAAATTATATCTAGAAGAACCTTTCTTGTAGTTTATTATTACATTATCATTTCTTATTAAAACTTCATTTATTTCATTAAAATAAATAATTATTTCTGAAAAAGATTTTCCTACATAATTGTTACTTGATGAATTAACAGCTACCTTCATTATGCCCCTAAACTCTACTGAATTATCTAATATATTAGCTTCTAAAGATTTTCCTTGCTCTATTAGTTTATCTATTTCAGGTTTTAATAACTTTTTAGTTAATGGACTCATTCTTTTTGGAATTAAAAGTTCAAATAACATAAGAAATAAAAAAATAGTAGACATACATAAAACTACAAGATATAGATTTTTATCATTACCAGTTTTGTTATTTAAGTTTAAGAATACAAAAATAATAATTATTAATAACAATGGAATAAATATAAAGTCCAATAAAGAAGGTTTTTTAGTCTTTTTATAAAGTAGTTCATTGAATTTATACAAAAAATCACCCCTACCATAAATATAATTTATATACAAAATATAACATATATTAGGAAGAAGGTGAAATGAGATTGTGATTTTACATATGAGTTATAATAATTTTTTTGTATAAGTAAATAATATAGTTGAGGTGATTTTATGAAAAAGAAAGTTTTAACTTGTGTGTCAATAATATTATTATGCTTAGCAATATCAAGCTCTAAAGTAAAGGCAGATGAAGAAATTTTTCCAATTAATAATACTTATAAACCAGGTATCTATATTTTGAATAAAAGTGATAAAAATTCCTACAATTTAACTTATGAATTTGTAAAAAAGGGACAAAAATCTGCTATTATTATTTTAGATGAGAATTATGATATTACCTATAAAAATGTTAATTGTAATAGAAGATGTAATGGTGGTACTATAACCAATAAAAATACTATAATAGTAGTAGGTGGAGAGATTGCTTTTTATTTTGAAAAAAAATAGTTAAAATAAAAATACCGTATTATTCAAAAGAATATGCGGTATTTTTTATATCGTAATTCTAAGAAAGTACAAACTATGTAGATATTGCGAACTAAGTGATCTTAGAAAATTGAATAGTACGGTATTTGAAAAATATGCTATAATTAACTCATAATTGTAAAAAAGCTAGATATAAATAAAATAAATTCAGAAGGAGAGTATTAGATGGGGTTAATTATTATAGGAATAATTTTAGTAGCTATATTTATGGTTATATTCTATATGCCAGCTAAGTTAAAGGAACAAGAAGAAAAACAATCGTTATATGTTAAAGAACTATATATAAGAATAAATAGACTTGAATCTAAGATAGATAAAGTACTAGATTCAAATAAAAATGAATTTTAAAATAATAACTTAAATATATTAAGAAAGTAAAATGCAATATTAAATTAATGGTAACACCGTACTATTTAAAACTGAATATGCGGTGTTTTTTGTTCGTAGTTCTAAGAAATTGTGCATTAAAAAGTTACTTAGAAGATAGAAGTTGAGAAAGATTAATCTCAACTTTTTTTCATTATATAGCTATAATATAGCTTACATATATTAGAGAAGTTATTTAATTAATATAAAAAAATGTGACAGAAATTGTTAAGTAGAAAACGAATATATAGAGGGAGGGGTGAAAAAGGTAAATGAATGATAAAGAAGTTGTAAGATGTTTAAAAGAAAGGGAACAAAAAGGAATCGAAATTCTTATTGATAAGTACGGTAAATTAATATACGGCGTAATAAAATATACTATCAATAAGAAGGATAGTGAGAGTGATTTTGAGGATATATTTTATGAGGTATTAATGAAGATATGGGATTCAATAATTGAATATGATGAAGAAAAAAGTGTGCTGAGGAATTTTATTATAAGTATAACTAAATATACAGCCATAGATTATATAAGAAAAGTATCAAGAAGAAGAGAACGTTATTCTGAAAAAGAATTAGATAACGATTTACAATATTGCACATACAACTATGACTGTATAATAGAGCAAGAGAACTTTGATGAATTGTTAGGTTGTTTAAGTGATTTTGACAGGGAAATATTTATTAGACGATACTATTTTGATGAAGAAATTGCAACAATAGCAGTAAGTTTAAATAAAAGTGAAGATTATATATATACTCGGTTATCTAGGGGAAGGAAAAAAATAAAAGAAGAATTGGGAGGTGTAAGAAATGTCAGACAATATAATAAAGAGCTTTAATAAGATAAATTATAAAGAATCTGAAATACAAAAATATATAAATTTATCAGAAGAAGAGGAGGAAAAATATAAAAGGATTAGTGGTGCGGTTAAATCAAAATTTATAATTAATAATTTAAAAAATATTTCTAGTGGAATTGAAAAAGAGTTAGAAGATGATGAGAAAATAGAAAAGATAATTAAGGTAAGAAATATAACAGCTATATATGCAACTACAGCGGCTTCAGTTGCAGGAGGTACTTTAGGGGGTTCACTACAATACGGAGTATTTGATGATTTATTTTTTACTAATAAAAGAATTTTCTTTGTAGATACAAACGTAATAAATGAAGAATTAAAACACAAGTTTGTGAGGTTAGATGATGTATTAGGAATACTTTTTACTAATAAAATAGTTAAGGTTAAAGAAGATGAAAATGGATTTCCAAAGTTAGTGATAAAAATGAATAAAGTAAAAATTGCAGCAATAATATGGTCGATAATTGCAATAATAGGATTCTTTATAACTAGAAAATTAAGAATTGAGTTTTTAGGGATATTATTTACTATATCAGGATTAGGAACAATAATATATTCTATATTAAAATCAATTCAAGATGTAACATCTGAAAAATTCCAAATAGTTTTAAAAGATGGATTTATATTAAAAGGATTAATCGGAAATGATGATTATGATGAATGTATTAACTATTTAAAAATGTTAAATAAAAATGATTAATAAAATTAAATATAAATTAGTGAAAATATTGTATTATTTCAAAATGAATAAACGGTATTTTTTATTTCGCAATTCTAAGAAATTGTGCAATAAAAAGTTACTTAGAAGATAGAAGTTGAGAAAGATTAATCTCAACTTTTTTTCATTATATGATCATAGTAAAAGCAGATAGCATTATCTAGTATAGTATTCATATAAATACTGTAGTCATGGCTTGTGCCTTTAATTTGATTAAGCTTTATTATGGTAGATTTTCTAAAAGAATAAGATCTACGGACTTCAAAAAATTCTCCATTTATAGGAGGGGTAATACCATTTGGTTGAGGTTTATGTCTATTATCCTGAAGATGAGGGGAGGAAAAGTTTATTTTAGTGACAGGTTGAGCTTCTTCTTTTTTCTTATCAAAAACTGCGTTTTCTTCTTTAGCTTCATCAGTAAAGCAAAAGCTAGCAACAGCATCTTTAGATGGTGGTACATAATCTGTAAAACAGATTTCATCTATTGGTTCTTCGTAACATAAATCGTCTTTAGACATTACAAATTCTTTTTTTCTTCTTGCCATCTTAAACCTCCAAATTGTTTTTCTATAAATTCTATATGCAAAAAGATAAGTTGTTAACTTCTTATGTTTTTAACAACTTAAGAAGATAAGAAGATAAGAAGATAAGAAGATAAGAAGATAAGAAGATACGAACTTAACAAGAAAAGAACTTAAGAAGTTATAGTAAAAAATGCGGGTTTGAAAGGATTCTTATGGGATGAATTCTGAAAATGCATATATTTTATTTCAAAATAAATTTTGGAGGGATTTATCAAGGAAGATAAAATTAAATTGAGAGCTGCAATCTGAAATCTATTTGTGAGAAAATTGATAGGATAACTGATGAGTATATTGAAGAAACAACAAAGGTTAATATTAATGATAGTGATGAAGTATTAGAAGTTAAATTACCTTGTCTCACACATAAGCAATGGGATGGCTATAATTATATTGAGAAGAAAAATATTGTTAGTGAAGGATTAAAATTAAAGAAATTATTGTGAAAATAGACCTGGCTATAGTCCAGGTCTTAAATATTATAAATAAATATCACCTCCTCAGACCTTGCATATATCACATTTGGAGGTGTTTTTTATGAATTTAAAATGTATTGGAATTGATATTGGTCATAACTTAAGATGTGATGTAGGCGCTGTAGGCATAAGAAGGGAAGATGAGCTTAATTTATTAGTTGGTAAATCTCTTATAAAAAAGTTTAGGGCAAAGGAAATTAAGGTGGTGGAGTGTTTACCTTCTTCAGCTAGTAATCATAGGGACTCATTAAGTAAAAGATGTAGAACAGCTAACTATGGAAAGGTGGATGTATTTTTGTCTATTCATCATAATGCATGTTCTGGTGGATATGGAAGCGAGTGTTTATGTATTAAGGGAGGGCAACAGAATGCTTTATCAGAAAGATTAAGTAAGGATATTTTAGAAGAAGTTTGTAAGCTTGGACTTAGGAATAGAGGAGTTAAGGATAGAAGAGATCTTTATGTTATTAATAATACAACTATGCCAGCTATCATTGTTGAATGCGCTTTTGTTGATTCTAATAGGGATATGAATGGGTATGATAGTGAAAAGGTTGCTGAAGCTATATTTAAGGGAGTATGTAAGTTTTATGGAATTGATTTGAGCGGTGGAGGAAATCAAGGTGGGACAAGCTCTTCTAAGTATCATGTGGTACAGGAGGGGGATACTCTTTGGGGGATAAGTAGGAAGTATGGAGTAAGTGTTGATAGGTTGATTGAGAGGAATGGAATAGAGGATAAGAATAGAATTTATGTGGGGCAGAAAATTAATTTGTAATTAACTTTAGAATAATGAATATCGAACCATATCATAAGTGAAGCTCTAAATCTTTAATCTAGTTAACTGAACTTACACAGAGTAAAAATCAATGTAGTTTATAGCCTTAGGTATTGATATAACTTACCTAAGGCTATTTATTAGTAAAATATTTAAAAAAGCTATTGACATAAAGCACAAGTATAGTATAATGATGGTATAGATGGATTGTAACTGGTAAAGCAGGCAAAACCTAGAGACCATAATAGTGAGTAAATCTTATTATTATGCTTTAGGTTTTTTTTATACCAAAATATATCCTAAAGTATACTATAATTAAAAAATAATATTGAAGGCTTGTAACTGGTAAAGCAGGCAAAACCTAAAGATTATGATAGTGAGTAAAATCTTACTATTATGCTTTAGGTTTTTTTTATACCCCAAAATATATTAAGAATATTATTTTTTTAAGATGTATGCAAAAAAGAATAAAAGGATTGTAACTGGTAAGGCAGGCAAAACCTAAAGATTATGATAGTAGATAAAATTTCGCTATTGTACTTTAGGTTTTTTTTATTGAAAGGAGGTGAGAGGGAAACATGAGCACAAAACTAATAAATAATGCAGATGATTTTGGATATTCAAATGCTATTAATTATGGAATTATCGATAGTCACAAATATGGAATCTTAACGTCAACTACCATTATGGCTGGTATGCCTGGATTCGAACATGCAGTAGAATTAGCAAAGAAAAATCCAGGACTAGGAATTGGTGTTCATTGTACATTAACTTGTGGTAAGCCAGTGCTTAACTCACATAAGACTTTAGTTGATGAATTTGGATATTTTAAGAAATTATCTTTTTATGAAAATATTGAAACAAGTGTTGATGATGAAGAAGTTTATTTAGAGTGGAAAGCACAAATTGAAAAAGTGATACAAGCAGGTATTAAACCTACTCACTTAGATTCACATCATCATATTCATACATTTAAAAATAACACAAAAATAATTATTAGATTAGCAAAAGAGTATGGATTGCCAGTAAGAAATTCGTATCAAGATCCTGATGTATATAGAAAAGAGGGAGTAAGATGCAATGATATATTACTAGATCCATGGAAGAGGAATGAAGAAAAAATAAAGAAGTCTTCTGATGTTACAAAATCAATTGTTTCAGAGGTAAAAGAAGTTTTAACTGAAAATAAAGACTTGGAAGTTATTGAGTTTATGTGGCATCCAGCATATATGGACATTCATATCATGGAAGGTTCAGGATTTAATTTGCCAAGAATTTATGAGCTAAATGCAATTATTCAAAAAGAATTGGGTGACTATATAAAAGAAAATTTTATACTTTCTACGTATAAAGATCTTTAATTATGGAAGGGGAATTATTTATGAAAGAGATTTTTGGAGCTATAACAAAACAGTTATCTAAGCTTGGGCGTGCAATGTTAATACCAATTGCAGCCACTCCAGTAGCAGGTTTACTAGCACGTCTTAGTGCACCAGATATGCTAAATTTACCTGTGCTAGAATCAGCTTCATGGGTTGTATTTGGTATGCTGGACATGCTATTTGCAATTGGAGCAGTTGTTGCCTATACAAAGGTAAAAGACAAAACTTGTCCGATTTTAGGGTCAATAATTTCATTAGCAGTTTTTAAACAAACACTAGCATTTATGAATCCTGATATTAGTATGGGAGTTTTTGCTGGTATAGTTGTTGGTGTGTTTACTGCTATTATCTACAATTATAGTAGAGAGTGGAAGACTCCAGATATGTTCTCATTTTTTACAGGTGATAAGTTTGTAGTAACTCTAGCACCAATAGCTGCTGTTCCTTTTGGAATTATATTTAGTTACATTTGGGTACCTTGCCAAGCAGGCTTAAACTCATTTGCATTATGGATTGGTGGAGCAGGAGCATTAGGAGTATTAGTATTTGGTTTCTTTAACCGTTTATTAATACCAGTTGGATTACATCACGTTTTAAATTCATTCATTTATTATGAATTGGGTTCATTTACTACTGCTTCAGGAGAGGTTATAACTGGTGAAATTCCAAGATTCCTTGCAGGAGACCCTACTGCCGGTTTATTCCTAGCTATGTTCTTCGTTCCAATGATGTTCGGATTACCAGGAGCATGTTTAGCAATGTATAAAACGGCTAAAGAAAAGTATCGTGAGAAAACAAAGTCATTAATGATGTCTGGAGCTTTAACAACTTTTGTTGCAGGTATTACAGAACCAATTGAATTTTCATTTATGTTTATTGCGCCTCAATTATATGTTTTACATGCAGTGTTAACAGGAGCTGCTGGTGCCATATTATATCTTTTAGATGTTAAATTAGGTATGTCAATTAATTTCTGTGTAATTGACTTTGTATTGAACTATAAATTAGGTCACAATGTTTGGATGATTATTCCGGTTGGTATTACATTTTTCTTCATATATTACTTCTCATTTAAATTTATTATTCTTAAGAAGGATTTAAAAACTCCAGGACGTGAAGATGATGATTTAGAATTCACAGAAGAAATAAGTGATGAAGAAAAGAATATAAAATTAACTCATAGTAACTATGCATATATGGCAAAGAAAATTTTACAAAATATAGGCGGTAAAGAAAATGTTGAAACAGCAGAATGTTGTGTAACACGTTTACGTCTAGAAATAAAAGATGGATCTTTAGTAAATGAGGCAAATATAAAGAAGACTGGTGCTAAGGGTATAGTACGTTTAAGTGATACATCTATCCAAATTATTATTGGTACAGATGTAAGAAAAGTAATGAAGGAATTTAATTACTTAATAGGGCAATAGTAATAAGAGTCAGAAAGAAGGTAGTATAAATGAAAAATAAATTTGTAATTATTGGAGCAGGATCAACACATACACCAGGTATATTAGCAGTATTAGCGCAAAGAGCAGAAGAATTAAAGTTAGGTGAATTATGTTTACATGATATAGACGAGGGACGTGTATATCATATGGGAGAATTTAATCGTATATATATGGAAGAACATTGTCCACAAATTAAAACAAGTTGGACAACCAATTTACGTGAAGCATTAGAAGGGGCTAATTATGTATTTGTACAAATTCGTCCAGGAAGAAATGAACAACGTTCTCTTGATGAGCATACATGTTACAAGCATGGCTTAATAGGACAAGAAACATGCGGCTTAGGAGGATTCTCATTTGCATTAAGAACTATACCAGCTATTTTAGATATAGTTAAAACAGCTTTAGAGGTATGTCCTAATGCATGGATTTTAAACTATTCAAATCCAGAAGCTATGGTATCAGAAGCTGTATACAGAACTTATCCAGAAGCAAAAATGTTATGTATTTGTGATATGCCTATTTCTCAAGAGGAGACAATTGCAGAATACTTAAAGATTCCTCATAGTGAATTGACATTTAAGTACTTTGGATTAAATCACTTTGGTTGGTATACTAATATTTACAATAAGGAAGGAAAAGATTTGCTACCTGAAATTCGTAAAGATGTTTTAGATGGAAAATTAACAGAGTTCTATGAGAGTGGTGATAATGGAAAGACAGATGATTACTGGACTAAAACTTTCAATAATGTAATCAAAGGATTTAGAGCATATCCTGACTATCTTCCATTATGCTATTTACAATATTACTATTTCCATGATGAAATGTTAGAACAGTTTGACCATAATTTTACTAGAGCTGATTATGTATTATCTACAAGGGAAGTTACTGTTTATGATGAGTGTAAACGTGTTATTGAAGCAGGAAGTGCAAAAGACTCTTACTTAGTTTCAGGTGTACATGGAAATTATATTGTAGATATAGCAAGTTCAATTATTAATGATAAGCGTGAGAGATATATAATTAATGTAATGAATAATGGAGCAATTGGAAACTTCAATCATGATGCTGTAGTAGAAGTGCCTTGTTATGTGGGAGCTCATGGTATTGAACCAGTATCAGTAGGCTATATTCCACAATTCCATAAATCATTAATGGAAGCTCAAAAGGGATATGAAAAGTTAGCTGTAGAAGCTTGTTTAGAAGGTTCTAAAGAGAAAGCAATGCAAGCAATTCTATTAAATAAAACAGTTCCTTCTTATCGCGTAGGAAAGGCATTATTTGATGATCTATTAGAGATCAATAAGCCATATTGGAATAAAAAGTTTTATGAGTAAAATATGAAAGACAGAATTAAGGTTCGTATAATTCTATTTTTATTAGGAATTTGTATTCTTACTTTAGGGGTAGCACTTACTATACAGGCTGATTATGGTGCGGGAGCTTGGGATTCAGTAAATGTTGGATTATATCAAACATTTGGTCTATCAGTTGGGACATTTTCAATACTGTTATCATTCGTATTTGTATTCATAGGAGGTCTGTTAAGAAAGGGAAAGTTTAAACCTCTTACTATAATAACAGCTATTTTATTAGGAGTATGTACAGACGGTTGGTTATATTTTATTAGAAACGTCCTTACTTCTTCTAATGAAATAGTAAGAATATACTGTATGGTATTTGGAATAGCAATTTTATCTATAGGTTTAGGAATATATTTGTATGCCAATCTAATTCCTAACTCACTAGATGATTGTATGATGGCATTTCATGAAAGGTTTAATATAGGAATAGGGATATCTAAGGTAGGAACGGATTTAATTGGAGTTTTAATTGCATTATCGCTAGGAGCAACTATTAATATTGGAACAATATTAAGTGTCATTATAGTAGGACCATTAGCAAACTATATATACACATTGCTATGTAAATGTAAGTATGTATAAACATTTTATAATATAAAAGTGGAAAAGGATATTTTGAGGTGTTTTTTTATATGCCCGATATTCTTTTCCTTTTAGTGCTTTTTATAATTATTTATATTTTTTAAGTTATTTATGGTAATATATAGGTAATATACTAATATTAAAGTAAAATAAATAATACTATTAAATTAATTGGTGCGTAATATATTAAAGGAGTGAAAGATGCTTATAGGGAGACAGAAAAAAATACTTTCGAAGATTTTAGTTAATTATGCAGGCATTAATATCAATGAAAATGATTACAATAGAAAGGTACTTAAATATAAAGTAAGAGCAGTATTAACTAGTAATAATGATTTTAATATAACTAATATATTAAAAAGGTGGATAGAAGATAGGTTTAAAGATTCCCTAACATTAGTAGATAATATTCCAATACATTATGCTGATGAATATGTAGGAACAAATGATATTGATTTAATTATATCTACACAGTTTTGTAATAAGACAAATGACATACCAGTATGCTACATAAATTACATACCTTTTAATTACGATTTAATTGAACTAGGTAGGAATATAGATAGTATAAAATTTAAGGGGAGGGAAAAAGGAAGTTAAGTAGTTTGGTGTATGTATTACTTTATTAATACATTAAGTTGTTTTAGCATTACAAATTGTACATAGTATTGATAGTATCAAGGGGGAAAATCATATGATGAGAGTATTAAAAGTTTTTAATAATAATGTGGTATCTATAATAACAGAAGATAAGAGAGAAGGAATAGTAACTGGAGCAGGAGTTGGCTTTGCTAAAAAACCAGGTGATTTAGTAAATGAGAGTAAAGTTACACAAAGCTTTTTTATTCAAAATGAAAAAAAGAAAAGGTTCTATTCATTTTTGGAAAGAACACCAATTGAATATTTTGAGATTTCAGAAGAAATTTTTTGTTATGCAGAAAAAAAGTTGAAGAAAAAGATGGATGCTTCCATGATGATTGCATTAACAGATCATATTAGTTTTGCAGTAGAAAGAGCAAAAAGTGGAATGATAATGCCTAATTTGATATTGAATGAGACACAAGCCTTATATAAAAAAGAGTTTGAAGTGGGTAAATGGGCTATAAAACATATAAAAAAGAAAACAAATGTTAAATTGTCAGATGGAGAAGCAGGATATATAGCTATTCATATAATTGATGCTACTAATGGAGCCCCTGATAATGATGCGATAAAGATGATAGATACTGTTAAAAAGGTGATAAATATCATAGAAAAAACTTATAATATAAAAATAGGGACTGAAACATTAAATTATTCAAGATTAGTTACTCATTTAAAATTTTTTATTCAAAGAATTAGTCAAGATGAAGAAGATGATAATGATTTTGTTGAGAAGATGTATGATAATTTAACAATAATGGATAAAAAGATAGTTAAATGTATAGATGATATAGCTTCTGCAATTGAGGAAGAATATGATTATACTTCTAATCAATCTGAGAAGGTATATCTTATGATGCATATTTTAAAGATTATTAGAAAGAACTAGTTATGAAGTGTATATGAAAGTTATTTAGAAATATTTAAGTATGTGATGCCAAGTCATGAAGGATTAGCAGTTAGATAAGGATAACAGTTAAATTTTTAGTTTTAGAAAATGTAAGAGAAGCAACATTGATTACTATGGATAGAAAAAGAATTGTTCCATAATATTGTGTATAAATAATTGTTGTATAAAAGCATTTCTGTAAATTTGAATAGGATATATAATTTTGTTAATAATAAACTTTATTAATAAAAAATAGGAAGTGTTTTTATGATCAACATATTAGGTCAAGTTATGGTTTATGTATATAATCAAGATGAAGCAGTAAAGTTTTGGACTGAGAAAGTAGGGTTTACTGTTATATCAGAAGAAGATAATGGTGAAGGGATGAGGTGGATTGAAGTAGCACCTCAAAAGGATTCAGAAACAACTATTGTACTACATAATAAAGAAGTAATTGAAAAAATGACTTCAGCGATTAATTTAGGAACCCCATCATTATTATTTTTTACTGAAGATATAAAAAAGTTATATAAAAAGCTAACTAATAATAATGTAACTGTAGGAGAAATAATAGATATGCCTACAGGTAAAACTTTTAATTTCGCAGATAGTGAAGGAAACTATTTTGCTGTAATTGAAAAAAATAAGATAAAATAAGAACTATGATTTAAAACAAAAGGTTTAATTTATAAATATAAGCCTTTTGTTTTTCTTTTCTTAGATTTAGTATAAAAAGTACTCAAATAATGAAAGAGGCAAATTGTTTTATTATAAGTAGAAATAAATGAATATATAAGGAGAGTTTATAGAGAAAAAATTATTGAAATAAAAAAAACAGTATATTATTATAAAATCTGTGAAAAAAGAAGATATAAGTTTAAACTATATAATTTTATACAATTTTAGAGTACGGTTTATAAGCAGTCTCTTAGTGTTTTAGTATATATAAAGGAAGGGAGAATAAGAAATGATATATAGTATATTGATAACACTAAGAAAAAGTAAAGTTTTTATTGCAATGTTAATAGTCATTATGTGTACAATTATTTATCCAAAGACTGTAAGTGCTGAGGAAAATAAAGTAATTAGAGTAGGATTTCCAAATGTGAGTGGTTTTACGGAAAAAAAAGATGGGGGTTACACAGGATATGCCTATGAATATTTAAGAGAAATATCCATATATACAGGTTGGAAATATGAATTTGTAGAAAAGAACATTGAAGAACTTTTGGAAGATTTACAAAATGGTGAGATTGATATTTTGGCTGGAATGTTAAAAAATGAAGTGACTATGCAGATTTTTGACTTTCCTAAATATGATTCAGGTATGACATATACCACTTTGGCAGTTTTAGGCGATAATAGCTTTGATGAATCAAAATACAATATATTAGATGGAATGAAAGTGGGATATCTTGAAAAAAATGTGAATGGTCTAAATGATTTTAAGAAATTCTGTGAAGAAAATAAGATTAAGGATATTAACCTTATCTCATATTCAGGTGGTAATGAAAGGGAGTTTCTGTTAGAAAAAATGAAGGATGGAGAAGTAGATGCTATTATAGGGGGAGACTTAACTGTAGATAGTAACGAAAATGTTATTGCTAAATTTGGAGGAAATCCATATTACTTTGCTACCACCAAGGGAAATTCAGAAGTTATAGAGGGGTTAAATAGAGCTATTTATAAAATCAAAGACGATAATCCCTATTTTGATCAAATCCTTTATAATAAATACTTTGTGAATAATTATAATAATAATTTAGTAATGACTAAAGATGAGGTAAATTATATAAAAAATATGAATCCAATAAGGGCAGCATATGTTGATGGTTTAATGCCAATTCAATATTATGATGAAAGTACTAATCAACCAAAGGGGATTTTTGTTGATGCTATGAATTTAATATCTGAAAGAACTGGTATGAAATTTGATTATGTTAGAGCTAAAACCTATGATAAAGCCTATGAAATGATGAAAAATGGTGAAATTGATATAATTATAGGGGCGGTAAATGATTATTCAATTGCAGATAAATGTGATTTTATGCTAACAAAAGTATATTTAGATTTTCAGGTATTAAAAGTAGTAAATAATGAAAAAAACAAGAATGAAGATAAAGAGATAATTGCTTTGCCAATAGGTCATGATCCTATTAATTTAACTGATGAATGTGAAATTAAATATTATAGTAATATTGAAGAATGTTTAAGGGCTGTTGATGAAGGTATAGTAACATCAACTTATGGTAATAGTTATTCTATATCTAATTATAGTGCAGTGGGACACTATAACAATATAAAAGTTATTTATACTGGAGAGGAAATTAAAGTATCAGTTGGAATATCAAACAAAATGGATAGTTATGCAAGAGATATTCTTAATAAAGCTGTGTATAGTTTATCCGATAAGGATATAGAAAATATTGCTCAGAAAAATATATTAAATATTAAGCATTCTAGTAGTATAAAAGATTTTTTCTATACTAATTTAGTTTTATGTTTAACTATAATTAGTATAGTCATGATTATAATTTTTATATTAATTTATATAATATTCAAAATGAGGTTGAATAAAATAAAGGAAGATAAGCAAAGATTATTTGAAAAAACACAGATAGATTCATTAACGGGAGTTTACAATAGAGAAGCCTGTGAGAAATTAGTTATGGAATATTTAAAGGAAAAAGATGTCTCATTATATTGCGCGTTTATTATCATAGATATAGACTATTTTAAACAGATAAATGATCGCTTAGGACATAAGATAGGAGATGATTTATTGGTGCATTTTAGCAAAATATTAAAAGAGTCTTTTTCAGATAAGGATATTGTTTCTCGTTTAGGAGGAGATGAATTTATTGTTTTTATAAAAGATATTGAGGAAAATAATATAGGCAATATTGAAGAAACGCTAAAGAAAGTGTGTAAGTTAATGGATAAGGAAATAGAGCATAATGGTATTAATCAAAGGATATCTCTTAGTTTAGGTTGCGTTATGACAAAACTTAATATGAACTTTAATAAATTATATACTATTGCCGATGAAACATTGTATGAAGTAAAGCGTAACGGCAAGAATGGGTATAAACTAAAAAAGCTTAATTAACTTACTAGCCGTGCACTTATATTATATAGGGGTACGGTTTTTTATTTTTTGATGACTAATTGTAAAATGAAATTGAACTAATAAAAAAATCCATAGTGGATTATTCTGTGTTATGATTTAATCGCCAAACCAAAACATACACGGAGGATAATTACTATGGATTACTCAAATATTAATACAGAATCACGTAAAAATAAACACTTAAATTTTTCAGAACATATGACTATAGAGCTTCGCTTAAAAGATGGATTTTCAATATTTTTTATATTGCAATACTAGGATATTATAAAGTAACAATAAAGTAGAAGATGGAAGTGGAATATTATCTAAACACAAAAAAAGATAAGTACCAAGGGGGGAACTTATCTTTTTTTATTTTTGTTTTCTTAAATATGAAAGTTAATATTGAATAATAACTTTTAGGCACAACGTCATTATTCATTTGATATTTTTATTATAAAAAAATGATTTTATGAAAAAAAGGTGCTAAATTTAACAAAAAAAGTGTAAGATTTTAAACTAATATTATAAGAAGATTGACATAAAAAAAAGAGGGTTTTATCATAAAAATATCCATTTATAACATTTAATAGATGTTTTATATTTAGGAGTGATTATTATAAAAAATGTATTAATAAGGGGATAACTTTTTACGAATCTTCACTAAATGTTCGTATATTATGTGGACCAAATGATGATGGTTGGTTTGATCCAATTAGACCAAGATAATTTAGGAGGTATAGATGAAACTTTCGTTTTATTATAAACTTTCAGATTTGGAAAAATATAAGAGGTTAAAAAAATTTTGGCCGGTATATGTTATTGGTATCATAATTTTTTATTGGAAACTTGACTTTTGGTTAGCTTCAATAATATCAGTTATATTAGCTTTGGTAACAATAACAAATATATATTATTTAAATAAAAAAGCTAATTGAAAGGAGTGAGATGAGAAAAAAGATTCCGTTTTTATCAACGGAAATTTACTTGTTATTTCTAGGGGTAATATCGGTAATTGCTTTTGTTATAGGAAATTTAATTTTTGGATTAAAATGTATATCCTTATTTAAATGATCCTTTAAGAACATATATAGAAACTTTCTATAATGAGATAAGTACAACTGGTGATTATGACAGAGCATTTATGAACTTAAAGAATAAAGCAGAAAGTGAAAGATTAAAAGAAGCTCTTTTAATACTTAATGGTAAATTAATTAGAGATAAAGATATAGAACTAGCAATACAGGATTTCAATGATAAATTTGATAATCATTATATAGATTTTTTGTGTGCAATAATCAAGTTAGGAATTGAAAGTGGTTTTATAGTCAATTATTACTTTAACATGAACGTGCCCGGATGGGCTATTTTTTTGCTTAATTAGTGTTGCACTTGATATTGTAATTTATCTTTAAAGAAAATTGAATGTGTAAATAAAGAGTTTTATTGTTGTTTGTATGGAAAAATATTACAATATAAATGTGTTAACTAATATTATTAAGTGCTAGGGTGTGATTATTCTAAATATGGGATTCTAATAATGATGGGTTTATAAAGGGGAAATTTATGGGTGAAAATTATTAAGTATGTAGCAATAATTTTAGGGACGATTCTTTTTTTACTTGGAACAGTTGTTTTTATAGGTTTATCAGGGATCACAGAGACTTTTAATACTGTATCAGCAGTAATTTTAGTTTTAATACCTTTAAGTATTTATTCATTCTATAAGAAAAAGAAGTTAAGGGGATTTTATTTCATTGTATTATCCATTCTTCTAATAGTTGTAATAGATACATATAGTAAGGTAAATATTAGAACCTATGGTGCTGAAAATGCTGTAATGTCAGTAGAAGAAAGGTTAAATATTATAATGGAAGAAGCTGATTTAAGCGATCAGGAGAAAAAAGGAAGACATTATAATAACGAAAAACAATATGAAATTAGTAAATTATCATCTTATGAAATAGTAGAGAAAAAAGTAAATAAAATATATCATTATAACGATACTAAGGAAAATATAAAAACTATGGAACTTATAGAAGAAATCTTAAATGAAAATTCTCATAAGATAGAAAAAATATTTAATTGTAGTACTCCTAGTGAGATCCATATTGTAATTAGATATGATAGTAGCGCAGACAGTGTGGCAGAGGTTAATGGTGCAAATATGCTTGTGGTTACGCCATTTAATGAAAGTTCATATGATAAAGAGTATTGTACAAATGTAATATTACATGAATATGCTCACGTAATTAATATGGAAAAGTTAGCTCAATTTGGTGGACTTGGATTTGGAGATATGCCAGCTTGGTTTGCAGAGGGATTAGGTACTTGGGTAGCTGTAAATATAGGTACTGAGAAAATTGATGAAGAAGGGCTTTATAAAGTTGATTTAACTTCTGAAGAGTATGGTACTACAAAGTTACAGATTAATAATTATTATGGTTCTTGCTATAAAGTAGTGGATGAGATAATAAAAGAAGTTGGGTTAGAAGGTATAGAAAAATGCATTGAAATATGGGCAAGGGAAGATTCAGAGGATGCATTGAAAGTGGTTACTGGTAAAACATTAGAGGATTATTATTATATATTTGATTAATACAATAATTCAGTACATATACATAAAGTTACAAACAAAATGGTGAAAGGGGAAGGTTATGTGGGAGTGATTTTAGATGGAACCAATATTGGTTATTTAGCACTGGCGATAGTTTTTAGTATTATTATTAATTTAAGGATGATAAAAGAAGTAAAAAAGAAAAGTGGGGTAAAAAGCATACTTTTTGGGTTATTCATAACATTAATAGGTATTTTCATAAGTACCATTGTCAAGGATGTAAAAATTGATAATTTCTTTTTGATAATAGCATGCTATTTTGTGCCAACATATTTTCTTGTAAGTGGAGTTATGCTAGCTATAATAGGTTATTTAAAAGAGGAATAGAAAGATTATGAAATTAAATTTAATACAGTGGTATAAGTAATTATATTCAAAAAAACAGCTAGTTAAGGTTATGAAAAATACCTTTAACTAGCTCGTTTTAATTAGTAACTAACAAAAAAGTGCGTACTTTTCATAAAATATATAAAGTATATAATAAATATAGAAATAGTATAATGTTTATTTAAAGGAGAATAATGATATGAAAAAAGAAATAGAAGTATTTGATTATGCTGCTGAAATTATGAAAGCTGTTAAAAAAGGAGTTTTGGTAACCACAAAGGTAGGGGATAAGGTTAATTCTATGACTGTCTCTTGGGGAACTATTGGAATTGAGTGGGGAAAACCTATTTTCACAATTTTTGTAAGAGAGAACCGTTTTACAAAAGATCAACTTGAAAAGAATCCTGAATTCACTGTAAATATTCCAATGGGTGAATTTGATAGAAAAATATTAGGTGTATGTGGAACGAAATCAGGTCGTACAAATGATAAAATTGGTGAACTTAACTTATCCCTTGAAGAGCCTAAAAGCATTTCAGTTCCAGGGATAAAAGAGCTTCCATTAACACTTGAATGCAAGGTTATATACAAACAAAAGCAAGATAAGAATGAGATTACAGAAGAAAATTTAAAAGCCTGTTATCCACAAGATGTAGATGGTTCATTCCATGGAGCAAATAGAGATTTTCATACAGCATACTATGGTGAAATTGTTAGCGCTTATATTATAGAATAGATGAGAAAATAAATAGTAAGGATGATGAAAACAAATAACTACAAATACAGAATGTATTATATATTAGAGAATATATTGAAAAGAAATAAAATTTACCTTATAATGATAAAAAACTTATTAGATAACTATAAAGAAATATACTGGAGGATAAAGATGGCTGGAAATAAAGTAGTATGTCATTGTAAGAACGTAAGCTATATAGATATTAGAAAGGCAATGATTGCAGGTGCACGTACTGTAGAAGAAATAAAAGAGATGACAGGAGCAGGTACTGCTTGTGGTGGTTGCGTTAAAGAAATAGAAAAGATTTTAGCATCTGTTTGTGGCTGTAAAGGAACTTCATTAGAATCAGTAGTAGAAGCAGTGAAAAATGGTGCTGATACAGTTGAAAAGGTTGGAGAAGTTACAGGGGTAGGTACTCAATGTGGAAGATGTAAGGCCTTAGTACAAAACATAATTGAATTAAAAAGATAAAATAATCTATATATATAACTAGAATACCCATAAATAATATTATTTATGGGTATTAATTTTTATAATGATGTTGTAGGAATGGCAAGAACATTTATAATAGTTAGTATTACAGAATATGGTATAATAAAAAGTACAAAACTAACAGTTAAGTAGGAATTTCACTACTAATTTAATTGGAGGAAAGCGATGGATTATTATACAGCTTCAAAAAAGTTTATATTAAAGAATTCAAGACCACTTGATATGGCAAGATGGAACTATTTATTTGAAAATGGAAGTAAGGAAGATGTAATTAGTGTTTTAAAGACATACCAAAATGACGATGGTGGATTTGCCAATGCACTAGAACCTGATTGTTGGAATATTAACTCAACACCATTGCAAACATGGGTAGCAACTCAAATAATTAAAGAAATTAATTTAGATGATAAAAACCATCCAATAATAAAAGGAATTTTAGATTATTTATCTTCTAAGGATGAATTTGATGGACATAGGTGGCATGGCTTAAATACAGTAGTGACAAATGACAATTATCCTCATGCACCTTGGTGGTCTTATAGTCAAAAGCAAGAATTAACATATAATCCTACGGCGAGCTTAATAGGTTTTATATTGAAATATGCAGAAAAAGATACTGATATATATAAATTAGCATGCGAGTTATCAAAAGAAGCTTATAATTATTTTAAAAAGAATTTTCCTCTAGAATCTATGCATGAAAGTGCTTGTTTTGTAGAGTTATACCATTATATAAAAGAGTGCTCTATTTTTAATTTATTGGATATGAAAGAATTTAAAAAATTATTACAAAAACAAATTAAGCAAGTTATAACGTACGACACTAAAATATGGAGCACTGATTATATATGTAAACCATCATTGTTCATAAATAGTAAATCAAGTGAGTTTTATTTAGAAAACAAGGAGATATGTGACTTTGAATACGAATTTATTTTAAAGACTCAAAATGAGGATGGTTCTTGGGGAGTTACATGGGAGTGGAATGATTATCCTGAAGAATGGGCTATAAGTAAAAACTGGTGGCAGTCAGATATTATTATAAAAAATATTAAGTACATTAGAGAGTTTAATTTATAAATTAAGCTATATAAATGAGCATTTTTAGGATGTCAAATACTTTTGACATGAGGAAAATAGCCAATATCAAAGACTTTTGATAGTAAAAATTCATTTCAGGTTATAGACTGATAGTGCAGGAGGGCATTGTATGAAGATTGGAAAACAAATAAAAAAATATAGAACAGAGATGGAGCTTTCACAGGATGAACTAGCTGAAAAGATATTTGTGTCTCGTCAAACTATTTCAAATTGGGAAAACAATAAGAACTACCCTGATGTGAAAAGCTTATTATTGCTAAGCTCTCTTTTTAATGTCTCTCTTGACATATTAATTAAAGGAGACCTTGAAAAAATGAAGGAAAAAATTAAATCAGAAGATATTGAGGAATTTAACCACCTAAGTAAAATCTTTGCTGTGTTGTTATTAGCAACTATTTTATTACCTATTCCACTTAGGTACTTTTTAGGGAAGATTGGAATGGGAATTTGGGGAGTAATTGCAATAGTTGCAATTTGTTATTCCTTGAAGGTTGAAAAATACAAAAAGAAGTTTGATATCCAAACATATAAAGAAATTCTTGCTTTTATAGATGGTAAGAATATGGATGAGCTTCAAAAAAATCAAGAGTATGGGAAACGTCCATATCAGAAAATTTTCTTAGCAGTAGGGGCTGGGATATTGGCAGTAGTAGTAGCAGTAATTATGACTATTATTATAAAACTTTAGAATATATAAACTCTAATTAATATATCCTATTATTCAAAAGTGAATATGGGATATTTTTTTATTCCTTACCTTAAGTAAGAAGGGAATAGATATTTATTTTTATGTGACTTGGAGCTTGCGACGGAACAAGCAAAATAAATATCCGCTACACCTATAAATTAAAATGCAAAGCATACTATACAATTGTGGTAAAATTTGTTATGATTATATTGCAAAGTTTACTTTGCAATATGGAGGTGTTACGTTGAAAACAAGAATTGCTGAATTGCGAAAGAAACATAAAATTTCGCAAGAAGAACTTGCTTTAGCTGTGGGAGTTACAAGGCAAACTATAACCTCTTTAGAGGTTGAAAAGTATACTGCATCCTTGGTTTTAGCTTATAAGATTGCCAAATACTTTGGCACTACCATAGAGGATATATTTGATTTTTCAGAGGTGGAGGAAATATAAAATGGATAAGTTTAAAAAAGACTTGCAAACCAGAATAAGAATGTTAGTTTGTTACAACAGTATACTAATAATTATGGTGTCTTTTGGCCTTTTTCACCCTACTGCTGGACAAAGCGAATTTGCATTAGGATTTATGTCTGGCGTTAATGTGGGGCTATATGTAGCTGTTCAAGCCTTACTAATTTATTTAGTGTTTAAATATCAAGGAGCCCTTAGAAAAGAAGATAAATTGAGGGAACTATATATTTACGAAAATGATGAACGTTGTAAATATATACGTGCTCAAATAGGTGGAGTTGGTATAAATATCATTTTAGGGGGCTTGGCAATAGGAACAATCATATCAGGATTTTATAATGAAATAGTATTTTTTGTTTTACTTTCAACTTTGATGTTCAGTGCATTAGTGAAAGGAATATTAAAGGTGTACTTTAATAGAAAGGTATAAGGAGATGTGTGTCCTATGAAAAGAAAACTACTTGCTTTATCATCACCAGTGGGAATGATAATATTTTTAATCTATGCTATTGGTAAGCGTTTTATTGGTGAGTATCCAGACATTGTAGCTTATCCTATGATGGTTATTAGTGTTGTTCTAATGATGATTGGAATAGCGTATAATGGGTATTGCTTTGGAAAGAAAAAAAGTCCATATGACTTTAAGTCCTAATTAAAAAATGGGAAGGATAGGCTCCAAGGAGGGGTTTATCCTTTTTATTAACACCAATAATATATATGTTATAATGGATTAATAAAAAGTTATAGGAGATACAGATGGATAAATATTCACAAAATGAACTAGATACAACGGTAAGGTTTATATCTTCTACTATAGGTAAGTGCGAGAAGATGCAGTTAAAATTTGCAGAAGGTACATCACAACATTCCCTTTTAAAAAATCGAATAAAGGGATTATATATTTCAAAAGCTTTGATAGAAAATGATATTAATGTTAGTATGTACACCAAAGAAGATTTAGAAAAAGCCTTGCCACCTGTTGTTTCAATTATAAATAAAACAGAAAAGGCTCAAATAAAATATGAAGAAGGAACTGTTCAATTTAGGAGATTTGCTCCTATTATAAGGGCCATGTATATTTCAAAAGATTTTATAGAGAATGAATTAGAGAAAAGAGGGTAAAAAAGCATGAAGAAAAAAGTAGCATTTATATGTGTCCACAATTCTTGTAGATCACAAATGGCAGAGGCCTTAGGTAAAAAGTTTGCAGGAGATGTGTTTTACTCATATTCAGCAGGTACAGAAAAGAAGCCTCAGATTAATCAAGATGCAGTTAGAATAATTAAAGATTTATATGATATTGATATGAATGAAACTCAAAAATCTAAATTATTATCAGATATACCAAGCGTAGATATAGTTATAAAGATGGGCTGTAATGTTGTATGTCCTTATTTACCTGCAAATCATATTGAAGATTGGGGATTGGAAGATCCAACTGGCAAATCAGATGAAGAGTTTATTAAGGTAGCAAGAGTAATTGAAGAAAAGGTTAAGAACCTTGCACTTAGAATTCAAAATGGAGAAGTTTAATAAAAAAGGTGTGGCGGATATTTATTTCCCTTGTTCCGTCGCATAGTCCATAGATATTTATTTTTCGTGTTCCGTCGCAAGCTCCAAGTCACAGAAAAATAAATATCTATTCCCTTCTTACTTAAGGTAAGGAAATTATAAAATTAATATCCTTTATTTTATATTTTTTAATATGAAAATGTAATAATACCTTTGATTTATAGCTAATTGAAATTTTATAATTTACTAGACAGTAAAAAAAGAAAAGATAAGTACCAGGGGGGAACTTATCTTTCTCACAAACAACCAATAATGATTCGGCACAAATCACTATATAATGTAATTATAATCTATGGTTTGTACCAAAAAAAGGTACTAAATTTAATAAAATGGTGTTAGTATTTAAAAACGATTTGGAGGTGAACTATGAAGTTTATTAGATTATTATCTAAAGATGATAAAATGTTTAGTGAAGCTATGAAGTTATATGGAAAAAGCTTTCCTTCTCATGAACAAAGAGAAATTGAATCTCAAAAAGAAATATTAAAGGATGAGGAATATCATTTTGATTTAATTTATGATAATGATAGCTTTGTAGGTATTGTGCTTTATTGGGAAACATCAAATTACATATATATTGAGCATTTTTGCGTAGAGCCTAATATGCGTAATAAAAAGTATGGGGAAAAAGCACTTGAATTACTTAAGGAAAAGAAAAAGACAGTAATCTTAGAAATTGACCCGCCTATAGATGAGATGTCTATTAGAAGAAAGTCATTTTATACAAGGGTTGGATATAAAGAAAACAAATTCAATCATATCCATCCCCCATATAGCCAATTAAATAAAGGTCATTCACTATCAGTTATGTCATATCCTAATCTTTTGACTGAAATTGAATATGATAATTTTAATTCCTATTTAAATGATAGAGTTATGAACATTTCTTATTAAGAAGATATAAATACATTACCTTTACCCACTATTACTATTCTATAATCTGGCTTCAAAGGTAGTAGATTATATTTATCAGAATTCTGGGAAAGATGAATTGATTGTAATAAATTTTGGTTTTCGTCAAAAACCTGAATAAAAGCAGTGTTCTCTTTAGAAACATTTTGAACTATATATTTATTATCAGATGAAAAGTTAAAGTCAGTTGCTTTATAAACACCTTCTTCAAATATGTTTACAGCAGATACTAACTGAGGAGAGACACAAAATAATAGTGATAAAGAAATTAAGGATATACTTATAATTTTTTTCATTAAAACAAAACCACCTTTCGGTATTATTTTATCTAAGTATATATTTAAATATACAAAATTGAAGAGGTGGCATAAGTTAAGAGTAATTATTTCTATATTCTTGTGGAGAAAGATTATATATAGATTGAAATTTCTTATAAAAAAAGCCAAGATTGTCATAACCTATAGTATTTGCAATTTCGTAAATAGGCATATCACTATTAGTTAGATAAAAGCAAGCTTCAGACATTTTTTGCATAATAACCAAATTCTTAAATGAACGTCCAGTATTCTTTTTAATAAAAGAACTTAAATAGTTAGGATGAAATGAAAAATGGGCGGCTGTCTTTTCTAAAGTAATATCATGATAGTTGTTTTCAATATACGAAAGTATTTCAAATAACAAGTTAGTTGATTTAGAACTATCAATATTATATTTTTTATCTTGATATAGACGAAGCATTTCGCAAAAAAGAATAACCATGTAAGAGTCTATAATTTCATTTCTGCAAAGCTGCTTCTCATAATTTTCACATAAAATATTTTGTATTATAGAATGAATATTCGATTCTAAGCAATTATCCAACAAAAGATATTGATCATGAGTGGTATTATCTGATAATGCATTTATAAGAAAATCATTTATAATACTGTTTTTACCAAGACGTGATAAAAAGCTTGTTGAGAAGTATTGCTTTCTCATTACTATACTTATAATAATATCATTTGAATTTAAATATTTAATTTCATGTGGCACGTTAGTATCTAGCAAACAAATACTTCCTTGTTTCATATGTATCTCTTTACCTGAGATTATTTGAGTACATTCACCACTATATACGTATAATAGCTCTATTACAGTATGAATATGTAGTGGAATGTGAGTAAACCTTGATTCTTTATGTATAGATACATTATTATTTTTAAGTAAAGTATCAAATTTAAATAAATATATATCCTTATCATCAATGCGTACTTTAGGTATATTTTTATATCTTTTAGATAATAGAGAATTATTATTTAGATGGTTTAGCTCACTTTCAGTTTCATTAAATAGAAATTCTTCCATTGAAGCTACATTCATAAATTATCACCTCTATTAAAAAATAACATCTTAAGTTTGGTAAGTCAATAAAAGGTATAAGGTAATTGTGTGTAAAGGTTTTAGAGGATATTATAAGAGTACAGAGCGTTCTAGGTTATATAAAGGAGAGAAAGATAATGATGGATAAATTAACTAACTTTTTAGAGAATAAACTAAGTCCTATGTTTGCAAAGTTTGCTGATAATAAATACCTTCAAGCAATATCAGGAAGTTTTTTTAGAACATTACCAGTAATTATTATAGGTTCAGTATTTACATTAATAGCTAACTTTCCAATAAAAGTGTATATTAACTTTTTAAAGTCTGTAGGGATTTATGAAGTTTTAAATAGTGTTGGAAATGCAACTACAAATTCTATATCTTTATTTACAGCATTTTTTGCAGCTTTTTGTTTAGCAGATAAATTTAAGGTGAAAGGAAAGTCTGCATGTGGACTTTTAGGATTGGTTTCATTTTTAATATTAACACCTATGTCTGTAACTGTAGAAGGTGTTGAAAAGCCAATTTCCGCAATATCAACAACATACTTTGGATCTAATTCATTATTTGTTGCGCTTATTGTTGGTTTAGTAATAGGTAGAATATATATTTTTGTAACAGAAAAGGGATGGGAGATAAAGATGCCAGCAGGAGTCCCTCCAATGGTTGCTAATTCCTTTTCTTCTATTATAGCAGGAGTAATAACTATAACTTTCACTGTTGTGGTACATGCAATTTTTGTAGCTACACCATATGGAAATATTCATAGTTTTATTACAGAAATGGTACAAGCTCCTATGCTTAAGTTAGGTAATTCATTCTGGTTTTTTGTTGGATTATATATGTTTATGAACTTATGTTGGTTTTTTGGAATACATGGTGCAGCAGTATATGCAGCTGTTCAACCAATAGTAGTAGGAATTAACCTTCAAAACTTAGAAGCTTTCCAAGTAGGAGCTCAATTGCCTAATATGTATGCTAACTGGGTTCTGTTTTTAAAGATTGGTGGTTTAGGTACAACTGTAGGGTTGTGTATATTTATGGCTTTTAGAGCAAGGTCTAATAGATACAAATCTCTTGGAAGGATGGCTTTAATTCCATCACTATTTAATATTAATGAGCCTCTATGCTTTGGTATGCCATTAATGCTAAATCCAATGATGTTCTTACCACTAGTATTAAATCCATTAGTAACAGGAACTATAGCATATTTTGCAATGAGTAGTGGACTTGTAGGTTATACAACAGGAGCATCATTACCTTGGACAACACCTCCACTTATCAATTCATTCCTACAAGGTGGAGTAGGAGTTATGTTATTACAATTAGTATGTTTACTAGTAGCAACAGCAATGTATATACCATTCTTTAAAGTATTAGATAAAAAGGCAGTAGAAGAAGAATCAAAAATTGAGGCAGGTGTAGAGTAATGTTAAAAGGTTTTAAAGAAGAATTTCTATGGGGAGGAGCTATAGCGGCATCTCAAGCAGAAGGGGCATATAATCAAGGTGGTAAAGGTCTTGATACTCAAGATTTAAGATATTTTGATGCGGCTTGGACAAAGGAAGAAAGAGCAGATAAAAAGAATAAGAGAATTAATAAAGAGAAGTTTGAAAAAGCATTAACGGACAAAGATTCGGTTCATTATCCATTTAGATGGGGAATAGATTTTTATAATACTTATAAGGAAGATGTAAAGCTATTTCATGAGTTAGGTATTAAGATTTTAAGAACATCTATTAGTTGGGCTAGAATTTTCCCAAATGGGGATGATGAATCTCCAAATGAAGAAGGAATACAATTTTATATAAATTTATTTGATGAATGCCATAAGTATGGAATCAAGGTTTTTGCAACAATTTTGCACTATAATATTCCAGTAAATTTAGTGTTAAAATATGGCGGATGGAAAAGTAGAAAAACTGTAGATTTCTACGTGAAGTATGCTAAGACATTATTTGAAAGGTTAGGAAGAAGAGTAGACTATTGGTTACCATTTAATGAATTTAATGCAGGTAAGTTTAATCCTTATAATGGAGTATGTCTAATAGAAGATGAAGAGGAGAATTATGAAAGTGCAATATTCCAATGTTTACATCATCAATTCTTAGCTAATGCATTAACTATAAAAGCAGCTCATGAAATATTACCAGGTTCTATGGTAGGGGGGATGATTGCAAGATTTACAACCTATCCTGCAACTTGTAAACCAGAAGATGTTATGCAAATGATATTAGATGACCAGTATTCTAATTGGTTCTATTTAGATGTAATGGCAAGGGGTAAATATCCTGCTTATATGGATAGATTTTTTAATGAACAAAATATCAATATTCATATGGAAGAGGGAGATGCTGAAATTATTAAAGAAAACACCATTGATTTTGTTTCTTTCTCATACTACTTCTCACAAGTATCCACTGTTGAACAAGGATGGGAAAAAACAAGTGGTAATTTAATTATGGCTAATAAAAATCCATATCTTGAATCTAGTGAGTGGGGATGGCAAAAGGATCCTATTGGATTAAGAATAACATTAAATCAAGTTTATGATAGATATCAATTACCTATTTTTATTGCAGAAAATGGACTTGGTGCTAAAGATGTTCTAGAAGAGGATGGAAGTATTCACGATCCATATAGAATTGATTATTTAAAAGAACATATAGAGCAAATGAAGGAAGCTGTAATAGATGGTGTAGACTTATTAGGATATACAATGTGGGGCTTTATTGATATAGTATCATGTGGCCCTATGGAAGTGTCTAAAAGATATGGAGTAATATACGTAGATCATGATGATGAAGGAAAAGGTACGAAGAAACGTTATAAAAAAGACTCTTTCTATTGGTATAAGAAATGTATTGAATCAAATGGTGAAATATTAGATTAGTAAATTAAATATAATCAGAAGTAAAGAAGGCCAGGAAATTAGTTTTCCTGGTCTTTTATATGTACAAATAAATATTTATATATTGTTTTAAATATATAAATATAAAAATATATAAATACATAAATATATGTTTATAAAAATATGCACTTAAAATTTTGGCTCACAAGGAATTCGTAAAATGAATTTTAAAATAAATTTTGGAGCAGTTTATCAAGGAAATGAAATTGAAATTTAAAATAAAAAAATAAAACCTGGAATAGTTCCAGGTTTTAAACATTATAAGTATTATTTATAAATTCATTAAAAGGAATTTTCATTTTATCTAATGCTGATTTCTTTTTCTTTACAGCAGTAGAGTAGTTAAGATTTTTAAATGCAGCATATTCTCTAACTGTATGTTCCTCAAAGACAACAAGATTAACTAATTCAAGTTCATCTTTGTTTAGCTCCTTAAAAACATGTTTAATAAGCTGAGCATCTATAATGTCTGACTCCTTTTTCTCATATGCACACTCCTCAGGTTTAAGAAGAGATTCTAAGTCTGTAGAAATATCACCAGAGAGCAATCCCTCATGGTCATCCCTTTGAGTAGATTTCCTAAGTATATATTTAAAGTTATTTTTTATAGCATTAATAGAATAAGCAACAAATCTATGTTTGCTTGTATCATATTTAGCTATGCAGTTAAAAAGGATTCTATAGGATTCACTAATAAGATCCTCCCTTTCATATCCAGGAGCAAATACCTTTTTAGTAAGCCCATATATTATTGGTTTGAATTCTTCAACAAGAATTTCTTGTGCTTCAATATCTTTTTCCTTTGCAAGCTTCACCAAAGTTTCAATATACTTATAATCCATAAACATCACCTCTTTTATTATATATGCAATTGTTGCATATATCACATTTTTGGGCATTTTTAACCTCTAGGAAAGTATAAAATTTTAAATTGCTATAAATTAAAGGCATTAATATCTATATATTTTATATCAAGGAGATGATATAGTTAAAATGAAAGTGAGGGTTAATATATGAATGGAAAAATAATATTAAATTTAGCAATTAGTTTAGATGGATATATAGCAGATGAAGATGGTGGATTTGATTGGATAGTTGGAGATGGTAGCCCTACATTGAATACAGAAAACAAAATTGACTTTCCTAAGTTTCTAGAAGGTATTGATGTTGTAGTTATGGGTAGAAATTGCTATGATCAAAATTTTCACAAAGACTATAAGGATAAAGATGTATATATAGCAACATCAGATGATATGGAGGATTATGAAAACTATCATTTTATAAAAGGTGATATCTGCAAACAAATAAGTGATTTAAAGGCAGAAGGGAAGAACATATTTTTATTTGGCGGAGGCAAAATGATTGATCCCTTTATTAAAGCTGATATTATAGATGAATATATTATAGGAATAATACCAACTATTTTAGGAGAAGGAAGAAAGCTATTCCTTGGAAATGGCACTAAAATAGATCTGAAACTTCAGGAGTATTCAGTTGAGGATGGGATTGTAGTGATGAGGTATTCAAAGAGAAATAATTAAGTGAAAACAAAGATTTTAGATTAGGAAGTTAGAAAACTAACTTCCTTTTTACTTTGTATGAAATAATTTGTAAAATAATTTGGGATTTAATAGGGTATTTGGGAGGAATATGAAGGTATATATAGAATTTTAATAATATGAATAAGGTATAAAAAGGCAAGTATTAGCTTATGGGGAGAGTAGGCCATTATGAAAAAGAAAGAGCGTGAATTATATCTTAAACTGAATGTAAGAATGTTTGGGGAGTTTCGAATATCAAATGAAGATGGCATGTTAAATACAGAGAGTATTCGTTCAGAGATGCTGACAAGATTACTCACTTATATGTTATGTCATAGAAACAAAAGATTAACAGCTCAGGAACTTATAGACGTGCTATGGTCAGAAAATGAAAGTGAAAATCCAATTGGAGCCTTAAAAAATTTAATGTATAGACTTAGAAATTGCTTAAAAAAAGTATGGGGTGATTATGAGTTTATATTAACAGGAAAGGGTACATATAAGTGGAACCCAGAAATTGTTTTGAATGTTGATACAGAAAAATTTGAATATTGTTGTAAGAATATGATTAATGCTGAAAGTGTGGAAGAACAACTGTGGATGGGAAAAAAAGCAATTGAATTATACCAAGGGGTATTTCTTCCTAAATTGTCAGAGGAATATTGGGTAATATCCATGTCTACATACTATCATTCTATGTATTTGGATATAGTAAAAAAATTAGTAAGACTTATGGAAAAAGAAAAGAGATATTCAGAAGTAGAAGAGGTATGTCAAAAAGCTTTTAAGACAGAGCCATTAGATGAAGAAATTCATTGTTTTATGCTGAGAGCATTGATTGCAAATAATAAACAGAAACTGGCTTTAGAACACTATAAACAGACGGAAAGATATTTATATGATGTAATAGGAGTACGGCCGTCAAAAGAAATGCAGGAGATTTATGAAAAACTGCAACAGATACAGCATGACCATGAAAGTAATATAGATGTTATTCAAGAAGAATTGAAAGAACAAAAACTTCCCTCTGGAGCTTTTTTGTGTGAATATGGAGTGTTTAGGAAAATATATATATTGGAATCACGTAGTGGTAAAAGGATGGGGATTTCTGTTCATTTGGTATTGATTAGTTTACAGCCTAATTTTCAAATATCAAAAGAAGATGGGAGCTATCTTAATGTTATAAGAGAAGAGATGGAGGTTTTAAAAACAACTCTGCTTAATTGTATGAGGTCTAGTGATGTTATTTGCAAATATAGTGTGAATCAGTTTTTAGTAATGCTTCCAGCTTGTAAATATGAAGATGCAAAGATGGTTATTGAACGGTTAAAGGATCAGTTTTACAAAATGGAAAAAACAGATAAAGTGATATTACAATATAGTATTTGTGAAATTGATGATATATAAACTAATAATATTATTATTTAGAACTGGAAATATGCCAGTTCTTTTTTTAATGTATAGAAAAATATAAAATCAAGGATAGTAATTTTATAATTTCCTTACCTTTAGTAAGAAGGGAATAGATATTTATTTTTCTGTGACTTGGAGCTTGCGACAGAACAAGCAAAATAAATATCCACTCCACCTTTTTTGTGACCGTTATGTGACTTTTAGTTAATATATTATAACTATAAAAGTTAAAAATGTAATTGTTTGTTATAATTTGATAAATAATGAGTAAATTAAAAAAATGATTGGAGGAAGAAGAGCCATGAAAAGTAATAAGATGAAGAGAATATTAGTAGCCATACTTTGCATGGTAGTGGTATTATCCAGTAATATTTCGGTGTTAGTAGAAGGAAAAAGTATTTCAACGGTTGAAATAAGCGCTGGTGAAAATGGGGATAACAACCCTCACAATCAGTTAGGCAATGATTTGAAAGAAACAACAAACAAAGTAGTAGAAAAAGCTTATAACTATGATGGAGAAGAACCAGATTTATCATTAGGTGTTTATCCAGAGCGTTATAAAATTTGGAGAGATGAAACTAACAGAGAACACTCAAATGAGGGGGAGCAAAATAGATATACCTTTGGTGATTTTGGAGAAAGCTACGATATATTTAATATCTTAGCTAGGTACAATGCTTTTACCTTTGATTCATATGAAGGTACACACATTGTTGGACCAGTTGCAGCTGAGGGGAATGTTAAGGTTTCTATAGGTGGCACTACAACAAATGTAGAGTATCCACATACAGTTCCTTCTTATATTGGCGGAAATGCTGAGAATAGTAATACAATCATTACAACTTCTAATATGCCAATATTCATTAATGGAAATATAGAAGCAAACAAGAGATATTGGACAATGCAAGAATCTAACACTTCACTTTATTACAATTATTATTATACAAATGATAATTACAAATACATTGATATGGAAGTGGCAAAAGAAAAAATTATTCAGCAAATGCAAGACTTAAAAGATTTTCAAGGAATTGATGTAACAGGGCATTATATGAAGAAAATTACAATTACTGATAAAGATATAGAAGAAATGAAAAACTTACCTCCAGGTGAAATTATTGAAAAAGAAGGATATACCTTAGAAAATTGTGGATCAGGAAGTTATAATTACGGAATTCGATTGAAACTTGGATATAACTTTGAAATTTCTTCAGTTAAAGATATTGATTATATTATTTATGATTATGAAAGCTTACATGAAGTAGGTAATATGACAACATTTATAAATATCTTAGATTCTGGAGAATTTAATATGCCAGCTATATTTAAATCAGTTTCTGATAAATTAGGAGATAAATTAGCTATTATTGGATCTGGAAATATAAAAGATGCGTATCACTTTGATTCTATTGAGGTTGAAGAGGCCTTTAATATTGTTGGGTTTTTCCCTAATGCAACTAAAATTACAGTAGGGGGAAGTATGAACAAATATGTTGGACATCTAGTAGCACCAAAAGCTCATGTTGAAATAAATAGTGGTGACTATAATGGTACTATGATTGCCAATAGTATTAAATCAAGTGCAGAAGGACATATGTGGCCATTTAATGTTAAGTCTTTATTGGGATTTAGAAAAACAGTAAATGGATCAATACCAAATGAGAATGAAGTGTTTAAATTTAAAATAGAAAATATTTCAAAGCCTGAAACTGCAGAGAATATTCCAATTCAGTATGCTGAAAATACTATAAATGGATTAGTTACATTTGATCTTTCAGGTTTAACAAAGCGAGGGGAGTATATTTTCAAGATTTCAGAAGAATATACCAACACTCAGTACATTAAAAATGATAATGTGTATTATGCTAAATTTAATGTTTTACCATCAACAAGTACAGTAGGTGGTGTTAATATGTCAGCAAAGCTTGAAGGTTTTTATGAAGATGAGAAATGTACAATAAAGCATGATATGAATGGTAGTAATGTATTGTATAACAACTTTAGAGACCTTAAGATTCAAAAGAAGTGGATTGACACAGAAGGAAATGAGTTGGACAAGCAATATTGGAAGCCAGTATCAGTTGAAATTCATAGAAAAACAACTAAAGATGAAGATTTTCAGCCAACTGAAGGTACTGTTGTAGATAATGTGGACATAAATGAATTAAAAAATAATACCTTGGTAGAAACTGTTACATTAAGCCAGGAGAATGACTGGAAGCAAACCTTAATAGGAGAACAGTATTTTTCATCAAAAATCCTAGAGGAAGATGGAAAGATAGTAAAATATGATTTTAGCTATTATGCAAAAGAGGTAGATGTACCAAGCAATGCTACTGTAAGTTATGAAAATAATGATGGAATTATTATTGGGAGCATTATAGTTAAAAATCAAGTGGACTCGGTAGATTTGACTATACAGAAAAAGAGTAGCACAGGTAATAATGATTATCTATCTGGTGCAGAATTTAAACTTTATAAATCAAGTGATTTAAATACACCATTAAAATTTACATTAAATAATAGTTATTATGTATTTGATGAAAATGGAGATAAGGAAACATTATTAACAGATGGTTCAGAAACAGGTAAAGACAGTGTTGGATTGTTAAAAGTAAAAGAGTTACCTTTTGGTGATTATGTTATACAAGAAACAAAACATCCTGAGGGATTTGTAGTTGATAGTCAGTTTATATTTATTCATGTTGATAGTAAGGGAAGTTATTATCAATTAATGGGAGATGAAAAAGTTCCTAATGATAGCATGGAGAAAGTAAACATTAATCATACATCCACTGAATCTAGTATTAAATTAGAATTTGCCGTTGAAAATACACCAAACATTGAGGTTCCAGAAACAGGTGGTACACCTAATGATATATATAAGAAAATTGGGTTATTGCTTACTTGTTTGGGAGCTATAATGCTTACAGTATATGAGGTAAAGTTCAATAAAAATAGAAAAAAGATAGGGTTCTAAGTAAGAAAGGGAGGAAAATAAAATGAAATTATTAAAAAAGGTAAGTGTACTAGTAGTAGCTGTGGCTATGATGTTAAACATAGTTTCACCAACATTAACATTTGCAGGTACAGTTGAAAAGGGCTCTTTACAGATTAATAGAGAAGGAGCTACTTATAATCTATACAAAGTTTTAAATTCTGAAACAGAAGTAATAGGAGATAAAGAGATTCCTATTTTTTCAGTAAATTCTAGTTTTACAAGTTTCTTTAATGGAGATAGTGAATATACATTTGAAAGTGATAAGGGGATTTTGAAAAATGGAGTACTAGTTGTATCTTCTGACAAATTGCTTGGAACTGATAGCACAGAAGATTATAAACAAAGTCCAGAAATGCAAGATCTTACAAAAGCACTTGCTAATTTTATTTTAGCAAAGAGTATAGCTCCTACAGTATTAAAAGGTAATGAAAAATTAGTGTTAAATCAAGGATATTACTTGGTGTTAGAAGATCATACAACAATTACTTCTAATGGAAATTCAGGTCGTGTGCCTTCACAGGCAATGCTAATTAATATCACTAAAGGTGAAGATGTAAGTATTTTCCCTAAGGACTCTGAATTTACAATTGATAAGGTAGTTGAAGATGGAAATGATAATGTAGCACAAATTGGTACTGAAAAGAACTATAAAATAACATCTACTATACCTACTTATCCATCTAATTATACAGATATCATTTATACTATAACTGATAAAATGTCAAAAGGTTTAACATTAAATGAAGCTTCAATTAATGTTATGATTGGAAATACTGCTGTTATAGTAGATGGTGCAGTGAAGGAAGAATATACTTCATATTTTAAGACATTTGACATTATAGTGAATCAAGATGGTACTACTACAACTACATTTGATTTTAATTATGATGCATTAAAAGCAGCTGCATTAGTTGGACAACCTGTTACAATTACTTATACAGCTAAAATTAATGAAAATGCTTTAGTTCATGATCCAAATACTAATGAAGCTGAGTTGGAATACTCTACATCTCCAGATGGAAATACCACAGGTGGTATTATTACAGATGAAACAGAAACTTATACTTATGGCCTTGATTTACTTAAGCTAGATGGTAGTAATAAAACAACTGTATTAGCTGGTGCTAAATTTGAAATAAGAGATAATGTAGGTAATGTAGTTGGAACTGTAACAACTGGTGAAGATGGTAAGGCATCATTCCAAGGTTTAGGGGAAGGTACTTACACAATTACTGAAATAGAAGCACCTAACAGTGAATATGCCTTATTAGATGGGGAAATTACTATTAAAATTACTGCTGACCCAAACAACAAAGCAAATTGTACAGTAGAGCTTAAAGATGGTAAGGTTGAAATAATTGATAATGTAGCAGTAGAAAATGGAACAATTTCATTTGATGTATATAACTACAAAGGTATTAACTTACCAGAAACTGGTGGAATGGGTACAACAATCTTTATGGTTGGTGGAGCTTCACTAATTGTATTGGCAGGTGTAATGTTAATAGTTTACTCAAAGAAAAGTAAAAAAGCATAGAATAAAATTGTAAATATGTATAAGAGCCGATGAGGAATCATCGGCTTATATGGTAGTTTTTATGGGAGTGTGCTAGTATGAAAAGACGTTTAATCATGGGATTTATTATTTTGATTATGGTTCTTGGGATAGGCTTAATGGCTTATCCAAGCTTGGCCAATTTTATTAACAATCAATTTTCTATATCTACAATAGGTGATTATAACACCAAGGTAGAAAAATATAATAAAGAGGAAATTGATAAAATAATGAAAAATGCTTATGATTATAACAATTCATTACCTGGTGCATTCCCTGCAGACCCCTTTAGTGGAAAAAATATTTCTAAAAAATCCATGAGTGATTTCAAGGATTTCTTCATGGTACAAGAAGGGGCAATGATTGGATATATTGAGATTCCTAGTGTGGATATTTACCTTCCAATTTACTATGGAACAAGTGATGCAGTGTTAAAGAAGGGTGTTGGATTGATTAAAAATTCATCCTTGCCTGTTGCAGGTGAAAGCTCACATGCTTTGCTTTCTGCACACACTGGATTACCTTCTCAAGAATTATTTACTGGAATAGAAGAGCTAAAAGATGGAGATGTTTTTTTTATTCATACTATGGATCAGGTTTTTGCCTATAGAATAAATCAAAGGAAGGTAGTTTTGCCAGAAGAAACTAGTGATTTAATGATTGAAGAGGGAAAAACATATATAACATTGATAACATGTACACCATATGGCATTAATACTCATAGATTACTTGTCCGTGGAGAATATGATCCTAATTTTGATTTTTCATCTGAGGAATATACATTTTCATATCAAAAACATAAAAATGACTGGTTATGGATGATCCTTGTCATTGGATTTGTTGTTATTGGCATTGCTGGATTCATCATCTTAAAGAAGAAGAAAAAAGAAAGCAAAAAGGAGGAAAACTAATAAAATGAAGAAACAAAATAGTATATATATAAAGTTAATAGTTGCTGCATTTATGTTCCTTACTATATTTGCATTGCCAGTTCAAGCTGCCAAGAATGGTTCAATTACAATTATAGATAAGACTTATGAAGGAAAGCTACTAGAAAATATTAATGTTAAGCTTTATAAAGTTGCAGATTTTACTGATAATTCAAGAAGTGAAATTGTCATGAAAGATGCATTTAAAGATTTTGAATTAGACATTGATAAATTAGTTTCCTCTGATGCCTTAGAAGAGAGTGCTCGTCTTTGTGAGAGTTTTATTAGAGAGCATTCTATTAAGCCTTTAGCTACCACTATAACAGATAAGAATGGAAATGCTGTATTTTCAAATATAAGTGATGGTATTTATTTAGTTATGCAAAGCCAAGTGAATTATGATGAATATACAGTAACTTCTGTACCATTTTATGTGCAGGTTCCCTTTGTAGATAAAGATGGAAATGTAAATTATCAAGTTACAACATATCCAAAAAATGAAGTTGTATACCCTGAGGACATGGATGAATTATCTGTTATAAAGATATGGAAAGATAATAATAACAAAGACAAAATGCGTCCAGATTATATTGAAGTAGGCTTATATGGAAATGGACAGCTGAAGGAAACAGTGGTGTTAAATAATCTTAATAACTGGTCATATACTTGGAGTGATTTATCAAAAGATGTAGTTTGGAATGTAGAGGAGATTAAGGTTCCAGATAATTATCGTATGACAAGTGAAAGAAATCAAAATCAGATTACAATTACCAATGAGTTGGATAGTGATGGTGATAGCTATGAAATTGCAGAGACAGGGGATAAAATGAGGGGTGGATTTTATGTTATGTTATTTGCAGTTTCTGGGGTGTTGCTTCTGATTTATGTAAAGTGTCGTAGAAAAAGGGATTAAAAATAAGGGGTAAATAAATATAGTTTAGATTAGGAAGTTAGGAAACTAACTTCCTTTTTATTTATATCCAAGAATTAATATACACTAATTTTTGAAAGTAGGTGTTCTTTTGAAGAATTAAAAGTCAATTAAATATCTATCAATTGATTGGTGAGTGTTGATAATGGTATCACTATTTAACTTACGTTGTCTTAGAGTCTTATCATCCCTTAATAATAATCCATAAATCAAATCAATTGTGAATAATAACATCAAGCTATTAGATAATGCAAGTGAGTTATTGGCTATAATCTTATCAGGAGTAATTAACTTAACATCAACTATGTCATTAAACTTAGGTGAGTCAGTACTTGTTATTGAGATTATTTTAGCCTCACGATCCCTAGCCGTAATTAAAGCTGGATAAATATCATTACAAAGTAATGTTGGAACAATTACAATTAATAAGTCCTTAGAGGAAAGATTAGAAGTACATAAATGAATATCTAATTTGTCTATATGAGTTTTTACTTTTAGTCCTATTAAGGATAGTTTAAAGGCTAATTCATTTGCAATAAAGGAGGTATTTATTAATGAAATTACATGAATTGTTTCAGCCTTTTTTATTAATTCTACACTATTATTTAATGATTCCTCGCTTAACATAGCAGAAGTGTTTTTTATAAGTTGCGTATAATCAAGAGACATAGATTCAATAATGCTAGAGTCTGCATTTGAAGAATTCTCCTTTTCCATATTGCTATAATAACTATTTTGAGCTAATGCTATTTTAAAGTTATTAAAGCCTTTATAACCAACCTTTTTACAAAAACGATTAATACTAGCCTCTGAAGTACCTATCTTTTTTGCTAAATTAGTTATTGTATTTGTTATTACAAAATCTGGATTATTAATTACAAATTGACTAATTTCGTTTTCGCTTACTGTGAAGCTGGATTGTAGTGATATTATTTTAGAAATAACAACTGATGCCATGTTATGCCTCCTATATTTACCTATAATCTTCTACATATATAATATCAAAGTTTTTAAATATAAACAATATATGCAAATATCAATAATATATATATATATTGAAAAAAATTTTCGCATTACATCAAGGAAATTGATTTTTAATAGATAAAATGGATAAAAATGTGATATATTTTCAAAAGTTATGAAAGGTTTTGAAAAAAATATTCAAAATCATTGACGGGCTTTGAACAATATGGTAAAATTTGATTAAATGTTAACGTTAACAAAAATTAAAAAATTATGCTTAAATTCCAGAATTAACTTTGTCTAGATAAATTCATATGGAGGAATGCTTAATGGTAAATATTAAAACTAATAGTAAGGTGTATGATTTAATTGTAGCTGGAGGAGGTATTTCAGGTACAGTTTCAGCTATCTCAGCTGCCAGAAATGGTGCGAAGGTTTTGATTGTTGAAAAGAACGGCTATTTAGGCGGTGCTTTAACTGCATGTGGAGTAGGGCCAATGATGACCTTTCATGCAGGAGAAAAACAAGTCATCTTAGGAATTGGCGAAGAAATTGTGCAAAATTTAAAATCTAAGGGATATTCCCCAGGTCATATTCGTGATACTACAAACTATATCAGTTATTTGACTCCTTTTAGCAATGAAGGGATGAAAATAACATTAGATGAGATGGTAAGTGAAGCTGGATGTGAGGTTTTATATCATTCCTTTATTACTGATGTTGAATTTGAAGGTGATGAATTAAAATCCCTTTATATTTGCAATAAGGATGGATTAACATCATATAAAGGAAAAGTATTTATTGATGCAACAGGCGACGCAGATATTGCTAATTTTTCTAAGGTGCCATGTATATTAGGTAGAGAGTCAGATGGTGCAATGCAACCAATGACAATGAATATGAAGTTATACAATGTAGATAGTGAAGAATTAAGAGCCTATGGAAGAGCACATGCAGAGAAATTGCCTAGATTAAATAAGGATATAACATTATTAGATAAGGCTGAAAGATTATCCTTTGTAGGTTTTGATGAAGAATTTAAGGAAGCAAAAAGAAAAGGTGAATTATCAATACCTAGGGAGGACATTCTATTTTTTGAAACATCTGTACCGGGTGAATTTATTCTTAATACAACAAGAATTATTGAACATAGTGGAGTAGATGCAAAAAGTCTTTCAGAGGCTGAAACAATCGGACGTAAGCAATGTGAGGAATTATACAGGTTTCTAGTGAAAAAAATACCAGGTTTTAAAAATGCAAAAGTTGTATTAACAGGGCCTTCGGTTGGAGTAAGAGGAAGTAGACAAATATGTGGTAGGTATACATTAACTGCAGAGGATATTTTGGATAAGAGAAGATTTGAAAATGTAATTGCTCATTCAGCCTATCCAATTGATATTCATAATCCTAAAGGAGAGGGAACTATGAGTATTCATGCCAAATCCTTTGATGATTATTACAGCATTCCATATGATATTATGGTGGTTAATGAATTTAAGAATTTATTAGTTACAGGAAGATGTGTATCAGCAACTTTTGAAGCTCAAGCAGCAATTAGAACAACTCCAACATTGACAGCATTAGGACAAGCAGCTGGAGTAGCTGCAGCATTAGCAGTTAAAAGTGGTGATACTAGAAATATAGATATTAAGAAATTACAATCTTTATTAATTAAACAAGGAAGTTATATTGAAATATAGGAGGGATTAGTTATGGATAATACAATTCAATTAATTTTAATTCTAGCGGTATTCGCAGGTTTAGTAGGTTTGATGGTAGGAAGAAAGATACCAACAATTTTAGCATTACCAATTATGGCAATAGCAATAGCTTTTATAGCTGGTATACCGTTTCTTTCAGAAGATCCAGAAAAGTTCACAATAGCAAAAAATGTATTAGAAGCAGGATCTATGAGGATGGGTACAGCAATTGCTGGTCTTATATTTGGATCTTGGTTTGGTAAAGTTTTAAGTAAAGTTGGAATTACAAACACAATTATAAAGAAAGCTGCTGAACTTGCAGGAGATAAACCATTACCAATAGCATTGGCTTTCTTAGCAGTATCTTCAGTAATATTTGCAGCATCTAATGGTCTTGGTATGGTAATTCTAGTTGGTACTATTATTATACCAATTATGATATCAGCAGGATTAAGTCCATTAGTCAGTGGAATAGTTTTACTACTTGCAAATGGAATCGGAGTAACATTCTCAGTTGGTACATTAGGAGTTTATATTGATGTTTTAGGGTTATCCCTTGAAACAGTTACAAAGTATTCATGGTTATGTGGTATACCATTAATAATTGTGTCAGTTCTTATGATAGTATATTTTGTTAAATATCAAGGAAAAACAAGAAAAGCTTGGGCAATGCCTACAAGAGGACAATCAGTAGGAACAGAAAAAAATGTTAGAACTATTGCATTAATTAGTCCAGTGATTCCAGTAGTATTAGTATTTGCCTTTAAGTTACAATTAGTGCCAGCTGTTTTAATAGGTATCATAATTGCAATGGCATTATCTACTCCTAAAAATCCTATACATGTAGCATCAAGTGCATTTGTAGAAGGTATTCAAGATGTTGCAGGTGCAGCAGCATTAATGATTGGTATTGGTATGTTATTAAATTCAGTAATGGCACCAGAAGTTGCAGCAATTCTTCAACCTGCTATTAATCTATTAATACCATCAAATCCAATTATGTATGTTTTAGTATTTGGTTTATTATCACCACTTGCAATTTATCGTGGACCTTTAAATGTATGGGGACTAGGAAGTGGAATTATAGCTTTACTTGCTGCTGGAGGAATGAATCCTATAGCTGCTATGGTAGCTTTACGTTTAGATTCCAATGTACAAGCAGTATGTGATCCTACTAATTCTCATAATGTATGGGTTGCAGATTTCGTAAAACAAGATGTAAATGAAATAATTAAGAAAACAATTGGTTGGATTTTTGTATCAACAATAGTTGGATTAATAGCAGCAGCATTTATAATTTATTAGAATTATATTTTATATAGGCTTCCACCAAAAGAGGTGGGAGCCTTAGATAAACTATTATAGTACAAGATAAAATTAGGAGGAATAATTATGAGTAAAGTTAGAATTGGCATAGATGTTGGTGGAACATTCACAGATGCTGTAGCAATAGATAATGAAACATATGAATTAATAGCAAAAATGAAAATTCCAACTACCCATGAAGAAGGAGTAGCTATAGGAGTTGTAAAAATAATAAAAGCAATATTAGAAGAGAATAATATTTCTCCTGATGATGTTGTATTCATAGCACATGGAACAACACAAGCAACAAATGCTTTGTTAGAAGGTGATGTAGCAAGTGTTGGTATTGTTGGTATGGGAACAGGTTTTGATGCAAGAAGTGCCAAGAAGGAAACAAACTTAGAAAATATTGAATTAGCTCAAGGTAAATATTTAAGATCAGAACATATATTTATTGATTCAAAAGATGTTAATGATAATTCAATAAATGAAGCAATTAATAATCTAATGAAGGATAAATGCGATGTAATTGTTGCCTCAGAAGCTTATAGTGTAGATAATCCTGAAAATGAGCAGAAAGTAATTGAAATAGCAAATGAAAAAGGATTATTTGCAACAGGTGGACATGAAATTTCTGAGTTATATGGATTAAAAATGCGTACAAGAACAGCAGTTGTAAATGCAAGTTTAATACCTAGAATGATGCAAACTGCAAATATGACAGAACAGGCTGTAATAGATACTAATATAAAAACAAACTTGATGATTATGCGTTGTGATGGCGGTGTAATGAGCATAAACGAAGTTAGAAAAAGACCTATTTTAACAATGTTATCTGGACTTGCTGCTGGAGTTGCTGGTGCACTTATGTATGAAAAGGTTTCAGATGGAATATTCTTTGAGGTAGGTGGAACAAGTGTTGATATATCTATAATAAAGAATGGTAAGGTAATGATTAAATATGCCCAAGTTGGAGGACATAAAACTTACTTAAGATCCTTAGATGTTAGAACATTAGCAGTTGCTGGTGGTAGTATGATACGTGTTAAAGATAAGAAAATAGTGGATGTTGGACCAAGAAGTGCTCATATTGCAGGGATAGAATATGAATGTTTTACAGATGAAAATAAGTTTACATCACCTAAAATCAAATTTATTTCTCCTAGAGAAGAAGATCCTAAGGAATATGCAGTAGTTGAAAGTGGAACTGGAAAGGATTATTCCTTAACCCTAGCAGGAGCTGCTAATATTTTAAATTATGTTCCAGAAGGAGATTATGCAAGAGGTAATATTGATAGTGCAAGACTAGCTTGGGGGGCTTTAGCAGAATATGTAGGCTTAAGTATAGAAGAAGCTGCCAAGGAAGTAATGAACATTGCAATGAATAAACTAGCTGTAGTAATTGAAGAGTTAATTCAAGAATATGAGCTAGATAGAAAGTTTATAACACTTGTAGGTGGAGGGGGAAGTGGTGCAGTTATAGTAAATGCATTAGCTGAACATTTTGATTTCAAATGGAAGCTAGCAAAAAATGCACCATATATCTCAACTATAGGCGTTGCTCTTGCAATGGTAAGAGAGCAAATAGAACGTACTATAGCTAATCCCACAGAGGAAGATATTAAGCGTATACGTGCAGATGTAATTGAAAAGATTGTTAAATCTGGTGCTAACGAAGAAACAGTAGATGTCAACATAGAAATTGATAATCAAAAGAATATTGTACGTGCAGTAGCAACTGGTGCCACTGAATTTAGAAATAAGGACTTAAATGCAAAGTCACTTAACCAAGAAGAATTATTAGAAATTGCTTCTGATGCCCTAGGTAGTGACTTAAATAATGTGTCTCCTATTTTTAGTACAGGAAGATGGCATTTAATTGAATCAAAGGTTTCTGAAAGTAAGCTATTTGGATTGATAAAAAAGAAAAGAAGTAGCTGTTGTGTAATAGATCGTGAAGGTGTAGTAAGGTTTAAAAAGGAAAAAGTTTATTATATAAAATTTCCTAAGTCTCAAATCCATAGTAACTTTCTTGAGTTTGTTGATGAAAATACTACATTCTCTGATGCAAATGCAACTATACCTAAAGTATTTCTATTCTATAAGGAAAAGATGCTTGACTTAACAGGTATGCAAAATTTAGAACAACTACTATCAATTACTGATTTAGAAACAGAATTCCTAGGGGATAATGATGAGATTATTGCTGTAGCATATAAATAATTTTGAAATGAGGGAATATCATGACAAGGATTGAGAATTTAGACCAAGTGCTTGCCTTTGGTGAAATATCTGAGGATTTACTTTTTCATAAGATAGAAAAGAGTAGAGTGAAGGATTATATATTAAGAAGTTTAGAAATTGGACATGAGGTAGCTGATAAATATAAAGGCAAGGATATCTTCGAATTATATAAGGATAATGGAATAGATATTGAATACTCACAAAATAGTGGAAATTTTTATAAAGTTAAATTTAGAGCACAATTTGAGTGGGGAAAAGGCAAAAAAAGCAAAGTCATAATTTACAAAGATTCTATAAAAGAATTAGCTGATATTAGTGGTATATCAGAAGATTTATCTTTAAAGATTCACCTATGTCATGAATTCTTTCATTATCTTGAGTTATCAAATGATAGGATAGTTTCAGAAGAATTAGATTCTGTTGTTACAATGAAGTTTATAGGTTTAAAGCGCAAGGCTAATATTAGTAGATGCAGTGAAATAGCAGCTCATAGTTTTACTAAAAACTTACTAAAGCTAGATTATCTTCCTAACTTTTATGATTATAAGTATCTTATAAAGATGGGAGAGATAAAAGAAACATATTTAGATGAATTAGCTGAGGTATACAAAAGTTTTTGTATATAGAGGTTAAGATTATATAAGGTTTTTACTAATGTTAATAATACGAATAAAGATTTGTAAAGAATATTGAAAAAGTCTAAAGGTAAAGGAGAGAAATATGAAGAAAAGTATTTTAAAAAGAGCAAGTATACTTTCCCTTGTTATAATGATATTTTTTAATTTTACACATGCTTACGCTTATAACATTGGACAACAGGATGTATGGAATATAATTAATAAGAATATGTCAAATTTAGGCGATTGGAGAACTATTGGTGCAGGTGATGGTAAAGTAGAGTTCAATCAAGAAGAGGGGTATGCAAATATTTCTAAATCAACCTTAGCTGAGGATGAAAAAGGAAAATACTTATGGCTTGCCTCGCCTACAAAACTAGATTTGCCTGACAATGGTGCTTTTACAGTTAAGGTAGAAGCAAGAGTTCCAGCTAATGTAACTGGCATTGGAAGTGAAATATCAGTAAGGTCTAAGGGTATTGATAATAATGAGAATGGAAGAATCGCAAAGATATTTTTAACCTACGGAGATAAAAATACAGGTAAGGTTACTGCAATTAATGGAAATGGAGATAACCTTACAGTTAATATAGATACTTCTATGTGGCATGAATATACATTTCTAGTTGGAGAACGAGATAAAACTACTGGAAATAGAAATTTTACTTTATACATTGATAATAATAAAGTATTTGAGAATGTATCTGCTAAAAAAATGAAAGATGGAGATTTAATAAGACTAGGAGCAGATGTAGGTAATCTTTGTAACATAGATATTAAATCAGTAAAAGCAGGGACAGGCCTTATTAAACCTGAAGAACGTAAGGAAATATCAGAGATATTGCTTTCTTCTTACAGTCATAAAGAGGGAAATGAAGAGACTATAAAGACATCAATTAAAACTAATTTAATTAATGATGGTACAGTTTTTGAAACTATACTTGTAGATTCAAATAATGCACCAGTTAATGGAATAAGAAACACAGGAACTATTATGAATAATAAAGGTGAGGTGGATTTAACTTTGCCAGCTTCCCTTTCAAAAGGAAAATACTATGTACAAGTTAAAGTTGATGGTATATCAAGAAATTCTGATTTATATATAATATCTGAAAACTTGCAAGCACCAGTTTTTCCAAAGTTTTATTCAGTAGATGAGATTATAAAAATGGAGGATTATAAGTATAACCCAACAGAAGAATTTAACTTTCCATCAATTGTAGATACAAAAGTTCATCCAATAAAAAATCCAATAGATCGTTACTATATGTTCTATGCTCCACATGATGCTCCAGCAGGAATATGTTTAGCTACAGCTCCAACTTTAGATGGTCCATGGATTGAATATGAAAGCAATCCTATAGTTTCTAAGAGTTGGAAAGATGAAAATGGAAACTACTATTATAATGTAAGCCATGTTTCATCTCCAGATGTAATGTGGAACTCTACTTATAATAAATACTTTATGTACTTTCACGGAGAAAATACAGTAACAAGATATGCTACATCAGATGATTTAGTAAATTGGACATATGGTGGGGAAGCAGTAAGAGCTAATGATTTTTCACCAACAGGTACAGGATTGACAGAAGCAAGCTATGCACGTGTGGTAGAACACGAAATTCCTGGCTTAGATAATAAGTATATCATGACAATTATGGTAAATAACAAAGCGAATATGAGAAAAATCTATTATGCTCATTCAAAGGATGGAATAAAATGGACTGCTGTAAAGGAACCATTAGTATCTCCAGACAGTGATCCAAATATGAATTATGCTAATAATGTATCTGGGGCATATTTTATGGAATGGGAAGGTAGATATTACGTAATATGCCATGGAAGTACAGGTAATATATATTCAGTTGAAGTTGGAGAGAGTCTAGATAAAGAAATTCATTGGGGAGTAATGTATGATTCAGCTGATGATTTCCCAGATTATACAAGATCTGGTGCACCTGTATTTATGAAGGATGATAATGGTGTTTGGCACATGTTTTATGAGGGAGGCAAGCGCCTTCATGCCAATATAATTCATGCAAAAGAATTAAGTGATGAAGAGAAAAAAGAAATTAAATATGTTTCTTTAAAAATCAATAAGCCAAGTTTAGTAGCTGGTGAAAATGTAAAACCACAAGTTGAAGTATTATTAAAGGATAATAGTATTTCAGACTTAAAAAATGTAGAGCTTAAATTTAATAGTAGTAATGAAAATTTACTAAAGTATGAAAATGGTAATTTAATTGCTTTGGCTCCAGGAACAGTACAATTATCTGTTACTGCAACTTATAATAATAAAAGCGTAACTAGTGATGTATTAACTATAGAAATTTTTGAGGATGTAGATTTACCTGAATTTGAAACTGGAGAAATAATTTTAGATAGTGATGACTTAACAGGAAGAACAGGAACAAATATTGAGCTTCCTTCAGTAATTAAAGCAGAAGAATATTTTGAAGAACCTATTGATAAATATTACATGTATTTTAGCTATGCAAGTCAAAGAGGAGGAATTGCTCTAGCTACAGCTCCAAGCCCTGATGGACCATGGACTCCATATAATAATGGAGAACCAATTATAACTAGAGCTTTAAGTGGAGATTCAAATGGAGATGTAACAGGTCCAGCTCCAATATGGAATAAGGTGACTAATGAGCTTAATATGTACTATAGTCATGATAGGAAATCAGTAATGTTGGCTACTTCTAAAGATGGTATCAACTTTAAATTTGAAAAGAAAGTTATAGATTTAAGTGATTTTAATGGAAAGAGTAGTCAAGCTTATCAAGTAAGCGTTTATGAAAATGAAATAGCTAATACTGGAAATAAATATACAATGTTGATAACTGGAAACAAGGGTGGCAAGAGACAAGTTAACTATGCAACTTCTAATGATGGATTAGATTGGAAAGTAAATGAAGATGCATTAATCACACCAATAGATAAGGATAAAGGTAATATTGCATCACCAAGGTTGATGATATGGGATGACAAAAAATATATTGTATTCCATAATTCAAAAGGAGATATAGAGATTGAATCTGTAAGTGATGATTTCAAAACAACAAAGAGAATTGGTACATTATATGATTCAGTTGTAGAAGAGCCTGATTTAAATAGAGCAGCAGATGCTTGGTTTTATGAGGAAGATAATACCTTACACATGTATTACACTGCAGGAGCTAATACTGGAGGAGGATCAAAACCTAGTTCAAGGATTGCTCATACTTCAGTTAAGATGGATGAGAAGCCAACAGATCCTGACGAAAAGCCAACAGACCCTGACGTAAAACCAATAGATCCTGATGATGAATCAAATGAAATTGTAGATACACCAAAAACAGGTGATACAGTATCAACACTACCTTATGTATTAAGTATGTTTGCAGGATTTGTAATACTTTTTCTTGGCAGAAAAAAGCCTGTAAATTTAAAGGATAAATAAATTTAAATGAAAAGATCATATTAAGAAGATTTAAGTAACTTCCTAATATGGTCTTTTTTAAGGAGGAATATTAAAATGAAGCCTCGTTGTACAATTATTACTAAACCATTAAGCCCTTCAGTTTATCAAAGAAATAGTGAAAATAAAGCTATAATACCAATAGAGGTTATTTATACAAGACCTGTAGCTTCAATTGGGGTAAAAGCAGTTGGAGTAAAGATTGAAAGCCCTTGGATACCCTTAGAATTATACTACGGTAGAGGGAGTGGAACCTTAGAATTACCAAGTGGATGGTATTCAATTAAAATGAAGGCGATTGATAAGGATAAGAATATAGTTGAAGAGGATAGAATCGAAAAGATTGGTGTGGGTGAAGTTTTCATTACAAGTGGTCAATCAAATTCTATTAACTTTGGAGATACCTTAACAAAAAGTAGTGATCCTAGAGTTTTATCTTGGAACCCACAAATTAATAGGTGGGTTAATTGTGAGGATCCGTAACCTTGTGATATTGGACCTGAGGTGGATATGGGAGTAGGAGGCTCTATTTGGCCTACTTTGGGTTCTCTTTTAGCTAAGGAATTAGATACTCCAATAGGTTTCTTAGCAACAGGATGGGGAGGTGCTGGGATAGCTGAATTTGGTAAAGGAACAATTAAGTATGAGAGGATTCTTAACGCACTTAATACTATAAAAGAAACTGGAGCAAGAGCTGTCCTTTGGCATCAAGGAGAAACGGATGCTGCTTTTGAAACAACAGGTGAAGAATATGAACTATTATTAAAAGATTTGATTTATAGAAGCCGTAGAGATTCTGAAATGAATATTCCATGGGTAATAGCAAATGCTGCTTATCACCCAAAGGCACAGACTAATAATGAAAAAGTTATACTACAGGCTCAAAAAAATTGTTGTAATGGTACTGATATTATATTATATTAGGACCTAATACAGATGAGCTTCATGGGGATAATCGTATAACCAATAGTGCTCATTTTACGAAAAAAGGGTTAGAAGAACATGGCAAACTTTGGTTTTCAACCTTAAAAAGAATATTTTTCGATTCCTAGGAGGGAAATGTTTATGTTATATACGTTAAAACTAAATGAATTTACTGCCATAGCAGATTCATTTGGGGGTGAACTAATATCTTACAAAGATGGAGATGGATTAGATTATTTGTGGGGTGGTGACAAAAAGTACTGGATAGGTCGTTCTCCTCATCTTTTCCCTATTATAGGGACTTTAAGAAACAATGTAACTAATATAGAAGGAAAAAGTTTCACAATGAATAAGCATGGATTTGCTCGAAATAGTGATTTTACAGTGGCTGATAAAGGAAGCAACTATATAGTATTTTTACTTAAAAGTAATGAGGAAATTTCTAAAGTGTATCCTTATGAATTTGAGCTATATATTAAGCATGAGTTAATAGAAGATGGATTTAAAACCTCATATTGTGTAAATAACATAGATAATAAGCCAATTCACTTTTGCATTGGAGGTCATGTGGGATTTAGAGTGCCTTTAAAAGAGAATGAAAGTTTTGAAGACTATTCTATTATATTTGATAGAAAAATTAGGGGAGAAGCCTTTAATCCTCCTAATGATGAAGCATTTGATAAAGGGTCAGCTATACATTATTTAGAAAATACTAATATATTGCCACTGAAATACGAGGACTTTGATAAGGGAGCAATCATATTTGATAAAATAGAATCACACTTGATTTCTCTTAAACATAAGAAAAAAAATCAGGGAATTAGATTTTGTTTTGATAAATTTCCAGTGTTAGCATTATGGACTTTTCCAAAAAAGAAGGCTCCTTATATTTGTTTAGAACCTTGGCATGGATTACCTGCCATGACTACAGATGGAGAAGCTTTCAAGGACAAGCCATATATGATAACTTTAGATAAGAACCAGAAATTTGATATTGGTTATTCTATGAGTATAATAAGAAATTAAGTTAAACTAATATTTTATGTGTGAGTTTTTGGAAAGATTAAATTACATCAGAATTTAATTAATAGTCTAAGTTTAAGACAAGGTATAAATATAATTTATTTTTATAAAATTATGTGCAGGAGGAAGTTATGAGTTATTATTTAGGTATTGATATAGGTGGAACAAACTTAAGAGCAGCTCTTATAGATGAAGATGGAAAAATTATTGAAAAGTTTAAGGTAGATAATGAGGTTATTAAGGGGCCTGAATATAATATAGATAAGCTAGTTTTAGGCATTAAGGAAAGATGGGGAAATAAAAAAATAAGATCCATAGGCCTTGGATGCCCTGGTCCATTAGATATTAAAAGAGGAGTTATTTTAGTTACTCCAAACCTTTCATCTTGGGAATATTTTAATATTAAATCCTATTTAGAGAGAGCCTTTAATTTGCCAGTTGAAGTAAATAATGATGCTAATGTGGCAGCATTAAGTGAAGCTTTAGTTGGAGCTGGAAAAGGCAAAGAATGTGTTTATTATATTACACTTTCAACAGGTGTAGGAGGTGGCTTTATCTATAAAGGAGAAATTATAGGTGGAGCAAACAGTGTTGCATCAGAAATAGGTAATATGATTATAAATGATGATAAATATAAGCATTCAAATATGAATTATGGTGGAGTTGAGGGGCAATGTAGTGGAGTAAATATTGCTAGAATAGCTAGTGAAAGATTAGGAGAAGATGTTACTACAAAGGAAGTATTCCAGAGAGCGAAAGAAGGAAACAAAATTTGTGGTAATGTATTAAAGGAATGGCAAGTAAATGTTGCTAAAGCAATGTCCAATATAATTGTAACAGTGGATCCAGATGTAATTGTGCTTGGTGGGTCAGTTATAATAAATAACCCTGAATATTTATATGGAATTATTGAAGAAACTAAAAAGCTGGTTTATGATGGAGTAAATGTTGATATAAGATTAGCTCAAATAGGTGATGATGCAGGTTTAGTTGGAGCAGGATTGTTAACCAAAAGTAAATATAATCATTAATATATCATTCAATAAAGAAAGTATTTATATTAGATATAATAACAAAGATTTAAGTTTAGGAAGTTAGGAAACTAACTTCCTTTTTGTTTTGTATGAAATAATTTGGAAAATGATAAGATATTTAGGAGGAATATGGAACTGCATATAGAATTTTAAAGATATGAATAAAGTGTTAAAGGTTAAGTGAGATATGAATAAAGAATTTGTGAGAAATATAGCAGAAAAAGAAATAGCAATGGGGGTAGAGGTTCCCTATAGCAGAGAAGTAGATTACATAACTTTCTCTAGAGTTTTAAAGGATGATAGAGTTGTTGCCAGTTATAAAATGTATTGGCTACTAGCAATATTAGATGAAGTTCAAGAAGGTAATGTGGAAATAGAATTTAGAAAATTAATAACTAGAATGATTGCCTATGCATGGTATCCTATATCAAAATTCAGACTATACTTTGGAGCATGGGATAACCTAGGAAAGGTTGTTAATTATATTTCTGATACCTATAATTTGAAACCAAACATTAATAAAGGTGAATTAATAAAGTTTATTTATAATTCTGATGATAAAGAATTAAACAAAATGATAAAAAACTTAACATATAATGTCCCACACAAATTTTTATCACCATTTTATGATGGTATAGCTAAGGAGACTCCTCTAAAGACTTTCGTAGGAGCATAAGAGATGGATATATAAAATGTATAGAAATGGTATTTGGTGAAAATATACTATATTTATATTCAAATGGTATAATTGTTAAAATGTAATTACAAAATGATTCGATTACGCACAATATTCGACAAAATATTTAAGGCCGTTAGTATATAATTATATACGGAGAGAGGATGATATGAATTTAATGGATAAAGAACATTTTTTTTCATGGATAATAGATGAAAATGTACAAGCTACGAAAAGGGTTGATAAATCTTTTTACGTATATGGAGAGTCGGTAATTCCTATTGGAATCAGAAGATTTTTTGAAATAGAGAAGTATAGCAAAGGTGATGTCATTGATATAAAAATAATATTTAAGGGTAGAGGTTATGAGGGAAAGATTTATTTCGAGAATAACTTTAATAGAAGCAAATTAAAAATGGAAAGCGAATTGAAGTTAGGAGTACAAGAGTGTATTTGCAATTCTGTTTGTAAAGGAGATTACAACAATAATAAAGTTATTGCAAAATTCACAAAAGATACCAACAAAATATATTATATGACATTAAGTGTGGAGATATAGAGATGATTAAGTATTACTGTAATAATTGTAAGGTTGAAATGGAGAGCAGTGAATGCTCTATTTGTGGTGAAAGAACTCAAATAAAATCCCAATTATATTGGTGTAAAGAATGTAATGTACCAATGTATGAAAGTAAGTGTCCAGTATGTAATTCTAAAGGAAAGTTAATTGGGACAGATTTAAGACCTGTATTTCCTGAAGAAAGATTGCTATTAGAAATATTAATTAATGAGCCATTTAAGTTTAAAGAGGCATCTGTTTGGAATACATCTGGAAATAGATATATTGTCGATGGTACAAAGTTAAGATATTCTCAAAAGGATTTAATGAAAATGGATCCAGATGAGGTGATAAGCAAGTTAAAGGAATATAGTAGTGAAAATAACTACGAGATATTTGATAAATACATAAGAAAATTTATAGAGGTCAATCAAGACAGGTATAATTTTTTGGTTACAGAAGCGACTAATTTTATAATTAGCCAAAAAAAAACATATAAAGATGATGAAACTTTTGTATCATTTTCAGGTGGAAAAGACAGTACTGTCGTAAGTGATTTAGTTATTAGGGCATTAGGTATGCCAAGTATTATACATATTTTTGGTGATACTACTCTTGAATTTCCAATGACAGAAGAGTATGCAGATAGATTTAGAAAGGCTCATAAAAAAACACCATTTTTATCAGCGAGGAATAAAGAAAAAAACTTTTATGATATGTGTGAAGTTGTTGGACCTCCTAGTAGAGTAATGAGATGGTGTTGTACGGTATTTAAAACGGGGGCTATTACTAAGAGAATAAATACAACATTTAAGGATAAGAAAAAGATATTAACATTCTATGGGATAAGAAGAAGTGAATCTGCTAGTAGGAATAAGTATGATAGGGTGTCTGATAGCCCTAAAATCGCTAAACAGAATGTTTCTTCCCCAATAATAGATTGGTATGATTTTGATGTATGGTTATATTTGGTTACAACTGGAATAGACTTCAATTATGCATATAGGCTAGGATATACAAGAGTTGGATGTTGGTGTTGTCCTAATAATACTTCATGGGCACAATATTTAGCACAAATATATATGCCAGAACAAGCTAAAGCATGGAGAAATCAATTAATAAAGTTTGCCGTAAAAATAGGAAAACCTGATCCTGAAGTTTATATAGATGATGGGAAGTGGAAGGCGAGGCAAGGTGGTAATGGTGTGGATTATAGTGAAAATGTTTTTGTATCATTTAAACCTTGCGCGAATGAAAATGAGAGCTTCAATTATCAATTAAATAAACCTATTTCTGAGGAATTATATGAATTTTTCAAACCATTTGGATGGATTAATAAAGAAATGGGAAATTCAAGATTGGGAGAGGTTTATGTAGTAGATAAGGTTGGCAATCCAATCATTAGGTTGCAGGGAAAGATAGGAAGTAAAGAGCTTAAAGTAACTGCTTTAAAAGTTCCATTAGGTAAAGCAAGAAGTTTAAGAGATATTAGGCAACGTATTGATTGTCAGTTGACTAAATATCAATTATGTTTAGGGTGCTTAGGATGCGAAAGTGCATGCAAGCATAATGCAATAATAGTAAAGAAACCAGCACATGAAAATGAAATTATACAAAATAAAGTTAACGATACATATAGAATTTTAGATGATAGATGTGTAAGATGCGGTGAATGTATTAATCATTTTGATGGAGGCTGTTACATGAGAAAGGTTCTTATAACTAAAAGAGGTGACAGATAGTGAATAATACAAATATAAAATTAAGAGGTCATGAAACTTTTCATATTCGAGAAGGGTGGCTTAGAAAAGGGATTAATGCAATTAATGAAAATAGTTATATATTATCAGATTTACAGGAATCAGTAGACACAATAGGTGTTGGAACAGGTATGGTAAAAGCAATAAGATATTGGCTTCAAGCATTAGGACTAACAAAAGAGGAGCGAGGAGAAAAGGGGAAAAGAAAACAAAGTTTAACTAACGGATTTGGAAAATTAATATATGAACATGATCCATATTTTGAGGATTTAAGTAGTCTATATTTATTGCATTATAAACTGGTTACAAATAGAGAATTAGCAACAAGCTGGTATTTGTATTTTAATGAGTTTAAATCTACAGAAATAACGAAGACGCATATGGAGGAAACACTTAAACAATTAATATTGAATATTAATCCGGAACTAAGTGTGTCTGATAAATTATTAAATGATGATTGTAATTGTATTATAAAAACATACTATGCAGATAAAGGTGAATTAAAAAATCCAGAAGATAATATGATATGTCCATTTACAGATTTAGGACTAATAAAAAAAATATCAGTTAAGGGTAAAGAAGATATTATTGTAAAAACAGCACCTAGCAGAAAAAAATTAGATAAATTAGTAGTTTTATATGTATTATTGGAAAACTTGAATGATGGGAAATCTACAACTATTAATAACTTACTAGAAGATAGTAACAATGTAGGTAAAGTTTTTAATCTTAATAAAAGTTTAATTAATTACTATATTGATCTTTTAGAGGAAGAAAAATATATTTATGTAACTAGAACGGCAGGATTAAATACTATATATCCAACAGAAAAAGCTACAGATATTTTGAAAAAATATTATTCACAATTGTAGGAGAGAAGTAAACATGAAATATTCAGAATTTATAAAAGGTAATGAAGGATTCCAGTATTCAATAAATATACAGTATGATTTGATGAATACTTTAAAAATAAAAAGCTATATACCTACTACTACCTCCATAAGTTTATTGAAAGAGTATCTCTTGAATTGTCTAATTGATAATAGAGATAAATCTACAGTACTAATAGGACCATACGGGAAAGGTAAGAGTCATTTGCTACTTATTCTATTAGGAATTATGTGTGGCGGAAAAGATGATAAAGAAATAGGAGAGCTTATAGGAAGAATAGAAAAAATAGATAAAGAGTGTGCTAATATAGCAGAAAGTGTATTAGAAGATAAAAGGTATTTGCCTGTTGTATTGAATTTTAATTCAGGAGACTTAAGTCAATCTTTTTTAATAGGAATTAATCAAGCGTTAAAAAGCAAAGGAATTGATGATATTTTACCTAATACATATTTTGGTTCGGCAATACAAGTTATTGAGAAGTGGGAAAAGTATGAAGATACTATAAATAAGTTTAAGAGCTTAGTAAAAGATGAATTAGGAGAAGAAATCCATGATTTTAAAGAAAAGTTACATACTTTTAATACTAAAGCATATGATTTCTTCAAAAAAGCATTTAAGGAAATTACATCTGGAATTGAATTTAACCCTATGATTAATACAGATGTTGTTAAATTGTATGAAGAAACAAATCATATTTTAAAGGACCAATATAATTATGACGGCATTATTATTGTCTTTGATGAATTTAGTAAATTTATAGAAGCTAGCTCAAGTATGAATAATGCAATGGATGTAAAAATATTACAAGATTTTGCAGAGCTATGTAGCAGGTCAAAATCTCCACAAATGCATCTAGTATGTATTACACATAAAACAATTAATGAGTACATAAGTAGAATACCTCAAGAAAAAATAGATGCATGGAGAGCTATTGAAGGTAGGTTCAGAGAAATATTATTTAATACTACAAGTCAACAAAATTATGAGTTGATATCTAATGCTACTACTAAGGATATGGGGATAATAAATGAAATAGTAAAGAATAGTGACTCAAAATTAGAAAAACATTTTAGATATGCGCAAGTATTATTTGATATTAAAGATGAAGAATATTATGAAAAGATTGTTAAGGGATGCTTCCCACTAAGTCCGTATACTACATATGCATTACCTATAATAAGTGAAAAAGTAGCACAGAATGAAAGAACATTATTTACTTACCTGAGTAAAGATGAGCCAAAATCTTTAATTAATCTAGTAAATAGTGAGCAAGAAAAATGTGAAGTTGTAACAATCGATCAACTGTATGATTATTTTGAACCATTATTTAAAAAGGAAACATTTAATGAGAACATATATGAAATATGGGTAAAAGTTGATACGGCTTTAAAAATAGTATATTCAGAATTAGACAAAAAAATTATAAAGACATTAGGAATTATTTGTATTTTAAATGATTTTAACCAATTACCACCAAAAGAAGATGTTATAAAAAAGGCATTACTTATTGATAATAAAGTATTTGAAGAAGCAATTAATAATCTTATCAATTTAAATATTTTAGTATTTAGAAAAAGTAGTGAAACACTTGACTTTATGCCATTTTCAACTGTAGATATAAATGAAAAAATTACAAATGTTATAGAGGCTAAGTTTAAAGAAACTAATTATACTAAAGCTTTAACAGAGTTAGTTTCCTTAAAATATATGCTTCCTAAAAGATACAATGATGAATATAAAATGACTAGATATTTTAAAAGAGTATTTATGAGCATGGAAGAAATACTTGCTTATAGTAGTTCGGAACAGTTGCTGGAGGAATATTCAACTGATGGTATAGTTATTGATTTTGTGTACTTTAGTAGAGATGAAATAAATAAGATTGAAGCTTGGGTTGAAAAAATTAATGATAGTAGAGTTATTATAGTAATTCCAAATGAAGTTAATCAAATAAAGAGCGATATATCAGAATATAAGGCAATAAGCTATCTTAGGGATGATAAAGATTTTTTAAATCAAGATAAAGCAATTGAAAGCCAAATTCAGATTTTATATGAAGATATAATAGAAAAAATAGTTGAATATGTTAAGAGAAATTATGATATATCTAGCGATTTATGTACTGTACTTATAGATGATGAGAAATATTGCAAAGTTAAGCTCAATATTATTTCAAAGAAGTTATCTGAAATATGTAAAAAGCATTATGAAAAATCTCCAATAATAAATAATGAGCTGATTAATAAAAATGAAATTACTGGGCCTATAAGAAAAGCAAGGAATATTATTATTTCAACAATACTAGATGAAACGTATAAGCAATTCGATTATAGTAAAAACTCACCAGAGTGTTCGATATTTAGAGCTACCGTAAAAAATATTGGCTTATTAAATGGAGAAAGATCTTATGAAAAAGATATCAAATTTGTTATAAAAAAGATACGTGATTTTATAGTATCATCAAATGAAAAAGAGGTTAGTTTTGAATTATTATACAATGACTTAGTATCAGATAATTATGGCATAGGTATGAGAAAAGGTGTAATACCAATTTATTTAGCTTTTGTTTTAAAAGATTATAAGGAAGAAGCAATAATTTATTTAAAACATGGTAGAAAGAAAAAAGAGCTTATTTTAGATACAAATTTAATTGAAAATATAAATAATAACCCTAAGGAATATCTAATAAAAGTTGAAAAGGGAACAGAAGAGAAGGAAAATTACTTAAATGGATTAATAGGTATTCTTAAAGATTATATGCCTAAAGTATCTAAGAATAGATATGTAGACATATTAGAAGGAATGAGGAGCTGGTTACATTCTTTAAGTATTTATGCACAAAATCATAATGTAGATATTTTAAATAAAAAAGATATAGCTAATGATATAAAGAAATTTAGAAGTAGCTTAGTAAAATTTGATATTAATTATAGACAATTTATTTTTAAAGATTTATCTAAGATATTTGAAAAAGATAATTACAATGAAGTATTAGATAGATTTATGGAAATTAAGGGGTACTTAGATGAATTTGATAACGAAGTTATTAAGAATTTAATAGAAAAAACAAACGAAGTTATCAATAGTGAATATAAAGGAAGTTTGACTGGAAACCTATCGAGATGGTATTTAAGTCTTAATGAATATCAAAAGACTCATTTATTTGATACAACAACTAATGATTTTATTAAGTTCATAGAAAAGATAAAAAACAATGATAGTGAAGCCGTAAAAGGATTAGCACTTATTTTTACAGGTCTAGCTATAGAGGACTGGAAAGATGATACTATAAATGAATATTTGGCGGAACTAATAAAATCTAAAGATAAAGTTGAAAACTATGAGGCTTTAGTTGATAGTAATGAAACATTAGGAAGTATAAAAATAGTACTTGCAAATGAAGAGTCAGTTGTAGAGAAAAGTTTTGATAAGATAGAAATTTCTTCTTTAGGAAAAACACTGAAAAATACAATTGAAGAGTCATTAGACGAGTATGCAGGCTCAATTGATGATAATGAAAAAAGAAATATTTTAATGGAACTAATATCAAAGTATATTTAATTAAGATAGGGAAAAACCATCCTTAAGAAAGGAAGAATAGTATGATTTATCTAGATAATGCTGCAACAACTTTTCCAAAACCAGAAGTAGTATACAAGGCTATGGATGATTGCTTAAGAAATGGTTGTGTAAATGCAGGACGTGGTTCATACAAATTAGCATGTGAAGCAGCAAACTTAATAGATGAAACAAGAAAATTATTAATAGAGTTAGTAGATGGCTCCGCACTAGATAATGTTATTTTTACACCCTCAGCTACAATAGCAATAAATCAAGTTTTAAGAGGTCTAAATTGGAATGATATTCATAATGTTTATGTAACACCCTTTGAACATAATGCAATAATGAGAACACTACACTATTTAAATAGAAAGTATGATTTTAAAATAAATATTATTCCGTTTGATAATACAACTTTTGAAATGGATAGCGATAGACTTAAGGTAATGTATGCAAAAGAAAAACCAGATATCATTATTATGTCTCAAGTAAGTAATGTAACTGGATATATTTTACCGATACAAGAATGTCATGAGCTTGCTAAAAAATATAATCCTATAAATATTGTGGATTGTGCTCAATCATTAGGGGTTGTTAAGACAAGTTTAAAAAATGACTTGAGTGAAACAGATTTTATTATCTTTGCAGGGCATAAATCATTATATGGTCCTTTTGGTGTTGGTGGATTTATACAAGTTGGAGATAAGATTAAACTAGATGAAGTTATAACTGGGGGGACTGGCTCAGAGTCTACTAAATTGGACATGCCTGAATCAATACCAGGTAGGTATGAGGCTGGTAGTTATAATCTTTATGCAATTGCTGGTTTAAATGCAGGCATTAAGTGGATTAATGAGCAAGGGATAGAAAATATATATAAACATAAGAAAGAATTAACAGATTATTTAGTAGATGAGTTACTACAAAATGATGAAATAGAATTATATATACCAGAAGATAGAAATAAACACATAGGGGTATTAGCCTTTAATGTAGCAGGTTATATATCAGACGAAGTTGGGAAAATATTAAGTGATGAATATGATATTAGTGTAAGAACAGGTCATCACTGTGCTCCTTTAATAGGAGAATTCCTTGGTGGAGAGGCATTAAATGGTACAGTAAGAATAAGCATGGGTATATTTAATATAAAATCTGATTTAAATGAAGCTATAGAAGAAATAAATAATTTATAAAGTTAACTACGAAAGATAAAAGACGATTTATAAAACAAGGAAATTATGTATTCAATTTTTCTTAAAAATAGTTTTTTATCTTTAATATTTATGGGGGGAGTATATGGGGTTTAAGGATTTAGAATTAAAACGAGAGTATCGTTCATTTAAAGACGATATTATAAAAGATTTTTATGTGCCAGTATTAAAAGAAGCAAGAATATATAAAAGAGCTGTTGGTTTCTTTTCATCAACTGCATTAACAGAAATATCAAAAGGAATAAGTGAACTTATAAAAAATGGTGGAAAGTTAGAGATTATAGCATCACCTAAGCTATCGGATGAAGATGTACAAGCTATAGAGCTAGGGTATAAGATGAGAGAAGAGGTTATAGAGGAAGCATTACTAAGAGAGCTAAAAGTAACAGAGAATAGGGATGAAGAAGAACGTCTTAATTATTTAGCTAATCTTATTGCTAATAATAAATTAGATATTAAGATAGCTCTTTTAAGATCAAGGAATAAAATAGGTATTTATCATGAAAAGTTAGGAATAGTTGAAGATAATGAATCTAATAAAATAGTATTTACAGGATCGTTAAATGAGACAGCAAATGCAATGTTGGTTAATTATGAAGCTTTTGATGTATTTACTTCGTGGGACGATGAAGTAAGAGTCGAAGACAAAATAAATGCTTTTAATTCAATATGGTCTAATGAAGAACCTGGACTAGAGGTTGTGGAGTTTCCAGCTTTAAAAAAAGAGATAATTAGTAGATATAAAAAGGATTATATAAATTATGATTATGATATAGAAAATAGTCCAATTATATCAAAAGATGAACTTATAAGAGAATATGGTTGCCCATATATTCCTTCAAGTATAAAATTGTATGATTATCAATTAGAAGCAATTGATAATTGGAAATCAAATAATTATTGTGGAATATTTGATATGGCAACTGGAACAGGTAAAACTTATACTGGCATTTCAGCAATAATAGAGTTGTCAAAAAATGTTCAAGGAAGATTAGCCGTTATTATTGTTTGTCCATATACACATTTAGTAGAGCAATGGGTTGAAGATTTAAAGATCTTTAATATTAATCCTATAGTTGCATATAGCCAATCTAAAGATAGAAAATACAAAGAAAAGATTAAAAATTCAGTAATTGATTATAATATTGGAATTACAAATTTCTTTTGTATAATTACAACAAATGGAACTTATAGAACTGATTTTATGCAAGAGCAATTATCAAAGTTAAAATGTAATGCCTTGATAGTTGTAGATGAAGCTCATAATTTTGGATCCGAGGGGTTAGCTACAAAGTTATTAGAAAACTTTAAGTATAGACTAGCATTATCTGCAACTTTAGAGAGACATAGAGATTTGTTGGGAACGGAAAGTTTATATTCTTATTTTGGTAATAAGTGTATTGAATACTCACTTGAACGAGCTATAAAAGAAGGAAAACTTACAGAATATTATTATCATCCTATTTTAGTATATTTAACAGAATATGAACTGGAAAAGTATAAAATTTTAACACGTGATATAGGAAAAAATATAATAAAGTTAAAGAATGGAACTACAAAGCTTAATAGTAAAGGGGAAAGGTTAGCGCTTGAAAGAGCACGACTTGTTGCTGGGGCAGCCAATAAACTAGAAGAATTGAAAGATATTATGGTGGAATATAGAAATGATAAATATATTTTAGTATATTGTGGAGCAACAAGTATATATGATAATGAAGAATCTTTAGATACTATTAGACAAATTGATGCAGTTACTAGGATGTTAAAAAAAGATCTTAATATGACAGCTTCTCAATTTACTTCAAGAGAAACTAACGAGGAAAGAATGATTATAAAAAGTAAGTATGAGGAAGGTGAAGATATACAAGCACTAGTTGCTATTAAGTGTTTAGATGAGGGGGTTAATATTCCTAAAATAAAAACTGCATTTATTTTAGCAAGTACAACAAATCCTAAGGAATATATACAAAGAAGGGGAAGGGTATTAAGGTTATTTAAAGATAAAGTATATTCGGAAATTTATGATTTTGTAACATTGCCAAGAAATATAGACAGTATTAGCTCATTAACAGAAGAAGAAATGCGTTTAGATAAATCGCTTGTTATTAATGAACTAAAGAGGATGAATGAGTTTAAAAGGCTAGCAATAAACACATATGACTCGGATAAATTAATCTTGAAAATTATGGAGTCTTATAATATAGAATATTCACAGGTATTTGAAAATGAAGGGGAGATATAAAATGGAAGATAATCAAGTTTCAATTGACGAAAGAAAGTTACAAAGAATACTAACTAGAGTTATTTTGCTAGAAAAGAAAAATAGTAATACAAAACAGTTATCTGATAATGAAATGATTAAGGAAATTCAAAAAGCAATTGAGGAGGAAGTAGAATGCTTATAAAAAGTATTGAGTTGTTTAATTTTCGTCAATTTAAGGATAAGGTAAAAATAGAGTTTGCATGCGATAAAGAGAAAAATGTAACTGTTGTTATGGGGGATAACGGAACTGGAAAGACAACTTTGGCACAAGCTTTTTTATGGGTTCTATATGGATATACAGATTTTAAGGAAAAGCGTGTATTAAATAAAGTGGCTCAGGAAGAAGCACTACCAAATGATGAAATAACAACAAGAGTTGATCTGAATATAGAATTGGATGGGATAGATTATAAAATTACAAGAAAACAGTTGTTTATTAAAAAGAATACTAGAATACAGGATCAACAAGCAAAGTTAGAGATATCATATGAGGAAAATTTAAAAACCAAATATATAAAAAGTAGCGATTGTATTTACTTTGTTAAAGATATATTGCCAGAACAGTTATCTAAATTCTTTATATTTAGTGGTGAAAGAATAGATAACATGAGTTTGGAAATACAAAAAGGAAGAAGTAAAGAATTTGGTGATACAGTAAGAAATTTAGTTGGATTGAATACTATTATGAATGCACTTAATCACCTTGGAGATAGGGGAGGAACAACAACAGTACTAGGTAGATATGAAAAGAAGATAGATGATACTGCATCTGTAGAGGTTCTAAGACTTAATAGAGATATAGATAACTTAGAAAATAAAATTAGATATATAGAAAATGTATTAATTGATTTAAATGATGAAGTTGAAAACTACAATAAAAAAAGATTAGAACTAAAGGATGAAATCTTAAAATTTGCACCACAGGAGGAGCTAAAAAGACAGTATAGAATTCTTGAAAAAGAAATACATTTACTTGAGAAAGAAAAAGCTAATACTATAAAGAGATTTTTTAACTATCTGAATACTAATGGATTAAGCTATTTTCAACTTCCAGCTTTCAGAAGTTGTTATGGAGAGTTAGATGGTGTTAGCAAAGTAGATAAAGGTATTCCGAATATACATGCTAATACAATACAACATTTAATAAAAAAGGGTACATGTATATGTGGAAATAAGATAGAAGCAGAAGAACTAAAAAATCTTGCAGATTTATTGGAGTATTTGCCACCAAAGTCATTGGGAACTATGATAAATAGCTTTAATAAGTATCTTCACAATAGTAGTACAACTAGTAAATCATTTTTTGAAATGGAAGATGCTACTTTTAAAAGGTTACGTACTATAAGAAAAGAAATTGAAGATAAGTTAGAGGAAAGCTCAAAGATTTATAATAGAATGATAGATTTAACAGGATTAAATTCTTTAAAATCTGAACAGGAACATTATGAAAAATTATATAGAGAAAAGAAAAATGAAATAGATTTAAAGAATCAACAAGTTGGTAGTTTAAAAACACAATTAAAAAATACTATAGCGAAGAAAGAGGACTATATAACTATAGATGAAAGTAATAGAAAGTATATAACTTATAGAAATTATGCTAGAAAACTTTATGAAAAATTAAATAAGGATTATGAAATTCAAGAGAAAGAGACAAGGCGAGTTCTTGAAGGCAAAATAAATAGTATATTTGAAAATATATTAGATGGTGGTTTATCACTGAGTGTTGATGAGAACTATAATATATCAATAAAAGTAGATGATTTAAAAGATAATAACGAAAATATTGAAAGGTCAACTGCTCAAAATTATTCTGTAATATTTGCATTCATAGCAGGAATAATTGATATGGCAAAAGAAAAAGGTGCTAATAACGGAGTTAAAGAATTTAGTAAAGCAGAAGTATATCCACTTATTATGGATGCACCATTATCAGCTTTTGATAAAAAGAGAATAAAAAATATTTGCAATACATTACCTAAGATAGCAAACCAATCAATTTTCTTTATTAAAGATACTGATGGAGAAGTTGCAGAGGAGTACTTAGAAAGATATATAGGAAAAAGATATGAAATAATTAGAGATTCGTATTTAGTATCATACATAAAGGGGAGAGAGTAATGTTTAGTAAACAATATTATTTTTATGGTAAGCATGCAGAATATGTGAATAAGTTAACAGCAAAGCATACTGATGGAAAGAATTCTGATCAATATATTTATATATTCAATAGGAATATAGATGTGTTTTTATTAGCTAGTATTATAGGAATAACCTACAATAGAAAGGCTGAGGTTGATAAAAGCAAAAATGAAGGTGGACAGGTTACTAATACATCTATATTTGCAGATATGATGGTAAGTAAAAGTGACTTAATTACTTATAATTACCAAACAGTAATGATGTTGCATAATAGGACTGTAGATAGTAAAGATGTAAGATTAGATAGAGCATTTAGATATTATAATAAAGAAGAAGAATTTAAAAAGCAGTGTTATGATATTTTTAATAGTTATATTTTAGGAGGGGTTGAGGTATTATACGAAAAAATAATTGCTAATGGAAAAACATTAGATGATTATGCTGTAAATTTATATGATTTTTTAGAAGAATTCAATAGTAGATATGAAGCAGTTGCAGAAAATATTTAGTTTGTTAATTATGGGAGAGTTTTATGAAATATACTAAAATTAAACTTTGTGAATTAATTGAAAAGAGTGAAGGAAAAGAAATATTACTACCAAATTTCCAAAGGGAGTTTGTATGGGATAGAAAAGAGCAACAAAGTGAATTGTTAGCATCATTAATTTTTGATATACCAATAGGGAGTTTATTGATATTAAGCGGAGAAAAAAATTATTTTTCAACTAAAGAACTATGTAAAAACACTTCTTGTTCAGAAGAAGCAAATGATTCTGTTATGTATTTGTTAGATGGACAACAAAGAATTTCAACATTGAAGAGTGTTTTCTTTGATTTCTTTTCTGACGTAAGCAGCTGGAAAGATGTTTACTATAGCTTACAGAATCGTCTAAGAACAAGATGGTTTATAAATATTAATCCAAGAGATGGAATAGATTTATTTGGGTATAAGAAATTAAAATTTGGAGGAGCACGTTCTATAAATAGTTATTCGCCATCAGATATTAAAAAGTTTATTAGTTATGAAATAATATATCCTAATAAAAAAGAACTATGGTTTCATCCAGAGTTTAAATTGGAAGAATGGTACAAAAATGGGGTTATTAAAGAAAATACGCGAATAAAGATAGTATCTGAAGAGGCAGCTAAGGAATTAAGAGTACCTTTGTATGGAATAGCAAATTGTTCTGCTAATAGAAGCTCTACAATACAATATAAAACATTAAAAAAGATTGCTATGAATAGAATGGAAGAGTTGAAAACTCAAGTTGATGATAATATCCTTAAAATTGAGGATATTTTAACTGATTATTGTGAAGATACAATGGACGAATCATGGGAAGAGTTAGTTACTGACTGGGTAAATGATGTTGATAGTTTTATAAATAATTTGAAAGATAGAGAAATACCAGTTATAGAATTATTAAAAGAAGAAATGAATAGAGCTATATATACTTTTGAAAATGTAAATAAGGGAGGGGTTTCGCTATCTACGTATGATCTTATCGTAGCAAAGGCTGCTCATGATAGAGAATTAATGTCGCTTACCACCAGAATACAAAATCAGATTAATGAGAATATTATAATTCCAAGGTCTGTATTAAAGAATAGCGGTGAAGATGTGATTTATTGGAACCCAGCTGATATGGGATTAATGAAGGAGAATGAAATTAGCGAAATAATTAAGAATCAGTATTTAAATATGTTATCCATTTTTTCAAATTTTGATGGTAATTTTGATGACGAAAATAAGATTAAATTAGAGTGGATTAAAAAAAATGAACAATTAAGTTTAACATCTACTCAAATAAATGATAATACAAGATTAACAATAACATCAATTATAAGAGCTTGTGCATTTTTACAATTTAGATGTGGAATCGTAAAAATCGATAATGTAAAGTTTCAGTTAATGCTGCTTCCTATAGCATATGTTCTGAAGGATGATAAAAATTGGAACGATGAGAAAGTTATAGATAGAATTGAATATTGGTATTGGACTTCATTATTTTCGGGTACATATAGACAGTTACAGAATTCAAGAGCAGTTGAAGATATAAAGTTGCTTTATAAATTTATAAATGGTGATATATCTATATTTGAGGAAAGAAAGAGTAAGATATTTAGTTTGGAAGAATATTCGGATTTTAAAACATTAGCTGGTAAAAATAAAGAAGTATCTATTCCAACAGCAGTTTATCACGGAATATTACAATATATATTAAGTAAATCTCCAAGAGATTTTATTAATGATGAAATTTATCTTAATGCATGGGATATTGCTTCAGGTAAACAATATTATTTCAGTAGCATTAAGAGAAGTAAAAGAATAGTAATACAGGATCACCATATATGTCCATTAGGGTCAGTAAGGAAAATGGGTGAATCAGCTAAAGAACTACGAGGTAAAAGTAAAAATCATATGTTAAATTCTCCATTAAATAGGACATATATTTCAAGTGAAGCTAATTCGATGATAAGTGATAAATCCCCATTAGAATACTTTGATTATGTTTCAAATCTATCGATGTACAAGCATTGTATACCAACACCGATTAAGGAATACTATGCAAGAAAAACGCAAGAAAATGAAAATGAGTTTTTTGAGAGAATATTAAAAAATCGTTATAACGAAATAAAGAAAAGTTTGGAATTAGAATTAGATGAATTGATTAATTAATAATGAATTTCAAGGGAAGTATTTTCTTTCTTCAGAATGGCTAGGAACTTTAAACAATCTTTTTTTCTTAGAATAAAAGGGGAGACCATGATAAATAAGAGTATTAATGATGGAGATTATGTAGTTATTAATAAACAGGATTGTGCTAATATTGGTGATATAGTTGCAGTTGACATAGAAGGAGATGCTACTCTTAAAACATATAAAACTATGGGTGGTAAAATTTTGTTAATGCCTGAAAATGATGATTATGAACCAATTATGCTTGAAGAAGAACAGTTTAGTATTATTGGTGTTGCTGTTGGGATTATAAAGGAAAATTAGTTAAAGTGTCCATAATTATGAACTACTTCTAAGGAATTAGGAGTAGTTTTTATTATTTAAATTTAGCACAGAAGATAGGTAAGTCCAAATAATCCTAGAAATATAAATAAGTTATACTTATATTAAAGGGAGTATAAAACCTACTCCCTCTAATAGTAGGTGAGTTATATAATATTATTTTTCTTTACGAACACCTTTAAAGGGTTCGTTACTAGATGTTTTTTGATCAATAAATTTACCGGTATTAGCATCACGCTTAACCCAGCTATCAGTTTTGGGATTATAGGTTTGAGAGCGATTATCTACAGCTCCACGTCTAAAGTTATTACCTGTATTTTTGGCCATTATATCACCTCATAAAATTATACCCACCTAACATTATCATACAATAAAATACAAAAGTATCCAATAGTATATATTTATATGAGTTTAAATATGATTTTTACATAAATAAATATCTATTATTTTGACTAAAAAGGAAAAAAGAATGTTTTATAGAACTTTATTTTTAAGAAAGGAATATAAAAGGTGAGGTTTTATGAAACAAGGGTTATATGAGCAAATAATAAACACTAAAATATTAGAAGAATTAGATAGAATAAACAAAGAAAATTTCATAATAGATAAAGAAAACATTGATAAAGAAGAAGCAAAGGTACTTTTATCTCAATATATAGAATCAGTAATACGTAGGTCCCTAAACTATATTAGAGATAAAGAGAAAGAAAAAGACTATAAGTTATTAAGACAAATCGAAGCTTGTAATAAAATCATCAATATTCTTAGCGAAATATCCAATGAAGAGGATATAAAAAAATATAAAATAGATGAAAATGGAGAAATGCTAACAGCTCTCTATTCAAGAATAAATAATAAAAGGGCACTTACAAAAGAAAAGGCTATAAGGCCTGTAACACCTCTTTCTCAAAGCTCTTTATTCACAGGGGCATCCCTAGAACCTAATATGTTAAGTGAGTTAAATAAAGAGATACTATCCTGTGATAGCATTGATTTGCTTGTCTCCTTTGTTAAATGGAGTGGTATAAGATGTCTTATGGATAGTTTAGAAGAGGCTACTAAAGGTGGCAAAAAACTTAGAATTATTACTACTTCATATATGGGAGCTACTGATTTTAAGGCTATTAATGAGCTAAGCAAATTGCCTAATACAGAGATAAAAATATCTTATGATACTGAAAGAACTAGACTTCATGCAAAAGCTTATATGTTTAAAAGAGATACAGGCTTTACTACTGCATACATAGGATCCTCTAATCTTTCTAATGCTGCATTAACTTCAGGGTTAGAGTGGAATATAAAAATTACTGAACAAGATTCCTTTGATATTGTTAGAAAGTTTGAGGCTACCTTTGAAAGTTATTGGAATGATGCAGAGTTTATTTCTTATAAGGGTAGTGATGAAGATAAAATTAGGTTAAAGAGGTCCCTAAGAAATGAATTAAAAACTGAAGAGAATGATTCTAATTTTACCTTTGATATAAGACCATATTCCTATCAAAAAGAAATTTTAGATAAGCTAAAGGTAGAAAGAGAGATATTTAATAAAAATAGAAACTTAGTAATTGCAGCAACTGGTGTTGGTAAAACTGTAATATCAGCTTTTGATTATAAAAACTATTGTAATGATAATAAGGGAAAAGCTAATAGGCTTTTATTTGTAGTACATAGAGAAGAAATATTAAAACAAGCTAGGGATACTTTTAGAGCTATACTTAAAAACAATAACTTTGGGGATTTAATGGTGGGGGGAAGAACTCCAGATAGCCTAGAGTATTTGTTTGTATCTATACAGAGCTTAAATAGTAAAAGCCTTTATGATGTAACTTCTGATGACTACTATGATTTTATTATAGTAGATGAATTTCATCATGCAGCTGCACCATCATATCAAAGGTTATTAAGTTATTATAAACCTAAAATATTATTAGGTTTAACTGCAACTCCAGAAAGAAATGATGGAGAGGATATATTCAAATATTTTGATGATAGGATTAGTGCTGAAATTAGATTACCAGAAGCTATAGATAGAAAGCTACTTTCACCTTTTCAATATTTTGCTGTAACTGATGATGTGGATTTATCTAAGTTAAAGTGGAAAAGAAAAGGATATGATATTAGGGAATTAGATAAAGTATATACAGGTAATGACTTAAGAGTAAGCCAAATTGTTACTAGCTTAAACAAATATGTTACAGATATAGATAAGGTAATAGGTTTAGGGTTCTGTGTAAGTAAGGAACATGCAAAGTTTATGGCTAATAGCTTTAATAATATTGGTATTCCTTCTTTAGCCTTAACGGATGAGACTAAGAAGGAAGATAGAAACTTAGCAAAGGAAAGACTAGTAGGCGGAGAGCTTAAATTCATATTTGTAGTTGATTTATATAATGAGGGTGTAGATATTCCAGAAATAAATACAATCTTATTTTTAAGACCAACAGAAAGCTTAACTGTATTTTTACAACAGTTAGGTAGAGGATTAAGATTAAGCGAAGGTAAGGAGTGTCTAACAGTTTTAGACTTCGTTGGACAAGCTCATAAAAATTATAACTTTGAAGAAAAGTTTAGAACTCTTATTGGAAAATCTAATCATTCGGTAAAGGAATATATAGAAAATGGGTTTATAACCCTACCAAAAGGGTGTTATATACAGTTAGAAAAGCAAGCAAAAGAGTATATTTTAAGAAATATTAAGTCAGGAGTTAATAATAAAGCAAAATTAATTTATAAACTTAAAGTATTTAAAGAGGAAACCTTAGCTGAGCTTACTTTAGAAAACTTCTTAAAGTATAATAATTTATCTTTAATAGACTTCTATGGTAAGCAAGGAGATAGAAGTTTTTCAAGGATGTTAGTTCTTGCAGGGGTAAGAGATGATTTTTATGATGAAAATGAAATAGATATAACTAAGAAACTTAAGAACTTATTTCATATAAATTCAAGAAGATTAATTGAGTTTATATTTAAGGTGATTAATAATGAAATACCTCTGAATTCATTAAATGAAGAAGACAAATTAATGCTTAACATGATGTATTATACATTCTATAATAATGCGCCAGATAAAGAAGGCTTAGCTTCATTAGAAGATGGAGTATTAAAGTTACTTAGAAATAAAACAATGATGGAAGAGGTTTGTGAAATACTAAAATATAATTATAGCAATTTGAACTTTGTTGATAAAAATGTAAACTTAGATTTTACATGCCCTTTAGATTTACATTGTGAATATTCAAGAGATCAGATTATGGCGGCATTTGATTATTTTAATGGTGAAAACAAGCCATCCTTTAGAGAAGGAACAAAGTATTTTAAAGATAAATCATTAGATGTATTCTTTGTGACTTTAAATAAAAGTGAAAAAGATTTTTCTCCTTCCACCTTATACGAGGATTATGCTATTAATGAAAAGCTATTTCATTGGCAAAGTCAAAGTACAACCTCTGTAGAAAGTCCTACAGGGCAAAGATATATAAATCATAAGAAGTTTAAAAGTAAGGTGGTATTATTTGTTAGGGAATACTCTAATAGAGATGGAATTACTAGCCCATTTACTTATTTGGGATTATGTGAATATAGAAGTCACAGTGGTAGTAAACCAATAAGTTTTATTTGGGAGTTAGAAGAAGAGATTCCTTCATGGTTAATTAATAAAGCAAATAAAAGTATTATTTTGTAATAAAAGAGGAATTTCAGCAAAAGTGTAGAATTAATAATCATACGAAAGATGTTGGGCATCTTTCGTTTTTTTATTTTTATGATACTACTAGTGTTTCGAGTGATAATCATAGAAGAAATGTAATGGGGGATAGAATAATTGAAAGGAGGATATAAGATGGATTTGTATTATGTTCATGATGGAGTTGATAATGAAGGACAACATGAAGTACATAAAGATAGTTGTTTTAAGTTACCTAATGATAAAACATATTTAGGGTATTACTCAAACTCTAAAGAAGCTGTAGCAAAAGCTAAGAGTATTTACCCTAATTCAGATGGTTGTTATCATTGTTGCAGAGATGCTCATACGAGGTAATGGTAGAGAAGGATGTAAATAATTACTTTACATCCTTTTCAAACACGCATATAAAAAGACAACAATAATAAGAGACAGTAGTAAAAACCTCATATTAAAATAATAGGAAATAGGGGAGAACTTATGAGTGGAAATACGGAATTAATAAAATAAATAATAAAGAATACTAATGTTAATTTTTTGCTGGGAGCAGGATGCTCATATAGGGTAAAAAAAGAAGAAGGGAAATTGAACTTTCCAATTATGTCTGATCTTCGAACGTTTATAACAGGTGATGATAAAATAAAAGAAGTTATTAAAATGTTAGATGATAGTAAGAGGATAGAAAATGATCAATATGATCAAGTTAAGAAAATATTTGATAATTATTTAATACCTGATGGTAGTAACATAGAAAAATTTTTGTCAATTTTAGAGGGGGCAGATTTATATATTTTTGATGATAAATTTAAGGGTGAGGTTAAGAAAATACAAGAATATATAAAAAAATTAATATTAGATAGAATAAAGAATTCAGATGAAGATACTGTTTTAGATATATTTAAGAACTTTTATAGGGGAATAATAGAATTAAGGGATGTTGCTTATGAAAATAAACATAGTATAAAAGTGTTTACAACAAACTATGATATGTTAAATGAGAGGGCTTTGGAAGAGTTAAATATTCATTATTATTCAGGATTTTATGGGATTACAAAACGAAAGTTCAATATTGCTTATTATAATTATGAATATGTTGATAGTTTTAACGTTGGAAAGAAAGAATTAGTAGTTAGTTGCAACCATATGAATTTGTATAAATTGCATGGTTCAATATCTTGGTGTTTAAAAGATGGTGAATTATATGAAAAGAATCCATTTGAAAAAGAGTTTTTACCTGAGATCATATATCCATCAGTGGCAAAGTTTGAACATACGAATTTAATTACTTACTACTCTGCATTAATGCGTGAGTTTGCAGATTCTATTTGTAAAAAGGATACCACCTTAGTAGTTAGTGGGACAAGTATGGGAGATGCACATATAAATAAAATTATTGAGAATGCACTTACGATAGACTCATTTACCTTAATATTATTTATGGCGTTACCTAATGAGATCGAAGAAATGAGAGAAAAGTATAAAGAAATGAAAAATGTACACGTGTATGATGAATCAGCTGACTTTAGCGTACTAGCAGATTTATTAAATAATATAAAAGGTGAGTAAAATGGGAAATGTCAGTTTAAAAATCGGTAAAATAATTGAAATATCTAATTCTCAAATTAAAGTAGCAATAAATAGAGAAATGGATACACCATATAAAGTAGTAGATGGCGAGTTAATAAGAGTTGGTGGTGTAAGCAATTTTGTAAAGGTTGGAAGTAAAGTATATGAAATTATAAATGAGAAGGTATTATTGGATAGTGAGAATGATAAAGAGATAAAAAGAATAAATAGCCAAAAGTATTTAATATGTAATATTTCTGGATACATAAAAGAAGGTAGATTTTATCAAGGTAGTAATGGGGAAGTTCCTAATATTTTTGAAAATGTATATTCTATTACAGATTATGAACTAGAGCAGATATATACTGGAACTATTCAAGAAGAAAGTATATCAGTAGGAACGTTTCTATTTAATGATTCTTTAGATTTTAATATTGATATAAATTCTTTTTTTGCTAGTCATACTTTAATTGTTGGTAATACAGGTAGTGGTAAATCTAACACTTTAAATACAATATATTCTGAGTTATTTAATGATAGAGATGTAACAAAAAGCTTATTTCTTATAATTGATACTAATGGTGAATATAAGGATGCTTTTACAAATAGAAAAGTGGTGAAGCGATTAGATACATCTTTTGAGGATTCCAATGAAATAAATATTCCTATACAGTTACTTGATGCTGAGGATTGGAAGCTATTACTAGAGGCAACTGATAAGACGCAGTATCCAATTATAAAAAAGGTTTGTAATACATTAAGAAGAGAATTATTTGAAGCTGGTAAGTATAAGAAAAGTATATCAGTTTTAATATTAGATTATTTAAAAGTATGTATGTGTGGAATTATTAATTCTAATAATACACCTGCAAATAAATTAAATTCATTAAATTCGTTAAGAGATGATATGACATATTATAGTGATGAACTATATAAAAAAATTAGTGAAAGCTTATCCTATATTGATAAAATACAGATTAATAATAATAGGTTAAATTATATTGGAGATATTTATGAAGATAGATCGAATGAAATAATAGGGGAGATTAATAAAATAGATATTTCACTTAAAAAGGAAGAATTCACCGTAGAGGATTTTGGATTTTTATTAGAACTAGAACATATCTTTAGAAAAAATAAATATAGTACTAATGAAAATAATACTAGTCCAATGATAGCGAGGTTTAATAGCAGTAAAAAAGATTTTGGAAGAATTTTTATACCTTATAAAGATGGAGAGGATAGTGATATAGAATCTACTTTGTTTGAAAAGCATAATGTTTTAGTATGTGATGTATCTAGTGCTAAAAAAGATATAAGAAGAATAATAGTTACTTTTATTTGTTCTAAGTTATATAGTCAATTTATGGGTAGAACAAATGCTAGAAAATCCTTGCATCTAATTATTGATGAAGCTCATAACTATCTTTCAAGTCAAAATCTAGATAAAGAGGATGCAATTGCAAAGACTTGTATAGAGACTTTTGAAAATATAATTAAAGAAGGAAGAAAATTCAGTGTGTTTTTAACGATGTCTACACAAAGACCAAGTGATATATCAGGAACCTTGATATCTCAAGCACATAATTATATTATTCATAAACTAGTAAATCCTAATGATATTAATATAATAAAAAATGCAGTACCGTTTATTGATGAAATGAGTATGGAAATGCTTAAAATTTTAACTAGTGGTCAAGCAATTTTTTCAGGGACTGCTTTTAATAGACCTAATATTGTTAAAGTAAAATTTGATGAAAAAAATACAAAAGTAAATAGTGGAACTATTAAGTTAACTAGTTTTTGGAATAAAGAAGAAATTGTAGCAAAGGAGATAGATGAAAGTGTTGTTGCAGATAGTAAATAGTAAATAGTAATCTTATCATATCATTTCTAGTATAGATTTTTATCATATTTAGGTATAGCATTTATTCTTATTTCATAGACATATATTGTATTAATTCATAAGGAATAGGAAATGGGTGTTAAGTGTAAAGTAATCGGTATGGAAAGAACGGAAAATCTATGGAGTAATATGAAGATAGAGCAATGCTTTGTTTATATAATAAACGCTTGTATTGTGCATGGAAATTTCATAGAAAAGATAATGGTAGAGCATGATAATGAAAAAGTAAGGATTTTAATTAAAGGTAAAAAATTACGAAATATAACGATACTTAAAGATATAGAGAATATAAATGAAAATAAAATGTTGGCAGCTTTAGCTTACTTATGTAAAGAGTGTAATATTGAAGTTTCAGGAATAAATAGTAATTATAAAACAAACTTTAATTTTATTAATATTAATAAAGGTAATATAGATATTCAAAGTAACAGTACTGAAAGAAAAATAGATGATATTACTTCTATAAGTATAGTTATTTTGGAGAAAGATATTCATGAAACTTCGCTAAAAAAGATTCAAAAAATGAAAAGAAAAATAATTTTTTCGATAAAAGCTTCCTATAGAGATATTATTAATAATGGTACGAATGTTAATTTGTTTGGAATAAAGTGTGATAAGTTAAAAATAGATGGGATACTTGTAAATGAGGGGGATAAAGAAATTAATGAAACTACTTCTGTAGAGATATATAGAATGGCTAGTGAAAAAAAGGGATTTGATGTATTAGTGAATGGGATTATTATTAAAGATCCAAACTTAAAAGATATTATACCATGGTCTAAAAAACCATTTAAAGTTAATGGATATACATCAAAAAGAATGTATATATTATTGAAGATGAATAGAAAAAAAATTGATATAAATAATATAGAAGAGCTTAATAAAAAAATAGAAATTTTATATGATGATATAGAAAGAAAAGTAAAAAAACATAAAAGAGAATTTCTAAATAATAAGATTAATATATGTTTAGAATATGATCGTAGTAGAATGGATCATATATTATATAAGCTTAAGAGAACTAGTGCAACTAAGGTGACAGAAGAAATACTTGATGATTATTATCAAAGATTAGAAGGTAGATAGTAATAAAGCGTATTTGAGGATATGCTTTATTTTTTTGCTAGATTTTATGAGTATCCAAGAGAAATTGTATACTTAATAGTTAAAAAAGAACGATTTTTAAATTTAGCTGAAAATGAGCAAGTAGCAGTAACTGAGGTTATGGAAGAAGAGAAAGCTGAAGAGCAGGTAGTAGATAATGCAAGTGATTTATATGAAGAGATAAGAAAGTATAGATATAATAAAGCAAAGGAAGAGCTTCTAAAGATTCAAGGCTTTGGACAAGTTAAAGTAGACAAGTATGGTGATGACCTTTTAAACATAATAAATATGTAAATATATAAATAGAGAAAAAAATCCTTTTAGAGTTATTCTAAAGGGATTTTTATTTTCAAATAAAACATATACATTTTCAAAATTTATTTCATAAAAATCCATTCAAACCCGCATTTTTACTATAACTTCTTATGTTCTTAACTTCTTAAGAAGTTAAGAACATAAGAACATAAGAAGTTAAGTTTTTTTCTTTATCTTTAGTATAAGTGGGATGAATATTTCTTTTGATCTTACTTGGAGCTTTCTAATGGTATGGATAAAAAAAGTGACTTCTTCCCTAAAGGGGGGAGTCACTTTTTTAAAAGTCAGTATTTTAAGATTAATCTTGTATTTCTCTATTTGATTCTATAGTTTTATGTTTTCCAATTGGTTTAACGTTTATATTAGATCTGTATTCTGTTTCTGCCCAGTATATATTTTCAGCAACTAAAGCTTCAGGGTTTAGTTCAACTCCATCTAAAATTATTTCTTTAAACCTATGATATCCAGCTCTATCTATTAAGTGGCCTCCATGTAAGTATTCAGGTTTATAATCCAATGCCCAAGCAGAAAACTTTTGCCAGTTTGCAAACATTCCTAGTACTACATCTTCAGTAACAAAGTTTAAGAAAGTTTTACCCATTCTAGGAGTTTGTTTTCCTGTTCTTCCACCTATAACAACTCTATAGAATTTTTGAGGGCTTCTTGTCCATGCACTTGCAGGGCAAGCTAGAACACATTCACCACAACCAACACAGCAGCATGGGTCTTTATCTACAAGTCCATTTTTATTTAAACTTAAAACTCTAGTTGCATGATGTTCACATGCTTTTACACAAGCTCCACAACCAATACATCTTTCAGGATGATATATCATTCTAGCTTGCCCAATAACACCAAAGTCTTGGAAATGAGCTTTAGCACAATCATTTGGACAACCTGATACTGAAACTTTAATATGGTAATGAGAAGGGAAGACTAGGCTTTCTATTTTATTTGCTAAATCCTTAGTGTTAGCATTTGCTTTTATACAATGAGAATTACCTATACATGCCATAACATTTCTAGCACCTATTGTAGGATATCCATTTTCATCTACTGTCATATTACAGTTACATTCATCAACTTCAACTTCTTTTAAATAATTAGAAATATACTCATTAACAGAAGGAATGTTTTCATATTTAATTCCAGGGATACTGAAGGTTTGTCTCATTCCCATATGAAAAGTACCATTTCCATAAGTTTCTGCAATATATTGAATATCACTTAAATATTTAGCATTAACAAGACCTCCTGGTACGCGCATTTGAAGCATAAACTCTCCAGGAATCTTTGATTGACGAAAACAATTTAATCTAACCTTTTTAATATCTATATCATGATTCATAAAAGTATCCTCCTAGTCTAATAATGATTTAGCCTTAGTATAGTTAAATACAGGGCCCTCTAAGCATACATAAGTTTCATCAATTCTACAGTGTCCACATTTACCAACAGCACAAGACATTTTTCTTTCAAATGATACCCAAATTTTTTCTTCAGGAACACCAAGTTTTAGCATTTCAAGAGCTGTAAAGTGCATCATTACTGGTGGCCCAACTATAACAACTTCATAGTTATCTTCAAAAGAGTCTAAAGGAAGTTTTGATAAATGTTTAGTTACAAGACCTTGCTCCCAACCATCCTTTTCACCCTTATCGAGTGTATATATTGTATTAAATTTCTCTCTCCATTTATCTAATTCAGGTTTGAACAATATAGAATCTATATCTTTAAAGCCAAAGATTAAACTTAATGATTTTACATAATCTTCTTCAAGATAAAATTTATTAATCATACTTCTTACAGGGGCAACTCCTGTACCACCAGCAATTATAACTAAATTTTTATTTTTAAACTTTTCAACTGGCCAGCCTTTGCCATATGCTCCTCTTAAGAAGATTTTATCTCCTGATTGTAATTTGAAAAGCTCATCAGTTACCTTTCCAACAGATCTTATTGTAAAGTCCATATATCCTAGTCCAAATCCGCTTACAGAAATAGGAGCTTCGCCAATTTTAGGAAGTGATAGTTGTAGGAATTGTCCATGTTCAGGAACTATATCAGTTGCAACTCTAAAAGTGTATTCATGTTTAGTTTCATGAGTAACGCTAATAATTTCATATGATTTAGGTGTTAATATATTGTTTTCCATATTATTTTCCCTCCATAATTTCATTAACTGCATTATTTACTTTGTTTATTGTAGCTGTAATTGAAATATGTTCAGGGCATCTATCAGTACATCTACCGCAACCAACACACATATGCTCATCTCCAAATTGAGCTTTATAATCATGAATTTTATGAAGAACTTTATATCTCATTTTATCTGCCTTAGTTGTTCTAAAGTTATGTCCTCCAGCCATTTCATCAAAACCATCTATGTGACAAGAGGCTTGTACTCTTCTTCTTTCACCAATTTTACCTAAAGAATCATATACAATATCACGTGTAGTATAGCAAGAACATGTGCTACATGCTATTGTACAACTTCCACAACCAAGGCATCTTTTATTGTATTCATTCCACATTGGATGATTTTTAAGTTTTATTAATATTTCTTTATCATTAATTTCAGGAATTGTTACCTTTGCTTCATTTTCTTCAATAAATTTTAGTTCAAATTCTTCTTCTGTTTTATCATTGAAAAATTTACTGAATTCCTTGTCTTTAACATCAAACAGTAAAGAAGATTCATTAAATCTTACAGCTAAAGAGTAATCATCAGTCTTATTACTGTTCATTGATACGCAGAAGCAAGTGTCAAATCCATCAACACATTCAATACAAATAAATTTAACTCTTTCTCTTATCCTCTTATAGAAGGTATCTTCAAAGTTACCATTGTGAAGATAAATCATATCTTGTCTTCTTTGTGCATTAATATCACAAGGTCTAGCAAAAATTAATATCTTTTTGTTATGACCTATAGAACTTTCTCTAAATTCATCTTCTGTAAAGTAATAAAGGGTTTGAGTAATAGGAGTTATCACTTCCTTTACTGGATAGTGTGATTTTTCCTTAAACTCAATTTCTTCTACAGTAGAAACTTCATCATACTTTATAATGTCTGTATCTGAGTATCTACCTTGTTTTTTAAATCTCTTTGGTGCATAAATCTTGTATTCTTTCTTTAAGTCTTCAAATAAAGTATTTACTTCTTGGAATGATAGATTATATCCCATATGATACCTCCTAAAATAGTTTATTTTTTAACAATGTCTACAATTTGATTATATAGCTACATATGAAAAAAATATAATATCAAAAAAATATGGTAATCATAAGTAAAACCTATAATAAAAATATTTCATTTGGATAGACTCTAATTCCATCAATAATACTGTATAGTAGAATATAAATTAAAATGGTAAAATATACATATAAAGTCTATATTAAGGAGAAATTATGGATATAAACAAAAACTTAATAATGGTCAAAAATAAAAATGGAGAATTTGAAGATAAAACCAATGGAATAAAGTGGATTAAATATGAAAATGGTAAACAAAACATTACATATACAAATGGAAAGACATACCCACATAACTACAGTAACGTGAAATGTTATAAAGATCCTACAGAAATAGATTGCAAATCTAATGTAGTATTCCACAAAGGAGAACCAAGAAATGGAGCATTAAAAATCCTAGATTTTAATGAATATATAAAACTCTTTTTTAAAAATGATTACATTGAAACCTATGAAAAAAGATACATAAGGATAGAAAAGTCATCTCTAGACAGTGCAAAATCTAAAAGTTGTTTCAAGTATTTAAAGCATCTATCATCCCTAATAAAAATAGATGAAACAAATTTCCTAGAAAAACAATATGAAAAAATGGAGTTTATAAGTTCTAATAGTGTTTTGTCAAAATATCTTCATGGTAAAAAGCCAAAAGAAAGAAAAAAATATGAGAGTTTTATATATCCCTTTGGATTTAATATAAGCCAAAAGGATGGTACAGAAAAGGCTCTAAATAGTGAAATTAGCATAATTGAGGGGCCTCCTGGTACAGGTAAAACTCAAACAATTTTAAATATTATATCCAATGCAATAATTAATAATAAAACTGTAGGGGTTGTATCAAACAATAACTCTGCAACCTCAAATGTTATGGAAAAGCTTAATAAATATGGTGTTGGTTTTATAGCTGCCTTTCTTGGAAATACAGAAAATAGAGAGAAGTTTATAGATGGACAAGATGGTACTTATCCTTCTATGGATGGGTGGAGTCTTAATTTTAGTGAGGAAGAGGAACTTAAGAAGAAGCTACTTCAGGTAGAAAAGGATTTAAACCAAATGCTAAATAGAAAAAATGAATTAGCAAAGCTAAAGGAAGAATTAGATGGAATAAAGGTGGAGAAAGAGCATTATTTAAGCTCTAGTGAAAAGCCTAATATACTTCCTTATAGGAGCTTGTATAGAAAAACTCCAGATAGAATACTTACTTTATGGAATAATATCCAGTATCACATAGAAAATAAGGGGGATTTTACCACCTTAGATAAGGTTAAGTATTTAATTAAGTTTGGTATATATTCTTTTAAGTTTTATGATAACCCTAGTGAAGAGATGGTTTTATTATTACAGAACTTATATTATGAGATGAAAATTGAAGAGGGTGAGAAAAGAATTACTGAAATAAGCAAGTCCCTAGAAAGATATAAGTTTGAAGATAAGATGAAGGAATATACTGACCTTTCTATGAAGTTATTTAAATCTAGTTTGTATAAAAGAAAGGGAAACAAAAGTGCAAGAAGTAAGTTTTCTAAGGATGATTTATGGAAAAACTTTGGGGATGTGGTTAAGGAGTATCCTGTAATTTTAAGCACCACTCATTCCTTAAGAAATTCCATAGGGGAGAACTATTTATTTGATTATGTAATTATAGATGAATCCTCTCAAGTGGATATTGTTTCAGGAGCTTTAGCCTTATCTTGTGGGAAGAATGTTGTAATTGTTGGAGATGAGAAGCAATTGCCTAATGTGGTATCTGATGATTTGAAGGTTAAAACAAATGAGGTGTTTTATAGCTATGATTTAGATGAAGCTTATAATTATAGTGAAAAGAGCCTTCTTACTTCTATAAAAACCTTGTATCCAGAGGTTCCTTATACTCTTTTAAAGGAGCATTACAGGTGCAATCCAAAGATAATAGGCTTTTGTAATGAGAAGTTTTATAACGGAGAGCTTATTCCTTTAACTGAAAATAATATAGATAATCCTCTAATGGTTTATAAAACCGTGGAGGGAAATCATGCTAGAGGTAAGTTTAATCAAAGAGAGCTTGATGTTATCTTTGATGAGGTAATTCCTAAGGAAAACCTACAAAATTTAAATGAATCCATAGGGATAATATCTCCCTATAGACTTCAAGCTGATGAGATTAGAAAGTATATTGGTGATTTAGATATTGAAGCAGACACTGTTCATAAGTTTCAAGGTAGAGAAAAGGACAACATTATAATATCTACAGTTTCTAATGAGATGAATGACTTTATTTCTAATGCTAATTTAATTAATGTTGCAGTTTCTAGAGCTGTTAATAGGTTGATTCTTGTGGTTTCTGGAAATAAGGAGTTTATTGAAACTGAGAGCAATATTGGAGATTTAATTAGATATATTAGCTACAACAATGTGGAGTGTATAAAGGAAAGCAAGGTTAACTCTATTTTTGATTATTTATATAAATCCTATAATGATAGAAGGTTAGAGTTATTAAAAAACACAAATAAGTCAAGGTATGATTCTGAAAATCTTATGGTAAATTTATTAGATGGTATTTTGGAGGATGAGAAATATTTAAGTATAGGATATGATATGCATTATCCTTTGAGAAACTTAATAAGGGATACTTCCTTACTTAATGATAGAGAGAAAAGCTATGTAGAAAATATTAATACTCATGTGGATTTTATATTGTTTAATAAGCTTGATAAATCACCTATTTTAGTTATTGAGGTTGATGGCTTTAAGTATCATGATGAAAATGAAGTTCAGCTAGAACGTGATAATATTAAGAATTCTGTTTTGGAAAAGTATGAGATTCCTTATTTAAGGTTGAAGACTAATGGTAGTGATGAAGAAAAGAGGATAAGAGAAGCATTAATATCTTAGGATAAGAGGTGAATAATATGGCTATGTGGAATCCTTGGCGTGGATGTAAAAAGTGCAGTGATGGATGCAAGTTTTGTTATATTCATAAGGGAGATTATAAAAGAAAAGTAGATACTAGTAAAATAGTTAAAACAAAAGATTTTTATAAGCCTATAGAGAAATTAAAAAATGGAACTTATAAGATTAAGTCAGGAATAGTATATCTATGTTTTTCATCAGACTTCTTTATTGAAGAAGGTGATCCTTGGAGAGATGAGTGCTGGAATATGATAAAAGAAAGAAGTGATTTAACTTTCTTATTTCTAACTAAAAGAATAGATAGATTTAAGGATTGTATTCCTGATGATTGGAATGAAGGGTATGATAATGTAGTAGTTTGTTGTACTGTTGAAAACCAGAAGAATGTAGATTATAAGCTTTCAATTTTTAGGGATTTCCCTGCAAAGCACAAATGTATTACTGCCCAGCCACTACTGGAAGAAATACATATTGAAAAATATTTAAAAGATATTGAACTTGTTGTAGTTGGAGGAGAGTCTGATTATAATTCAAGACCATTAGATTATGATTGGGTTCTTAATATTAGAAATCAATGTATGGACGCAAATGTGAACTTTGAATTTAGACAGTGTGGCACACACTTTATTAAGGATAAAAAATTATATAAGCTGCAGGTAAAGGATTTATGTAAACAAGCCAAATTAGCTAATATAGATTATAAAGCAACTTAGAAATATAAACTACTTCTAAAATTAGAGGTAGTTTTTTATTATTTCCTTACCTTTAGTGCGAAGGGAATAAATATCTATCATACTTTTTGTGTTTAGAGTAAAAAAATTACCACTTACTTTTGAAAAATTACCACTTGTTTTACTTTTGTTTACAAAAAGATACCATAAGTTATAATTTATATTGTGGAGTGTGAGGAGATGAAAATAAGGATTGAAGTTGATGAGAATATTCAAGATGATGAAGTTATCATAAGATGTGCTAATTTAAATGAAGATATACAAAATCTTCAAAGTGCAATTAAAGATGCTTTATCTAAAAAGAATAGAATAATATTCTACAAAGATAATACACAGTTTTATATATCTTTAGATGAAATATTGTTTTTTGAAACAGAAGAAACAAGTATTAGTGCACACACATTAAATAATGTTTATGAGGTTAAATATAAGCTTTATGAGCTAGAGGGAATATTGCCTAATAATTTTATGAGGGTTTCCAAATCAACAATACTAAATGTAAATTATATTTATTCCATAACTAGAAATCTTACATCCTCAAGTCTTGTTGAATTTAAGAACACACATAAAAAGGTTTATGTTTCAAGATATTATTATAAACCATTAAAAATTAAGTTATTAGAAATGAGGAGATAAAATGAAAAAGGAAAGAGTTTTTTGGGGTCTATTTCTTGTAATAGCTGGAATAGTCTTAGTTGTTAGTAAGCTTGGATATTTTGCAGGCGTTAATTTGTTTAGTTTAGTTGCTACAGTATTTTTAGTTGCAATTATTATAAAAAGTGTATTTAAGATGAATTTTGCAGGCATTCTATTTCCATTAGCATTTATAGGAATACTTTTTGATGATCAGCTTGGAATTACTGCAATTACTCCATGGACAGTATTAATTGCTGCAACATTAGGAAGTATAGGGCTATCAATTATATTCCCTAAGAAAAAGAAATGGTATGGTAGAAACTATGATTATGATTGTAATGTTATTGATGTAGAAGATGATAGTCATATTAAGTTGGAAACTTTATTTTCTGGCAGTACTAAATATGTAAATTCTGACTCATTAGAACAAGTAGATCTAAAATGTAATTTTGGTGGTAGTACAGTATATTTTGATAATGCAAAGCTAAATGGTGGAAAAGCCATTGTAAGGTTAGATGTTAACTTTGCTGGTGTAGAATTATATGTGCCTAAAACATGGACTGTTGTTAGCAATGCAAATGTATCTTTAGGTGGAATAGATGAAAAGAATAAAGGAATAGGTAATGGAGAAAATATATTAACTTTAGTTGGAAATGTTAGTTTCTCTGGTATAGAAATAATTTATATTTAAAGGTAATAAAGCTACTTCTAAGAAATTAGGGGTAGCTTTTTTAATTTCCTTACATTTAGTACGCGTGGGGTGGATATTTGTTTCCATGTGACTTGGAGCGTAGCGACGGAACAAACAAAATAAATATCCACTCCACCTTTTTTATGCAAAGTTCAAATTCTAAAAGGAATTTTCTATAGCAATATAGAATTATATATTTAAACAGATAATATTTTGAAGGGAGAGATATTTATGGAAATGAAGAGAGTTTTAATACCTGTTGATGGAACTGAAAGGAGTATGCATTCTCTAGATTTTATTAAAGGTATATTTCCTAAGGATTCAGTTCACATTACCCTAATGAATGTTAAAGAGTTAGTTTTTATTAATGGTATGGCAGTAGCTGAAGAGCTTAAGGATGCTCAGGAAATTGGACAACAAATACTTGATAAAGCAGCTGAAAGAATGCAGGGATATTCCATATCAACATACTTTACCTTTGGATATGCAGGAGATGAAATATTAAAGAAAGCAAAAGAAGATAAAACAAATGTAATAATAATGACTAAGTCAACTAAGAGTGCATTAATAAGAATGATAGGATCAACAACATCACATGTAGTAAAAGGAGCTAAATGTGTAGTTATGATAGTACCAGAATAAAAAAATATATATATTATAATAGTCAATAAAAAGAGGTTGTTTATACAATCTCTTTTTTAATGTCTAGGAAAGTATAAAGATTATAGAAAAATTTCATAAAATGAAATTTTTAAATCTTTTTTCTGTAAGGTGATATATTATAGACATCCAAAGAAAACATTTACAGAAAAGAGGTATGGATATGAAGAAAAATGCAGTAGTTATAGTAGGTGCAGGAAGCACACACACACCAGGAATAATTCAAAGTTTATTACAAAAGAAGGATGAATTTCCTTTAAGAAAATTAGCTTTATTTGATATCGATGAAAAGAGATTACATTTAGTATATGATATCATGAAGCAATTCATTAATGAGACTTATCCAGGTCTTGAGGTTGTAGTTACAACAAATGAAGAAGAGGCTTATACAGATATAGATTTTGTATTTGCTCAAATTCGTCAAGGTGGATTAAAGTTAAGAAGTTCAGATGAAAAGATTCCATTAAAATATGGAGTAGTTGGACAAGAGACTTGTGGTCCTGGAGGATCAATTTCTTATGGAATGCGTTCAATTCCAGCTATAATTCATATCATAAAGATGGCAAAGAAGTATTCTCCAAATTGTTGGATTTTGAATTATTCAAACCCAGCAGCAGTTGTTGCAGAGGCTACAAGAAGAGAGTTCAATAATGAAAGAATACTAAATATATGTGATATGCCAACAGCAATTCTGTTATCTTACTCTAAGATGTTAGGCTTAGATAGCTGGCAATCACTAGATCCATGTTATTTTGGATTAAATCACTTTGGGTGGTTCACAGCTTTATATGATAAAGAAGGAAAGGATCGTTTACCAGAATTAAGAGAAATGATATTAACTTCTGGTATGACGGCTTGCAGTGATAAGCATCATAAAGATAAGGATTGGCAAAAAACATGGAAGCAATATGCAGAGATAGTTAAGGATTATCCTGACTTCTTACCAAACAGCTATCTTCAATACTATTTATATTCATCAGAAATGGTAGCCAAAATGGATATAAATCGTACAAGAGCAGATATGGTTATAGAAGGACGTGAACAAGAAATGTTTGCAGAACACAAGAAATATTTAGAGTCACCAGAAAGCTACAAGAGTCCATTACAAGAGTTTACAGTATTTGGCGATTTTATAGTTGATGCAGCTTCATCTATTGCATACAATAAGGGAGAACGTTTCTTAGTAATTGTAGAAAATAATGGAGCTATCCCTAATATGCCAGCAGATGCAATGGTAGAAGTACCAGCATATATACGTTCATGGGGGCCAGAGCCAGTGTCAATTCCTGCAATACCAACCTTCCATAAAGGAATGATGGAAAATCAATTAGCTTCAGAAAAATTAGCTGTAGATGCTTATTTTGAAAATTCTTATGATAAAGCATTACAAGCTATAGCTATAAACAAAACAGTACCATCTACAACAGTTGCAAGAAAAATTTTAGATGACTTAATTGAGGCAAACGGTGATTATTGGCCAACATTAAAATAAAGAACGAAAGATAAGGGGGATTTTCATGGATAAGAAAAAAATATTTAGCTCATTTCAAAAACTGGGTAAAGTTCTAATGGCACCTGTTTTACTTTTACCTATTTCAGGTATTCTTGTTGGTGTTGGTAGTGCATTTACAAATGCTAGCTTAGTTGAAGTTGCACCTTTTTTAGGGAATAGTTTCTTTTCTCTTATATTCCAATTAATGAAGGATGCAGGTAACGTTGTAAATAATAATATTTCAATTATTTTTGCTATATGTATTGCGTATGGATATGCTAAGTCTGAAAAAGCTACAGCAGCATTATCAGGTTTCTTAGGATATATGACAATGAATACAATAATGGGAAGTTTTTTAATTGCTAGAGGTGTTATAGATACAAGCAATTTAATAACTGGGCAAAAAGCAATTTTAGGTGTAACTACTTTAGATACTGGTGTATTTGGTGGTATTATAATTGGTCTTATAGTAAGTTATCTTCATAATAAGTATTATAAGATACAATTACCTCCAGTATTAGGTATCTTTAATGGAACACGTTTTATACCTGCAATTACAATTATAGTTTCTAGTTTTGTAGGTATTGGGTTATCGTTTATATTTCCTCCTATACAAAATGCTTTAGAGCTATCTTCTGAATTTATTAATTCAACAGGTGTGTTTGGAGCATTTGTATACGGATTTGCAGAGCGTATGTTATTGCCTTTTGGGTTACATCACTTTATATATCTTCCATTCTTCTTTACATCTCTTGGTGGTGTAATGGAAATTGGAGGTCAAACAGTAGAGGGAGCTGTAAATATATATAATGCAATATTAAATACTCCTGGTGCTATGTTTGATATTAATATAAGTAGATATGTAATGAATGGTAAAGTATTATTTGCTATGTTTGGTTTAACAGGTGCGGCACTTGCAATATATAAGACTGCAAAGAAGGAAAATAGAAAGAAAGTAGCATCTCTTATGATAGCAGCAGTTATACCTTGTGCACTTATGGGAATTACTGAACCACTAGAGTATAGTTTCCTTTTCGTAGCACCTATGCTATTTGGAGTTCATGCTTTATTGTCAGGAATAGCTTATGTATTAACATATATAGTTCAATTTAATGTAGCAGGACCATCAGCCTTTGGAGGACCATTATTATCATGGATATTCAATGGAATATTAAATGCTGATAAGGGATCTAACTGGTATTGGTTACCTATACTTGGAATAGTCTATTTTGCAGTTTACTATTATGTATTCAAATTTGTAATTATTAAATTCAATTTAAAAACCCCTGGAAGAGAAGTTGTAGATGTAGAAGAAAATGCAGTAAGTGAAAGTAATACAGGAGATTTAATTCCTAGAATAGTAGAAGCTGTTGGTGGCAAAGATAATATTTTAAAAGTAGAAGCATGTTTTACTAGATTACGCTTAACACTAAAAGACACCTCGGTAATAGAAAAAGATGAGTATTTCAAAAACGAATTATCTGCTAATGGAATAGTTAAGGTTGCTCAAGGTGTACAAATTATTTATGGTAATAAAGCTTCTGTTTATAAAACTGAAATGAGAGAATATTTAGGTATTGAATAATTACATAAAGATATAGGGTAGTTTATGCTATCCTATATTTTTGTATTATAATATATATTTAATAGTTATAGATAGATAAATGGAGGAAGGTATGTATTCATTTTTTTCTAACTTAAAAAGATGTGTAGAAGAAATAACAGAGTATTCTTCTACAGATAGCTATATAGCACAGTACATTTTACATAACCATGAAATAATACCTAACATGACTATATTTGATATTGCAAAAGCATGTAACACCTCACCTTCTACAATAACAAGGTTTTGCAAAAGGGTTAATAATTCAAGCTTTAAGGAGTTAAAAGAGGATGTTATTGTTTATAATGAGTTTCTTCAGGATGAGATAAGCAATAGAAGTGTTAAAAGTGGTAAAGAAAATAGGAATAGTAATTCTATATTGAATGGGTATTTTAAGGCACTTAATAAGTCATTTGTAGAAACAAAAGAACTTATTGATGAAAAGAAGCTGATTAAAGCTGTTCACTGGATTGAAGAAGCTAAGGGGATTTATGTCTTTGGTAGCTCTTTTTCTAATATTGTTGCTAAAAATTTCAGCGAAAAATTTACAAGGTTAAATAAGACTGCTTATTCATTTCCAACTTTAAAAAGCCAGATACTTGCAATAGAAAGTATGAGTGAGGATGATATTGCAGTAATTATATCATTTTCTGGAACAACACGACATATTAAGCAAATAAATAAACTTTTAAAAGAAAAGAACATAAAGATAATTTGGATTACATCACAAAATGAAATTAAGAATTCTTTTAGAGAAATTAGATTATTAGTAAGTACTTTAAAAATGGAGGAGTTTCAAACATCAATTATTCAAGATCATGCACTAAATAGCATTGTAGATATATTATATATTTATTGTGTATACCTATATACTAGTTGATACAACTTGGCGTTTTCTAGCTTTTTTATAAAGTGTGGTAAAATATAAGAATAATAGAAAAGGGTTTGTATAAGGGTGGAAATAGTTGCATATGAACATAAAGCACATTATTATGAAACAGATCAAATGAGAATAGTTCATCATAGCAATTATATTAGATTTTTGCAGTTTCTTTTTTTGTGTGGGGTTTGTATGAAAAATAGTTAAGATTATTTCATATATATTAATGAGGGGGTAATATGTATGAAATTGTATAAGGTAATAGTAAAAGAGATTCATCCTGATGTATGTAAAGAGAATGGTACTGAAGAGGTAATGGCAGAACTAACAAGCATTTATAATAAGATGGTATATTATGAATAATAAGAGTGTGATTGTATTTAGTTCTGATATAAGAGGTATAAACTATAAGATGCCTGAAAGAGCAAAGGATTTAGATAAAACTACTGTTAAGAAGATTACTAATGCAATAAATTATGGTAAAACAGATAGTAGAGGACTTATTTGGATAAATTGTTCAACTATTCATACTGTATTAAGAGTAAGAAGAAAGGTAGATGCAAGACATTTATTAGAAACAATTGATTCAAAATATAAAACAACCTATGAAGGGGCAGAATATGTATTGTGGTCAAGCCTTATATCTATAGTTGAAAGAAGAAGGGAAGAAAATCCTAAAAACAGATATTTATCATTAGTTATGGAGATATTAAACGAAATAAATGAAAGTGATGATATACAGTTGTTGAGGTTAAGACCCAAAAATTTAATTGAGAAAAGGGTTAAACAAGTGGGAGATAGATGTGAAAAGTTCTGTTAGAAAGTAATGAGAATATAAAAAATATGAATATATTATTTTTTTGAAGAAACTAATATTAAGTTTGATTTTAGTTTCTTTTTATTTTTGAATTAAAAAAAATTAACTTCATATACTAAAGGTTATAAAAAAGTATAAAAGTTGGGAGAGGTGATTGATTAGTGTATACTAATTAATCAATATGTGGTATACAGACAAGTATTATTTGGTAAATAACATCTATATGTGCTACTTAAAATTATTAAAGAATTATAAATTTATTAAAAGAAGTGGGCATTTGTCGGAAAAAGTGTATTAAGGTTATTAATTAGTTAAATAATAATTATAAAATGTTAAAATAACAGATATAATCTTGTAAAAGTATGATGAATTTAGTATATTATGAGTAGAACTGTTACAAATCGGTAACAAGTTTTTATGATATTTTACAAGCATACTAGGAAGACTTAAAGAAAACTAAAAATTACTAGAGGTGAAACATGATACAGATTGAAAATCTAAAAAAAGTTTATAACAACGGTTATGAAGCTTTAAAAAGCATTAATCTCGAAATTAACGACGGTGAACTTATTTGTTTATTAGGACCAAGTGGTTGTGGGAAAACTACAATCCTTAATTTATTAGCTGGATTATTAGATCCAACAGATGGAGATATCAAGTTTGACAAGGAATCAGTTATTGATAAGCATCCTAAGGATAGAAATATAGGCTTAGTATTCCAAAACTATGCATTATATCCACATATGACTGTCTTAGAAAATGTTATGTTCCCTCTTACAGTTGGAAATAAAAAGATGCCTAAAAAAGAGGCTGAGGAAATAGCAAGAAAATATATGAAGGTAACAAGTATAGAAGAGCTTGCTAATAAAAAACCAGGGGAAATGTCTGGTGGACAACAACAAAGAGTTGCAATTACAAGAGCACTAGTTCAAAATCCTAAGATTCTTTTACTAGATGAACCATTAAGTAATTTAGATGCAAGATTAAGATTAAAGATTAGAGAAGAAATTAGAAGACTTGTAAAGGAAATTGGTATAACAACTGTATTCGTTACACATGACCAAGAAGAAGCTTTATCAATAAGTGACAGAATAGTGTTAATGAATGAAGGTATAGTACAACAATTTGATGTTCCTCAAAATCTTTACCTAGAACCATCAAATCTTTTTGTTGCAAAGTTTATGGGTAACCCAATTATAAATATCTTCGAAATGGAGAAGGAAGGGAATGCCCTTAAAGCAAAAGATTTTACAATTGATTTAAGTTTACTAAATAAAGATAGATTCAAGGGTGAATTAAATGAAAGTAAGTACTTTGTAGGGATTAGACCAGAGTACTTTGAATTAAGTGAAAATCCATTATTTAAGGCTAAGGTTGAATCAATAGAATTAATAGGAAAAGATTGTATAGTAAATTTCAATGCTAATGGTATACATGCTAAGTCAATTACTGATATTACTCGTAATGTATCAGAAGGAGACGAGTTAGGATTTGAAATTGACTACAATAGTATATACATATTCCAAGAGAATGGAGTTAGAGTGTATTAAAATGAGAAAGTTAAAGTATAGAGCGGAGAATTCACCACAGGCATGGTTTTTCTTACTTCCTGCCTTAATAATAATAGGAGTATTTAGCGTATTCCCATTAATTAGAACATTTATAATGGCCTTTCAAAAAGGTACATTAAATAGCTTAGAGTTTAATGGATTTAAGAACTTTGAAGTAGTATTATCAGATCCAAAATTCCATACAGCAATAGGTAATACATCCCTTTATGCCTTTGTTGTTGTACCTGTTGGATTAATTATTTCAATGTTTATTGCAGTTACAATATATGAAAAGATTAAGCGTAAAGATGTGTTTGAAACAATTTTCTTTATACCTTACTTAACAAGTATTATAGCAGTTGGTATTGTATTTAGATTTTTATTAAATGGAGAGTATGGATTTGTTAACTATATATTAGGATTATTTAATGTAGGACCATTTAATTTCTTAGATGATCCATCTATGAGTATGATTACGTTAATTATATTTGGTATATGGTCAGGACTTGCATTTAATATAATAATACTTCTTTCAGGTTTAAGAAATATTGATGATAGTTATTACAAGGTTGCAGATATGTTTGGAGCAACTAAGAGACAACAATTTTTCAGAATAACTTTACCTCAAATGATACCAATTATTACATTCTTATTAATGGTTAACTTCATTAATGCATTTAAGGTATATGCACAGGTATTCTCTATATTCAACGGAAAAGCAGGTATAGCAGATAGTGCAACTACAGCAGTATTCTATATCTTTAATAAGTTCTATGTAGAAAATAGATATGGTCAAGGTATGGCAGCAGCAGTTATCTTATTTATACTAATTCTATTGTTTACATTAATTCAAAATCGTATATTAAAAAGAATATCTAAGTAGGTGAAGAGATGAAAAAGTTTAATTCAGTTTTGTCAAAAACATTCATTCTTATAATGGCATTAATTACGTTATTTCCTTTTGTATATATGATTCTAGCAAGTTTCATGACATATCAAGAGGCAACAAGTATACCGCCAACATTGATTCCTGAAAAGTTCAACTGGAGCAATTTTTCAGAAGCAATGAAGCAAGCACCATTTGTTAGATATTTCTTTAATACAATTTTAGTTTCAGGAATATCAACAATAGGTACAGTTTTAACTTCAGTTTTAGCAGCTTTTGCTTTAGTAAAGTTAGAATTTAGATTTAAGAATCTTTTAGTTTTAGTTATGGCAGCATTATTAATGGTTCCATATGAAGTTACAGTATTTACAAATTATCAAACAATTGCACAATTTGGATTATTAAATACATACACAGCTTTAATAGTTCCATCACTTGCAAGTGTATTTTATATATTCTATCTAAAAGAGTATTTAACTAGTATTCCAATATCTTATTATAAGGCAGCAAAGGTAGATGGATGTGGAGATTTAGAGTTCATAAGAAGAATTTTAGTTCCATTAGGTAAGCCAGCTTTATTCACAATGGGAATATTAAGCTTCATTAATGGGTGGAATTCATTCCTATGGCCAATACTAGTTACAAATAGTAAGGAAATGAGATTATTAAGTAACGGATTAAGTGCATTTGCTACTGAAAGTGGTACAAATGTTCAATTACAAATGGCTGCTTCAACTATAGCTATAGTTCCAATACTAATTTTATATTTAGTATTTAGAAAGCAGATAATTAGAGGAGTTGTTAAGAGTGGCGTTAAAGGATAAGAAAACTAAGATTACTTTCCACAATGGTATTTTAACTATAGGTGGAACAATTATAGAAATTGCATATGAAGATAGTCATATCTTCTTTGACTTTGGTAGTGAATATAACCCAAAGGCACCAGTGCAACCAACAGACTTACAAGGATTATTAGATGAAGGATTAGTTCCTTATTTAAACAATATGTATGACCCAAGAATTCCTTTAAAGGGATATGAATCAAAGGAAGATAGTTTTAAGAATACAGCGGTATTCCTATCACATGTTCACTTAGACCATTCAAAGATAGTTAACTATTTAAATCCTTCAATTCCTTTATATACATTAGAAGGAACAAAGTCTTTATTAAACACTTTAAATATTAAGGATGATTTCTTATTCCCACTTCATGTTAAAGAAGGAAAGAATACAAGAGGCATAATTGGTGTTAAGGAAAATGAAGTAATAAAAGTTGGAGAAATTGAAGTAAAGGTAATGCCTGTTGACCATGATGCTTATGGAGCTTGTGGCTTACTTATAAAAACTCCTGATTTAGTTATATCTTACACTGGTGATATTAGATTACATGGATATAGAGAAAATGATACATTAAACTTCTGTAAGGAAAGCGAAGGCTGTGATGTTCTTTTAATTGAAGGTGTTTCAGTATCATTCCAAGAGTTTGATGAAGATGTAAGTGATAAAGAAATATCTAATGAGCCAGAATTATTAGATAAGATTAATGAAATTGTTAAGAACAATCCAGATAAACAAATAACTTTTAATTATTATATTTCTAATATTGAAAGAATTAAAAAGATAATAGAAACTAATCCAAGAAAGGTTGTTTTAGATGCTTATTATTCTTATGTAGTTAAAGAAGCAACAGGATATCAATCATATTACTATCAATTAGATGATAAAGATTATGGATTAGATGCAGTTTATAAAATTGATTTTGAGACCCTTTTAAATGACCAAGGTGATTTCTTCTGGCAATTAGATACTCTTGCCTTAGAACATATAGATAAACTTAAGGAAGGTGGAATTTATATTCACTCGAATGCTGTTCCATTAGGTGATTTTGATCCAGCTTATGAAAAGTTCATAGACAATCTTGAATCACACAAAATTGAATTTGTCAGAACTTCTTGTAGTGGTCATGCTCATCCAAATGACTTGATTAAGATAATTAACTTAATTAAGCCTAAGCTTTTAGTGCCTATACATTCATATCGTCCAGAGAAACTTTATAATGAAAATGGCGATAGACTATTACCAGAGAAAAAACAAACAATATAACTATGCGGAGGGAAGAGCATGAAATTTAAAAGATTATTAGCTTTAGGTCTAGTATTTATGTCTGCTGCTATGGTTGGATGTGGATCAAAAGGAAATGACACATCAAGCGCAGATATCGTAACTGAAATTAAAGAGCCAGTAGAAATTACTTTCTGGCATGCCATGAATGGAGATTTAGAAAAATCTCTTACAAGCTTAACTGAAAAGTTTATGGCAGAAAATCCAAACATAAAGGTAACTTTACAAAACCAATCAAGCTATAAGGATTTACAACAAAAGATAACAGCAACAGTTGCAAGTCCTAAGGATTTACCAACAATGACTCAAGCATATCCTGACTGGATGTTCAATCCAATAAAGGATAACTTAGTTACAGATTTAACTCCATATATTGAAAATGAAACTTTAAAGTTTGATAACTATGAAGATATATTACCAAGTTTCAGAGAAGCAGCTAAAATAGATGGAAAGATCTATGGAATGCCTTTCAACAAGTCTACAGAAGTTTTATGGTACAACAAGACTTTACTTGATGAACTAGGATTAAAGGCTCCAACTACTTATGACGAATTAGTTCAAGTTGCTAAGACTATAAAAGAAAAGAAGGGTATAGCTGGTGCTGGATTTGATTCATTAAACACTTACTATACAACTTTCTTAAAGACTGAAGGAAAAACTTTCGATTCAAGCTTTGATGTAACAAGTGAAGCATCAGCTAAGGCTCTTAACTACTACTTAGAAGGAGTTAAGGAAGGTTACTTCAGAATTGCAGGAACAGACAACTATTTATCAGGACCATTTGGTAATGGAACTGTAGCTATGTACGTTGGTTCAAATGCTGGTGAAAACTTTGTTAAACAAGGTGTTGGTGATAAGTTTGAAGTAGCAGCTGCTCCATACCCAACAAGTGCTTCATTACAACAAGGAACAGATTTATATGTGTTCTCAAGTGCTACAGCTGAACAAAAGACTGCAGCATACATGTTCTTAAAGTTCTTAACAACTAAAGAAAACCAAATTACTTGGGCTTCTGAAACTGGATACATGCCAGTAAGACAAAGTGCTATTGATTCAGAAGAGTACAAAAAGTCAGGAAGCTTAATAGCTCCAATACTTTCAGATGCAACTAAGAATCTTTACACTAATCCAGTTGTTTCAGGTGCAGATGCTGCATACCGTGAAGCAGGTACAGTAATGGAAACTGTATTAGCTAATCCAAGCAATGCAGATGTAACTAAGACATTAGAAGGATTTAAGACTACTTTAAAATCAATCTGGGAATAGAATAATTTAGGGCTGTATCAATAGAGATACAGTCCTTTTGTAAATAGGAGGTTTTTATGAAGATTGCTATATATCAAACAAGCGATTTACATGGATTTGTTTATCCGACTAATTATGTAACAGAAAAGCAATTAGGAATACTTAAAATAGGAAGCTATATATTAAAGGATAAGAAAAATTATGATGCTTCATTAACTATAGATTGCGGAGATTTAGTTCAAGGTTCTTCTCTAACTCATTATTTATCAAAGAAGAATCCTGAGGTGAATCCTATAGTTCAATGCTTAGAAAAAATAGGTTATGATGCCTATGTACTTGGTAATCATGAATTTAACTATGGATTAGATTATTTAACTAAAGCTTATACTCCTATTTCAGAAAAAGTTATTAATGCTAATATTGAAGGGTTAGCATTTAAGTCAAAACCATATAAAATATTTGATTTTAATGGATTTAAAATAGGATGTATAGGTCTTACAACCTCATTTATACCAAACTGGGAGCAAGAAAAAAACATTAAGGGAATTAAATTCTTAAATCCTGTTGAGGTATATGGAAAATATGAAAAAGAGCTAAAAGAAAAAGCAGATTATATTATTGTTTGTTATCATGGCGGATTTGAAAAAAGTTTAGATGAGAATATGACTCCTACTGAGAAGTTAAATAAAGAAAATCAAGGAAGTGAGTTATTAGAAACTTATGACTCTATAAATATGATTTTAAGTGGACATCAACATAGATCCTTCGCTACTAAAATCAAAGGGGTAGTTTGTACTCAACCTTTAAATAATGGTCAAAACTTTACTAAGATAATTTTTGATACAGAAACAAAAGAAGCTACTTTTGAATTAGTGGATGTTAGTAAGTTAACTGATGATATTAATCCAGATTTAGAAAGTCTTTTTACAGAGGTAGAAGGAGAACTTCAAGAGTACTTAGATAAGGAAATTGGAGAGTTTGATAAGGACATTTTAATGGATGATATATTTGAAGGAAGATTAAAAGGGCATCCTTTTATAAACTTCTTACATCAAGTACAGTTAGAAGAATCAGGTGCTGATTTCTCTGTTTTATCACTATTTGATACTGCCATTGGATTTAAAAAAAATGTTTCCATTAGAGATGTACTAATTAACTATCCTTACCCTAACACAATGATGGTTCTTAAGGTAAGAGGAGATAAGTTTAAGGAAGCAATGGAAAAGAGCGCTACTTACTTTGTTCTTAATGATGGTAAGGTAGAAATAAATGAAGAGTTCTTAGTTCCAAAGGTGCAAAATTATAACTATGATACTTTTGGGGGAATAACTTATGAAATAGATTTATCAAGGGATTTCTATGATAGAGTTGTTTCTATAAAGAAAGATGGAAAAGAAATAGAGTTAGATAAATATTATACAGTGGTTATGAATAACTATCGTGCAACTAATACTTCAATTTACCCATCTTATGAAGGGGCAGAAGTAGTAAAGGAAATTACAAAAGAGATGAGTGAGCTTATAATAGATTACTTTGAAAAGCATCATACTGTAAAAGCAATAGAAGAAAGTAACTACATAATCAAATAATGGATATATTTACATAGAATGCAAAGTGTGTTATTATATTAACAGAGTGATCAAGGTATCACGAAGGGGGACACCACCAAGGGTGTCATTCCTTCGTGATACCTTTTTTTAGTTTAAAAAAAGGAGGGATAAGATGATTAAGGTAAATGGTGAACTTATTAATGGATGTGAAGGTAAGACTTTAAGTGAATTCCTATCTAATGAAGGATATGAAATTACTAGAATTGCTGTTGAATTAAATGGAGAAATAGCAAGAAAAAAGGATTATCAGAGTATTATTTTAAAAGAGAATGATACCTTAGAAGTTGTAACCTTTGTAGGAGGGGGCTAAAGATGAAAATAGTATTAAATGGACAAGCTATAGATACTAATTGTAAAACTCTTTATGAACTAAAAAGAGAGTACTTTGAAGACAAAGAGAATATTGTAACCATAATTGAGGGCTTTGCCACAAATGATGATGTAGAATTACATGAAAATAGTGAAGTAACATTTATTGAAAAGGGAAAGCTTCCTTCAAAAGAAGTTTTTGAACATATGCTTTGTGCAAGACATACTCCAAAGGTTCATGAAAAAGTAAAGAGAGCTAGGGTAGCAGTTGCAGGACTTGGTGGTTTAGGGTCTAGCATAGCAATAAGTTTAGCTAGAACTGGGGTTGGAACCTTACATTTAATTGATTTTGATATAGTTGAGCCAAGCAATTTAAATAGACAACAGTATAAAATATCTCATTTAGGAATGTTTAAAACAGAGGCTTTAAAGAAGGAAATATCAGAAATAAACCCTTTTGTGGAGGTAATAACAGACAGGGTTAAGGTAACAGAAGAAAATTTAGAAAGTCTTTTTAAGGATGATGATATAGTATGTGAGGCCTTTGATAATCCAGAAGGAAAAGCTTTGTTAGTCAATGGTGTTTTACAATATTTCCCAGAGAAAAAGATTGTTGCATCCTCTGGAATGGCTGGATTTGAAAGTAGTAACACAATAAAAACAAGAAAAATAACTAATGATTTTTATCTTTGTGGAGATGGAGAAACATCAGCAAGGATTGGTAGAGGCTTAATGGCGCCACGTGTAGGTATATGTGCAGGCCATCAGGCTAATATGATTTTAAGATTAATTTTAGAGGAAAAGGATGTGTAAGTTAAATGGAAAATAGAGATGATAAATTAATTATAGGTGGACATGAGTTTAATTCAAGATTTATTTTAGGCTCAGGAAAATACTCTCTTGATTTAATTAAAGCAGCTGTTGAAAATGCTGGTGCAGAAATAATAACTCTTGCCTTAAGACGTGTTAATGGTGGTGGAAAAGATAATATTTTAGATTACATTCCTAAGGGAGTAACTTTATTACCTAATACATCAGGAGCAAGAAATGCTGAAGAAGCAGTAAGAATAGCAAGACTTGCAAGGGAACTAGGTTGTGGAGATTTTGTGAAAATTGAAGTTATAAGAGATAGTAGATACCTGCTTCCAGATAATTATGAAACAATAAAGGCTACAGAGATTTTAGCTAAAGAAGGATTTGTAGTTATGCCTTACATGTATCCAGATTTAAATGTAGCAAGGGATTTAGTGAATGCTGGAGCATCAGCAATAATGCCACTTGCAGCACCAATTGGGTCAAACAAGGGATTATGTACAAAGGAATTTATTAAAATTTTAGTAGAAGAAATAGATTTACCTATTATAGTTGATGCTGGAATAGGTTCACCTTCTCAAGCTTGTGAGGCTATGGAATTAGGGGTAGATGCAATTATGGCTAATACTGCAATAGCAACTTCAGGAAACATACCATTAATGGCACAAAGTTTTAAGAAAGCAATTGAAGCAGGGCGTGAAGCATACATAGCAGGCCTTGGACGTGTTTTACATAAGGGGGCTTCTGCTTCATCTCCATTAACAGGATTTTTGGAAAAGTAGGAGGGGATTAACATGAGAGAAAGAACAAATCATATGGAATATACCCCTGGAATGGAAATAATAGAACATGATATTTTTAATAAAGTAATATCCGAAATGAATTCTTATGACTATAATTCGTATACTGAAGGGGATGTAAAAAGAGCTTTAAATAAGGATAGCATTAATTTAGATGATTTTAAGGCATTACTATCTCCAGCTGCCTTTCCATTTTTAGAGGAAATGGCAAGAAAAGCACAGATAGAAACAAAGAAGCACTTTGGAAATTCAATATATATGTTTACTCCTCTTTATATATCTAATTATTGTGAGAATTACTGTATTTATTGTGGCTTCAACTGTTACAATAAGATTCATCGTGCTAAATTAAATGCAGAAGAAATAGAAAATGAAATGAAAATAATTGCAGATACAGGACTTGAAGAAATCCTAATTTTAACTGGTGAAAGTCCAAGAATGTCTGATGTTAAATATATAGGAGAGGCTTGTAATATAGCACGTAAGTACTTTAAGGTAATAGGGCTAGAGGTTTATCCAATGAACTCTGAGGATTATGCTTATCTTCATGAATGTGGTGCAGATTTTGTTACTGTATTCCAAGAAACTTATAATTCTGATAAGTATGAAACCTTACATTTAGAAGGTCATAAGAGAATATTCCCTTATAGATTCAATGCACAAGAACGTGCAATAATGGGTGGAATAAGGGGAGTAGGTTTTGCAGCACTTTTAGGGCTAGAAGATTTTAGAAAGGATGCCTTTGCAACAGGAATGCATGCATATATGCTTCAAAGAAAGTATCCTCATGCTGAAATTGCTTTTTCATGTCCAAGGTTACGTCCAATAATTAATAACGATAAAATTAACCCTAAGGATGTACATGAGCCTCAATTATTACAAATAATAACTGCCTATAGATTGCTTATTCCTTCAGCAAATATAACAATTTCAAGTAGGGAGTGTGCAAGGTTTAGAGATAATATTATAGATATTGCAGCAACTAAGATTTCTGCTGGAGTTGATGTTGGAATTGGAGGCCACACAGGAGAAAATAAGGGGGATGAACAATTTGAAATATCAGATGGACGTACTGTAGATGAGGTTTATACTGCAATAGTTGAAAAAGGTCTACAGCCTGTAATGAGTGATTATTTATATGTTTAAGATAATTGCTGTTACCAATAGGAAGTTATGTCATATTGATTTTTTAGAACAAATTGAAACTTTGGCAAAATCAGAGGTGGATTCAATTATTTTAAGGGAAAAGGATCTTAGTGAAGAGGAATATTATGTTTTAGCTAAGAATGTACTTAGAATATGTGAAAAGTACAATAAGGAGTGTGTTCTTCATAATTTTGTAGGTGTAGCTAAAAGGTTAAATCATAACAAGATTCATCTATCCCTTCCAATGTTAGAAAAACACCACAATGAAGTTAAGAATTTTGAAAAGGTAGGAGTATCTATTCATTCACTAGAGGAAGGTGAAAGAGCAATAACCCTTGGAGCAACTTATCTTACAGCAGGTCATATATTTCAAACAGACTGCAAAAAGGACTTAGAACCAAGGGGACTAGCCTTTTTAGAGAATATTTGTAGAGGGGTAGATGTACCTGTTTATGCTATTGGTGGAATTTCAAAATATAATATAAATTTAGTTAAGGAAACATGTGCTAATGGTGCTTGCTTAATGTCATTCTTTATGCAAAGTAATGATTTTATATCAGATATTAGCGTTTTAAAAATATAAAATAGTAAGAAACAAGGTTAGGTATATAACCTTGTTTTTTTATTTATCTCTTTAATTGTAACTAAATAGTTATATTTAAAGTTATTAATGTGATTATATTGAGATAATTAAAATCTATAATTAAAAGTGGAGGAGGGGAATAATAAAAAATGATAATAAAAACTAATTAAATAAAGATTAGGGGGAAGATTTATGAGAAAATTATTAATTTCAGCAGCTCTTACTCTTACAATGATTGGTGGAGTTACAGCTAGTTCGGCTACTATTTTAACAGGGAAAAATGAAAGTATTAACAAAAAAGTAGAAGATAAAATAAGTACAATGACATTAGAAGAGAAAGTAGGACAAATGATGTTCTACGGAGTTAATGGGACGAATGTAGATGATAAAGTAGTAAATTTATTTGAAGATCAACATGCAGGAGGCATTATTTTATATGGTCATAGAAACTTTTGGGGAAGTAGTTTAGATAATAATGTTAAGTATGTAAATTCAATTAAAAAAGCTAACAGACAAAATAGTGATATACCTTTATTTATTGGGTTTGATGAAGAAGGAGGAAGTATGTCACAATTGCCTCAGGAGTTAATGAGAACACCTTCTAAAGGAGAGTTAGGAAATACAAATGATTCAAGTTTAGCAACTGGAATAGGAGCTGGTACTGCTAAAAAATTAAAGCTATTAGGAATAAATACGGATTTTGGTACTGTTTTAGATATTAATACTAATAAAAATAATCCAATTATAGGGGTAAGATCTTATGGCTCAACAAAGGAAAAGGTAACAGAGTTTGGTATTAATGAACTAAAAGCAATACAAAATGAAGGGGTAATCCCAACAGTAAAACATTTTCCGGGACATGGAGATACGGAGGTGGATTCTCATTTAGGGCTACCATCATTGAATCATGATTTAAATAGATTAAAAAGTACAGAACTTGTTCCTTTTCAAACTGCCATAAATAATGGAGTAGACATGGTAATGACAGCACATATTATGCTTCCACAAATTGATAAAGAGTACCCAGCAACTATGTCTAAAAAGATACTAACAGACTTGTTACGTGATGAAATGGGTTATAAAGGAGTTATTATTACTGATGATCTTGAAATGCAAGCTATAAGTAAGAACTGGGATTTAGGAGAAGCTGCAATAAAATCAGTTGAGGCAGGTGCAGATATTTTATTAGTTTGCCATACAATAGAAAATCAACAAAAAGTATATAATTCTGTAGTTCAAGGAGTTAATGATGGAAAGATTGATGAAAATAGGATAGATGAAAGTGTTAGAAGAATTTTAAGATTAAAATATCAATATAAACTTTCTGACAAGGCAAATAATCCTACTCAAGATGATATAAATAATGTAAATGGCTTCATATATGAAAGCATACAAAAGTATAATTCTAAAGTAGTTGAAGCAATGTATAAATAGATAAAAAAATCCATGGCTAAATAGTCATGGATTTTAAATTTAAACAGTGATGATTTCGTTTACAAAAAGTGTTATGATATAAGTAGGCAATGAATTATGCTTTAAGAAAGAGGGGATGTTATGAGATATCAAGATTATAAAGAAAAAGTATTAAATCACTTAGAAGAGTACAAGTTAAACTCCTTAGGTTGTGTAAAAAATGGGCTTTATCAAAATAAGGAATATGGACACATATTACCAAGTGGATTTAGACCATTAAATTTTCTTTTAGGAGTTAATCAACCTAAGGATATACATTATCACATGCATTCACACCACTTAAATTCATCTCAAATTATGTGTATAAACTTTTTTGAGCCAATAATGAAAGATAATTTACTAATTGATATTTTAAAAGATACTTTAAAGATTAATATTCCAGATCACACAAAGATAATATTTTCAAAATTTGAATATGGAGCTCCAAAAGGAAAGGATGGGACAACCTTTGATTTCTTTATAGAGCTTATAACTGGAGAAAAAATATATTTTGAAGTTAAGTATACTGAGCAAGGCTTTGGAAAAATTAGCAAAAGTAAAGAAACTAATAAGCTACCTGAAAAATATGAACACAAATTTACTGATGTTTATATGAAGCAGTTAGGGGAAAGCATGCATTTAAAAGAATTAGTTAATGATAAGGACAAGTTCTATTCTAATTATCAGTTATATAGAAATGTTTCATATATAAAAGGGGATAAAGATTATGTGGTTTTCTTATATCCATATGATAATGACAATTTAGCCCAAGAAATGAATGAGGTGAAGGATTTAAAAAATGTCTATTCATTAGATTGGAAGGAGCTTTCAACAAAAGCATTAGATCATACTAAAAACACTCACAAGTATAGAGTATATAAAGAGTTTTATGATAAATATATGGATATATAAAGGGACTAACACATATAAAACAACAACATGAAATATGTTGTTGTTTAAAGGTCATAAAGCTAATAAAAGGTTGAAGTTTTCTTCAACCTTTTATTTTTAGAAAATAAACATAGAATTTTAGTTTAAGTTTAGTGTTAAATTATTAATTAAATCTTGACCAGATTTAATTTGAATTGTATTTTTATCTAACCACTGAATATCCTTATCTATATTAATTTTATATGACGACACAAAATAAGCTTTTGGTATAGGCTTTTTAAAAAAATGAAAATGTTTTTCAAAAAAGCTATACTGAAATTTACCATTAAATGATGAAGTTTCTGTTACAATTAGTGAATAATTTAACTTATCATTTTGTACAATGTAATTATATGTAGGATTATTCAGAGCTACAGAACAAAGAATCGTTAATATTATTAACATAACACCCACTTTGGTAAAGGTTTTATTATTTATTAGTTTTAAGAATATTAGGAATATAGTTGAATTAATAAATAAGTAATAAAAAGAGTTTATAAAGTAATATTGATATTTATAAGCAATAAGTTCACAAATTAAAATTATAAATAATATTATATATGCAATTTTCTTTTTCAAATAATTATTCCCCTTTCGTTGAATAAGTTGTTTTTTACAATATATATATTATATTACATTTTATCTCTGTTTGTGTATCATATATTGCAATTCTAATAGGTTACAATCTAGAGTTACGACGACATTTTAAAATAAAAAAATTATAAGGACAAAGATAATAATTTTATAATTTTCTTACCTTAAGTAGGAAGGGAAATGTATATTTATTTTGGTGTGACTTGGAGCTTGTGACGTAACAAGAAAAATAAATATCTATTCAATTACGTCAAGTAGTTTAATTCTTCTTTAGAATTTATCCATATTTCAGTGTAACCACACTTACAGCAAATATAAATAATAAGGATTTAATAATTTAGGCATAATACACTTTTGCATTTGAACTGGGGGAGCCTTTACTACTTTAATTTCATCTGAATTACATTTTAAACATTTCATTTAAGAGAACCTCCACTCTTCTTTTTAAATATCTACCACACCTTATAAATTTATTATAAATGAGTTATGGATTATAATTCCATATAATTGTTTTGTTTAAATATAAAAATATATAAAGAAACAAATATATAAATATATAAATATATAAATATGCAGTAAATAAGCTGGCTTAGACAGTTCTCTTTAAGAGGACTTCAAAAAGAAAATATAAGCAAAATATTCTTCTCATATATTATAATTCAGAGTTACAATGATATTTTGAAATAAAAAAATATAAGGACAGAGATAAATATCTATGAACCTTGCGAAAGCTAAGTAAAAATGCTATTCTCAAAGTAGTGAACAAGAGAAAAAAGTAGGAGTGGGAACATGAACTTTGAGGAGAGAGTTTTATTAAATGAGTTGAGATTAACAGATACAGATGACCAAGTGGTGGATTATATACGAGAAGATTATAGTAGATTTGTAAATCAATCTGTCCAGAAAGTAGCTGAAGATTTATTTACTGTACCTAATACTATAGTAAGATTATCTAAGAAGCTAGGTTATAAAGGCTTTTCAGATTTAAAGTTTTCATTACGTGCAGAACTTGAAGGAAAGACTGGTGAATTAAAAGGAGAGACTTTTAAAAATCTAGAATTAATTCCTGATACAATTAAAAAAACTTTAGACATTTTAGATAATAAAATAATTGATAAATTAGTAAGCCAAATAAAAGAAGCTAAAAATGTATACTTCGTAGGAATAGGAGATTCAATATATTTTTGTGAGATGTTTGCAAAGAATATAAGATGCATTGGAATAAAAGCTGAGTATTTTAATCATAGACACGATATGATGTATGCAGCAGAAAATTGTGATGATAAGGATTTGTTTATTGCTATAAGTGTAAGTGGTGAAAGCAAACAGATATTAGATGTGTGCAAAATTGCAAAAGAAAGAAATGCAAGTATAGTTAGTATGACTCATTTTAATAAGAATTCACTTATGGATATTGCTGATATAAATATTTTCTTTTGGGCACCTAGAGTTGAGATACATAAATATAATGCTCCAGATAGAATAGGAATAATGCTTATTATAAGGATCATAAATGAAGCTTTATGGAAAGATTATAATTGTGTATAAATACACAATGTATTAAATAAAAAGAAATATTTGTGTAAAAATAAGAAGAATTAAATCTTCTTATTTTTTTTTGATAATATAAGACTGTAAACGTTAAGCAAATCGGATTTGTTGAATATGAATGGGAGGAATAAAAAATGAATTTAAGAAGTCTAACAAATGAAAAACTTATTTCAATTGGTCTAGATTTAAACAAAAAAGAGGATGTTATTAAACACCTAGTTGAAAAATTATATGAAGAGGGAAAGATTACATCTAAAGAAGAATTTTTTAAGGATGTACTAGAAAGAGAAAAACTTTCTCCTACAGGTTTTGAAGGTGGCCTAGCTGTTCCTCATGGAAAATCTAGTTCTGTTAAAGAAGCATCATTTGCAGTAGCAATTCTAAATAAACCTATGAAAGAATGGGAAAGTATAGATGAGAATAATGAAGTTGAAATAGTATTCTTATTAGCTATACCAACTGAAGAGGCAGGTTCAACTCATATTCAACTATTAGCAGAGCTTGCTACAAGAATAGCAAATCCATCTTATAAAGATTTGCTTAAGAATTCAAAGAGCAAGAAAGAACTTTACAATAATTTAGATAAAGAAATTATAAAAGAAGATATAGATATAAGTAAGTTTAAAAAATCAATCGTTGCTGTAACAGCTTGTCCTGCTGGAATAGCTCATACATATATGGCTGCAGAAGCTTTAGTTAATGCAGGTAAAGAAATGGGAGTAGCTGTTTATGTTGAAAAACAAGGAGCTAATGGTATAGAAGATAGACATACAAAAGAACAATTGAAAAATGCAGATGCTGCTATATTTGCAGTAGATGTAGCTGTAAAAAATGAAGAAAGATATTCGCATTTACCTACAGTAAGAGCTAAGGTTGCTACTCCTTTAAAGGATGCAAAGGGACTTATAGAAAAAGCACTTAAGGCAGCAGAAAACAAAGGAAAAGGAGAATATGTAGAAACTTCTGACGATGAAGAAAAAGTTTCATTTAGAGAAGAGGCTAAGAAGTCAATTCTTACAGGTATATCTCATATAATTCCTTTAATAGTTGCAGGAGGTATGATTCTAGCTTTCGCAGTATTAGTATCTCAAGGTTTTGGGTTACAAGAATTATATGAAACAGATGGTTCTTGGATTTGGATGTATCGTAAGCTAGGTGGTAATTTACTTGGAACAATAATGGTTCCTGTATTATCTGCATACATGTCATACTCAATTGCTGATAAGCCAGGTTTAGCACCAGGTTTTGCAGCTGGTATAGCAGCTAATATGATAAATGGTGGATTCCTAGGTGGTATGCTTGGAGGTTTCCTAGCAGGTTATACAATTAAATTATTTAAGAAGTATATACCAGCAAAAGGTACATTAGCAGGATTCGTTAGTTTCTGGGTATACCCTGTATTTGGTACATTATTAGTTTCAACACTTATGTTCTTTGTAGTTGGTAAACCTGTAGCAGCATTAAACCAAACATTAATTGATTGGTTAGGATCTATGGGAGGAACAAATGCAGCACTTTTAGGTGCAATACTTGGTATCATGGTATCATTTGACCTTGGTGGTCCTATTAATAAAGCAGCTTATACATTCTGTGTAGGTGCAATGACTGATGGAATTATAATGCCATATGCAGCTTTCGCATCAGTAAAAATGGTTTCAGCATTTGGTGTAACCTTTGCTACTTTATTAGCTAAGAAGTATTTCAATAAAGAAGAACAAGAAATAGGTAAGTCAACTTGGATTTTAGGACTAGCAGGTATTACAGAAGGTGCTATTCCATTTATGATAGAAGACCCATTAAGAGTAATTCCTTCATTATGTGCAGGTTCAGCAGTAACTGGTGCTTTAGTAGCAATGTTTAACATAGGACTTGATGTTCCAGGAGCAGGTATATTCTCAATATTCATGCTTAAAGATGGTTCAACTATGTTAATGAATATAACTGTATGGCTTGGAGCAGCAATACTTGGAGCAATTATATCAGCAATATTATTAGTAATAACAAGAAAAATGAAACTTAAAAAGCAAGGACTTTTAAAATAATATTTTGCGAGAGGAATTTCCTCTCGCAAAGCTATATCATGGAAAAATATAAAGTTAAATCGGAGTAAGAGGTGTAATAAATGAGTAAAAAAGTTCATGTTGTGCCCCATATGCATTGGGATAGAGAATGGTATTTTACAACGGAAGAGTCAAGAATTCTTTTAGTTAATAATATGGAAGAAATAATGGATATGTTAGAGAACAATCCTAGCTATCCTAATTATGTATTGGATGGGCAAACAGCTATATTAGAAGATTATTTCGCGGCAAAGCCAGAAAATAAAGAAAGAGTAAAGAAATTAGTTAAAGAAGGCAGATTAATAATAGGACCTTGGTATACTCAAACAGATGAAATGGTTGTAGGTGGAGAATCTATAACTAGAAATCTACTATATGGATTAAAGGATTGTGAAGAATTTGGTGATGCTATGATGATAGGATATCTTCCAGACTCTTTTGGACAATCTTCTCAAATGCCACAAATATTAAATGGATTTGGAATAAATCGTTCTATATTCTGGAGAGGTGTCTCTGAAAGAATGGGAACAGATAAAACTGAATTTTACTGGGAAGGTGAAGGGGATTCTAAAGTATTAACTCAATTATTTCCATTAGGATATGCAATAGGAAAGTATTTGCCAAGCAATATGGATGATCTTAAGAAGAGAATGGATAAGTATTTCCCTGTACTTGATAAGGGAGCTACAACAGAAAATATCATACTTCCAAATGGTCATGATCAAATGCCTGTACAAAAGAATATATTTGAGATATTAGAAAAGTTAAAGGAATTATATCCAGAAAGAGATTTCTTCTTAAGCAGATATGAAAAGGTATTTGAAGAACTAGAAAAAGAAAAGAATTTACCAACATTAAGAGGGGAATTCTTAGATGGAAAGTATATGAGAGTTCATAGAAGTATCTTCTCAACAAGAATGGATATTAAGGCTAGTAATACAAGGATAGAAAATAAAATAACTAATATATTAGAACCTTTAGCTTCACTTGCTTATTCATTAGGTTTTGAATATCATTCAGGGTTAATTGAGCTTATTTGGAAAGAGATAATGAAAAACCATGCTCATGACTCTATAGGATGTTGTTGTTCTGATAAGGTTCATAAAGAGATAATGAATAGATTTTTCTTAGCTGAAGAAAAGGTAGATAGATTAATAGATTTCTATATGAGAGTTATAGTTGATGCTATGAGCAAAGAGATAGCATTAGATAAATTAACAGCATTTAACCTTCTTCCATATGAAAGAGAAGCTGTAGTTAAAGGTGAAATCATTACAAAGATGAAAAACTTCAACCTTGTTAGTGATGATGGAGAAGAATATGATTTCCAAGTTATAAATAAAGAAGTAGTTGATGCAGGGTTAATTGATAGACAAATTGTTCACTATGGAAACTATGATCCTTTTGTAAGATATACTATTGAATTAAAGGATGTTATTCCTTCAATGGGATATAAGACTTACTTAATTAAAGGAGCAGAAGGAGTTATAAACTCTGAAGAAGGCAAGAAAACAGATAAGATTGAAAATAAGTATTTTAATATAACTGTAAATGAAAACGGGTCATTAAACATACTACATAAAGATACAAACACATTATATGAAAATGTACTTTTAATAGAAGATGGTGCAGATGACGGAGATGAATATGATTTCTCACCATTAGAGGATGATTTTATTGTTAAGAGTGATTTAGTTAAGTGTAACTATAATATAAGCACTTATGAAAATAGTAGTGAGATAGCTATTAACTATACTTTAGATGTACCAAAGGATTTAGATAGCAGAAAGAACAAGAAAATTGATGGTTCTATGGATATATCAATAATTGTTAAGGTTGATAATTGTAGCCCATATTTAAATGTTAAGATGGATATAGATAATAGAGCAAAAGATCATAGAGTAAGAGCATACATTCCAACTGGAATAAAATCTAATTTCTCATTCTCTGATAATCAATTTGGTGTTATAAAAAGAGATGTATATGATAGTGCTATGGATGTATGGGAAGAGGAAAACTGGGATGAAAGACCAGATTCTATTTATCCAATGCTTTCATTTGTAACTTTAAAGAATGAAGAAAGAGGAATGGCTGTCTTAACTAATAGTACTAGAGAGTATGAAATAATTGGAGAAGATTATGATACAATAGCTATAACTTTATTTAGAGGGGTAGGCTTCCTTGGTAAAGAAGAAATGTATAGAAGACCTGGAAGACCATCAGGAATAAAATTAGAAACTCCTGACTCACAAATGCTTGGAAAAGTAAGCTTAGACTTTGGAATATATCCATATGTATCTAGGGAAGATAAGGTATCAAGAGTTGCAAAAGAGTACTTAACTCCAGTGTATACTTACAATAAAATGCCTCACAATGCTATGAAACTAAATTCTGTAGACTTTGAAGTTCCATATAATTATTCTCTATTAAAAGAAGAGAATGATAATGTGACTTTAAGTGTATTAAAGAAGGCTGAAAATAAAAAGGGGTTAGTTCTTAGATATTTCAATGGAACAGCTTCAGAAAAGAAGGTTCATTTTAGCATTAAAGGAAGCAAGTTTAAGAAGGTTAATCTTAAGGAAGATATACTAGAGGATATAGAAGATTTTAGCAAAGTAAATTGTAGTAAAAATAAAGTAGATAATATATACTTTGAATTAGTATAAAAGGTTAGTAACTCTCTTAGCTAAGGTTAAGAGAGTTACAATAATTTTATTTAGAGGTGAATGATATGAAATTTATTTTAGCACCAGATTCATTTAAGGAGAGTATGACAGCTAAGGAAGCTTGTATATCTATGGAAAATGGAATAAGAAAAGTTTTTAAAGATGCTACCTGTATACATGTTCCTATGGCAGATGGTGGTGAAGGTACAGTAGATGCTTTAATAGAATCTACCAATGGAAATTTGCATGAAGTAGAAGTAACAGCTCCACTAGGAAATAAGGTGAAAGCAAAGTTTGGAATATTAGGTGATGGAAAGACTGCTGTAATAGAAATGGCAGAAGCTAGTGGAATTCACTTAGTTAAATTAGAGGATAGAAATCCACTCCTTACTACTACCTTTGGAACTGGTGAACTTATAAAATATGCTTTAGATATGAATATAGAAAGAATAATTATAGGCTTAGGTGGCAGTGCAACTAATGATGGTGGAGTTGGTATGCTTCAGGCATTAGGGGCAAGTTTTAAGGACAGTGATGGAAAAGAGATAGCATTTGGTGGTGGCGTCTTAAAAGATTTATGTACAATAGATTTAAGTGGTTTTGATAAAAGAATTTATGATGTAAAAATAGAAGTAGCTTGTGATGTAAAGAATCCATTAACAGGAGAGAATGGTGCAAGCTTTGTATTTGGGGCTCAAAAGGGTGGAAATAAAGAAACATTAGAGGAGTTAGATAGTAACTTAAAACATTATGCAGAAGTAGTAAAAAGAGATATGGGAAAAGAAATTGATAAGGTTGAAGGTGCAGGTGCAGCAGGAGGACTTGGTGCAGCTTTAATAGGTTTTTGTAATGGAAAACTAGAATCGGGAATAGATTTAGTAATTAAGCATTCTAATTTGGAAGATAAAGTAAGAAAGGCAGATTTTGTATTTACAGGGGAAGGAAGTATAGATTTTCAAACTAAGTTTGGAAAAACTCCTATAGGAGTAGCTAAAATAGCTAAAAAGTATAACATTCCTGTAATAGCTTTTGGGGGAAGAATTGGGGAAGGAATAGATGAATTATATTCATTAGGAATAGATTCTGTAATAGGAATAACCCCAGGGGTAATTTCTTTAGATGAAGCATTAAGCAAAGGGAAAGAGAACCTAGAGATATCAACTGAAAATGTAGTTAGAATATTAGAAACTAGAAAAGTATAATATAATTTATGATAAATTAAAAGAAAAATACATTTTTTCTTTTATGATTAGTTGAATTTTATTATATATAATGCTAATAAGTACAGAGAAAAAGGGGATATTTTGTCAATATTAGTTAAGTAAGAATCTTGAATATAATATATATTATGATATAATTAGGAAAGTAAAGAAATATAACTTGTCACAAATCTAATCTTAAATAATAGAATAACTAAATTATTTATTTTATTTAACTTTTCAATAAGGAGAAAATAAAATGAATGAATTTGGTATTCGTACAAGAGTTTATTTTGGTAAGGGATCATTAAATAAGCTCAATGATATTAAAAATAAGAAAGTTTTAATTGTATGCGATAAGTTTATGGAAACTTCAGGGATGGTTGAAAAGGTTTCGAAAGAACTATCTAATTGTGAAGTATCCATATTCAGTGATGTTGTTCCAGACCCAGCAGTAGAAATTATTGCATCAGGAATTCAAGCTCTTAAAGCATGCAATGCAGAAGTAATTATTGCATTAGGTGGCGGTTCAGCTATTGATGCAGCAAAATCAATAAAAGAGTATTATAATAATTTAAATGACGGTATACAAAAAATAGAAGAATTTTACGCAATTCCAACAACTAGTGGGACAGGTTCGGAAGTTACAGAGTATGCTGTAATTACTAATAAACAAGAGGGGATAAAATATGCTTTAACAAGTGAGTCATTGTTGCCTAATGTGGCTATATTAGACCCGGAACTTGTTAAATCAGTTCCTAAAAGTATAACTGCAGATACAGGAATGGATGTAATTACTCATGCCATTGAAGCTTATGTAGCTAATGGAGCTACTGATTTTTCAGATGCTTTAGCTGAAAAAGCATTAACTCTTGCTGTTAGATTTTTACCATTAGCATATGAAGATGGTAATAATTTATTAGCTAGAGAAAAACTTCATAATGCTTCTTGTCTAGCAGGGATTGCTTTTAATGCAGCAGGTCTTGGTATTACACATAGTTTAGCTCATGCTATAGGGGGTAAATTGCATATCCCACATGGAAGAAGCAATGCTATAATATTGCCTCATATAATAAAATTTAATGCAAATTTAAATGGTGGTTTATACAATAAGGATTATAGTTTAGCAGCTAAGAAGTATCAGAGATTAGCAAAGCTTTTGAAACTTCATGCACCTAATGTCCATATTGGAGTTAATAATTTAATTAGGAAGATTGAAGAACTTCAAAAGAATCTTATGATTCCAACTACACTTACTAAGCAAGGAGTAGATATTGGGCTATTAGAAGAATCTATGGAAGAGATTTTAAAGGCTGCGTTAAAGGATGTATGCACAGAAGCAAATCCTAGGGCTGTTACTAGAGAAGATTTATCTAATATAATAGATAAACTAAAGTAAATTAAACCACCATATGGTGGTTTTTTTCTTTGGGGAAAGATATAAAAAATAAATATAATAGATCATTTTTATAAATAAATTGGGGAGAATATAAAAGTTGGAGGCTTATTTATGGAAAATGATATGTACTCTATAGGTAAAGTTGAAGAAATGTGTAAGATTACGAAAAAAGCTTTGCGATATTATGATAAAATAGGGATTTTATCACCAGATAAGATATCAGATGATAGTGGATATAGATACTATAGTAAAAGAAATCTTTTGTTGGTGCCTTTAATAAAATATTATAAACAAAGTGGTTTTAAACTTGATGAGATGAGGGAATATCTTGGAGGGGCATCTTACTTTAAAATTGAAAATGGTTTCAGAAAAAAGATAGATGAATTAATATCATTACAAAGTGAACTTGAATTAAAGTTAAGATCAGTAAATGATTGGTACAAGCTTATTCTAGAGGCTGAGGGGATAATGGAATGTAATGCTTGTCAAGTTGGAGTGAAATATATAGAAAAGAAAGAAATGATTTTCTTAGATCAAGACTTTAAATATGATTATATGGATTCAATAATAAATATTGAATTTACTAATTATATAGAAAGCAAGAAGAATGCAATAACAGGACCAGTTATAATATCATATCCATCTTTTAAGGATAAGATGAATGGTAATTGTAAAAAGATGAGGATAATGCAAGAAACAATTTTAAAGTGTGATGATGGGATAAAAGTGGAATATGGTGGCGGTACAGTTGTATCTTGTTATCATATAGGTCCACATGAAACTATAAATGAAACTTACAAAAAGATGAGTGAATGGATTAAAAAGCATGGTTATACATGTGAGGATGAATGTTATGAAAGATATGTAACTGATTATTGGACAACGCAAGTACCAGAAAAATTTGTGACAGAAGTAATTTTTAAAATAAAAAAATAAATAATAAAGAAATTATGAAAGTGTATACTGAAAAATCAAGTTATTTTTTAGTATACACTTTTTCATATTTTAAAAGATAATTGAGAAAAAAGGACTTATAAAAATAATGTTAAATTAATATCAAATTTCTATTGACCTTCCTCCTAAGGGGAAGGCATATAATTCGAATTAGGATATAGTTGTCCACAAAGAAATAAATAAGTTGTTATTCTAAATTATTTAAGCAGAGATGTGACAAGTTTGTTGCTTTAATATCCTTGAGTTAAACGTTTAAACAGTTTATTAAAAGTTGGCTTAAATTTTTATTATATTTTAGTAGAACACTTGGGGAGTGTTGTAAACGATATATAATATAAGTTTTAGTTTTGTTAAGGAAATTTGGAATATTTCTTTGGATGGCTAGCTCAGGTTTATATTAAAGTTGTGTTGAGAATTACGCTCAAACAGAAATTGAATAAAAGGATGATAGGAGGGATATCAAGCAGCAATCTTCTAAGATTTATATTTGGATAGATAAGTATAGCTGGCGATTTACTGATCTAAAAACATATTCACTAATACAATTAATTTAATAAAAGAAGGGAGATTTATCATGAATGTAGTTTCAACAGATAAAGTCAATATAAAAGAAGTTAGCATAAAAGCAACGGAAGCTAAAAAGAAATTAGCTAGTAACTTTTTTAAAAAAGGTATCACGTTAGCTTTGTTTTCGGGGGTAACTTACGGCCTTTATACAGCTTTCTTAACAATGGCCATGAGAAAAGGTGTATGGGAAGATTGGACAGGGGCAAATACAGCAGGATTATCTACTTTTGTGGTTATATATTTAGTTGCAGCTTTAGGAAATGCTATTAATGATACTTGTAGTGCCGTATGGGCAATATTAAATTCAATAGCTAAAGGAAAGTTTAAAGATTTTGTAAGGTGTCTAAAGTCAAAGCCAGGTAAGATTATGATATTAGCAGCATTAATTGGTGGTCCAATAGCTGGGACAGCTTATGTTGTATCAATCCAATTGGCTGGTTCAATCGTAGTTCCGATATCTGCACTATGTCCAGCTATAGCTGCTATTTTAGGTAGAGTTCTTTATAAGCAAGAATTAAATAAGCGTATGAGCGTTGGAATTTTAATTTGTGTATTTGCAAGTTTTTTAATAGGAAGTACAGGCTTTGGAGGGGAAACTTCTCCAACATTGGTATTAGGTTTATTAGTTGCAGTAATAGCTGCATTAGGATGGGGATTTGAAGGATGTGTTGCTGGGTATGGAACAGCAATGATTGATCCAGAAATAGGAATATGTATACGTCAAGTAACATCAGGAATAGCAAACTTATTTATTATAGTTCCAGTATTAGGTGTAATGGCTGGAGGAGTTGATATTTCAATTGACTTAGCTTTTCAAGCATTTACAAGTGGACCAGCTATGATTTGGTTTGTATTTAGCGGATTATTAACATTCATTACTTTTATGACTTGGTATGCTGGTAATAGTATGTGTGGTGCAGGACTTGGTACTGCATGTAATGGGACATACTCTTTCTTTGGACCTTTATTCTGCTTCTTATTATTAGGAGTATTTGCAGGAATGGAAGGTTGGGCATTACCAGCTGTAGCATGGATTGGAGCTATCATAATGATGGTTGGAATTTTAACAATAGCCATGAATCCATTAGATATTTTTAGAAGAAAAAAAGGGAGTGAAATTGATGAAACCGCTTAATTATGCAATATTAAAACATTTTACTAAAGTAAAAGAGGCTTGTGCAGAAGATATTATTGAAGCTTTAAAAGGAGAATATGGAAGCTTTAAAGCTTTAAACAAGAAAGATGTAACTACAGCTTTAATGACAGCGGAGGCAAATGGGCTTATAGAAGAAACTAGATATATGCTTGATTCTAATGAAGAACTAAGAGTTTATTATCATGCTCATGAAGAAGGGGCAGCTACAATTAATAAATATATAAAAGATTAAAACATTTACCTTAGGGTAATTTTCCAAGATATATTATATGGATTAATAGCGAGATAAAACATATAAATTTTTCATTGAATGGTAGCTATTAACTTAGATTATGTTTATTCCCTAAAAAATAAATTTATAGAAAAACATATTGACTTTCCCCTTATGGGAAAGGACTATAATCACTTTAGGGAATAGAACATAATTAAAAATAAAACAGATTATTAATATAAAAAATCTTAGGGTATGTATAGATATGCTCAGCTTGGAAGGAGGAAATTTCATGAGATATTATGGAGATGAAGCATTAGGTCTTATAGAAACCATAGGATTAGTACCAGCACTTGAAGCAGCAGATAAAATGTTAAAAGCTTCAGATGTTGAGCTGATTTCATATGAAAATATTGGTTCAACCCTTGTTACCATAATAGTAAAAGGGGATGTAGCTGCCGTAAGATCAGCTGTTGAAGCAGGTGCTGAAGCTGCTGCTGCTATTGGTAAATTAACAGCAAAGAATGTTATGCCTAGACCTATTAGAGAAGTAGGAGATATTGTTTCAGTACATGATATAGATAGTTAATATAGAAAGGAAATGATGTATATGGCGAGATATGAAGCTATAGGATTAATTGAGACTTTCGGCTTAGTTTTCGCATTGGAAGCAGCAGATGCTATGTGCAAAGCGGCTGATGTTGAGCTTGTAGGTTATGAAAACGTTGCCTCTGGATATATTTCGGTATTAGTACGTGGAGATGTTGGTGCTTGTAAGACAGCAGTTGATGCTGGAGTTAAAGTTGTTAAAGAAATGGAAGATGGGAATCTTTATAGCTCAGTAGTTATTGCAAGACCACATCAAGATCTTGAAAAGATTATTGAACGTTATGCAATAAAGAATCTTATACCAGAGCAAAATTAAAGAAAGTTTTTAAATAGAAGGAGAGAGAAAAATGAATATTATTGACAATGATCTACTCTCTATGCAGGAAGCAAGGATACTTGTTGAAAATGCTCGTGAAGCACAAAAGAAACTTGCAACATTTCCTCAAAGTAAGCTTGATGAAATAGTTGAGCGTATGACTGAGGAAATTGAAAAACACATAATTGAGCTTTCGAAAATGTCACATGAAGAAACTGAATATGGTAAATGGGAAGATAAAAGAATAAAAAATACCTTTATATGTTCCTATTTAAGGGAAAGATTAAGGAATATGAATTGTGTAGGCATTATTAAGCGAGATGAAGAGCAGAAGACTATGGATGTTGGAGTTCCAATAGGAGTAATTGTAGCCTTTTGTCCTGCAACAAGTCCAGTGTCTACAACAATTTATAATGCACTTATTGCTATAAAATCAGGAAATGCTATAATTTTTTCTCCTCACCCTAGAGGTAAAAAAACTATTAGTAAGACTATTGATATACTAATTAGGGCAGCAGAGGGATATGGATTGCCAGAAGGAGCTATTTCCTATCTTCATACTGTTACTAGAAGTGGGTCTGTGGAGTTAATGAACCATAGAGATACTTCACTAATTATGAATACAGGTGTACCTGGAATGTTGGATTTAGCATATGAGTCTGGAAAACCATTAATATATGGAGGCACAGGAAATGGACCAGCATTCATAGAGCGTACAGCAGATATTAAGCAAGCAGTAAAAGACATAATTGATAGTAAAACTTTCGATAATGGAGTGCTTTCAGCAGCTGAACAATCTATTGTTGTAGATAGTTGTATTGCATCAGAAGTTAAAAGTGAACTTCAAAAGAATGGTGGATATTTTATGAGTGAGGATGAGTCTGAAAAGCTTGGTTCACTTTTGTATAAAGCAGATGGAAGTTTAGATGTAGATTATATAGGTAAATCACCACAATTCTTAGCAAAAAGGGCAGGATTTAATATTTCTGATGAGATTAAGATTCTAATTTCACAGCAAAAGTATGTTTCAGCAAATAATCCATATTCTAAAGAAAAACTTTGCCCAGTTATATCTATGTATATAGAAGATGATTGGATGAATGCATGTGAAAAATGTATTGAATTATTGCTAAGTGAAAGACAAGGACATACTTTAGTCATTCACTCTAATGATGAAGAAGTAATTCGTCAATTTGCTTTAAAAAAACCTGTTGGTAGGATACTTGTAAATACACCAGGAGTATTTGGAAGTATGGGAGTAACTACAAATTTATTCCCTTCTATGACACTAGGAAGTGGTTCAGCAGGAAAGGGTATGACATCTGATAATGTTTCACCTATGAATCTTATATATATTCGAAAAGTAGGTTATGGCGTTAGAAGAATGAAAGAAATAATAACTTCTATTACTAATGTAGAGGAACCTCAAGGTAGCAATGATAGATTAAATAATAATGAAAATGATAATGAAGAGCTATTAAAGATGCTACTGAAGAAGATTCTTAAAGAATTAAAATAGCTAATAAAAATAATTAATAGAATGTGAGGTAGTAAATTGGATATTCGTGAGTTTTCAAATAAATTAATGGAAGCAACTCAAAATATGTCTCCTTCAGAACGTGAAGCTTTGATAGAGATGTTTGAGAGTGTTTCTAATGAGATAACAAAGGACGAGGATACTAAGTCTAATGTAGTATGTGAAAATAATGGACAAATTCCAGATGGAATAACAACACGTTTGATGAAGTTAAAGGAAAATTATTTAAAGCAAGTTCCTAAAATCACTATTCATCGTGCTAAGGCAATTACAAAGATTGCAAAAGAAAATCCAGGAGCCCCTAAAGCAATTTTACGTGGTAAGAGCTTTAAATATTGTTGTGAAACTGCACCGTTAGTTATTCAAGATAATGAACTTATAGTTGGTGCTCCAAATGGTGCTCCACGTGCTGGTGCATTCTCTCCGGATATAGCTTGGAGATGGATGGTAGATGAGTTAGATACTATAGCAACTCGTCCACAAGACCCATTCTATATATCAGAAGAAGATAAAAAATATATGAGAGAAGAGATATTCCCATTCTGGAAAGGAAAATCAGTTGATGAATATTGTGAAGATCAATATCGTGAAGCAGGTGTATGGGAATTATCAGGTGAGTCTTTTGTTTCAGATTGTTCATACCATGCAATAAATGGTGGTGGAGATTCTAACCCTGGATATGATGTTATCTTGATGAAAAAAGGTATGTTAGATATCAAGAGAGAGGCAGAAGAGAAATTAGCAAAATTAAATTATGAAAAGCCAGAAGATATAGATAAAATATATTTCTATAAATCAATAATAGATACTGCAGAAGGAGTTATGATTTATGCAAAACGTATGTCAGACTATGCTGCAGAATTAGCTGAAAAGGAAACAAATCCTAAACGTAAAGCTGAATTATTAAAGATTTCAGAAGTAAATGCTAAAGTTCCAGCTCATAAGCCAACTACATTCTGGGAAGCTATACAAGCAGTTTGGACAATAGAATCTCTATTAGTTGTAGAAGAAAATCAAACTGGTATGTCTATTGGACGTGTTGACCAATATATGTATCCATTCTATAAGGCTGATATTGAATCAGGTAGAATGACTGATTTTGAAGCTTTTGAACTTGCTGGATGTATGCTTATAAAGATGTCAGAAATGATGTGGATTACAAGTGAAGGTGGTTCTAAATTCTTTGCAGGATATCAACCATTTGTAAATATGTGTGTTGGTGGTGTAACTAGAGAAGGTAGGGATGCTACAAACGAATTAACTTACTTATTAATGGATGCTGTTAGACATGTAAAAATATATCAACCTTCATTAGCATGTCGTATTCATAAAGGGTCACCACAAAAATTCTTAAAGAAGATAGTACAAGTTATCCGTGCAGGAATGGGATTCCCAGCATGTCACTTTGATGATGTTCATATTAAGATGATGCTAGCAAAGGGGGTTTCTCTTGAAGATGCTAGAGATTATTGCTTAATGGGATGCGTAGAACCACAAAAATCAGGAAGATTATATCAATGGACTTCTACAGCATACACACAATGGCCAATATGTATAGAACTTGTTCTTAATCAAGGTGTTCCTTTATGGTATGGAAAACAAGTTTGTCCAAATCTTGGTGATATAGATAGCTTTAAAACTTATGAGGAATTTGAAGCCGCAGTAAAAGAACAAATAAAATATATTACTAAATGGACAAGTGTAGCAACAGTAATTTCACAACGTGTTCATAGAGAACTTGCTCCAAAGCCACTTATGTCAATTATGTATGAAGGATGTATGGAAAATGGTAGAGGAGTAGAAGCTGGTGGAGCAATGTATAACTTTGGACCAGGAGTTGTTTGGAGTGGACTTGCAACATATACAGATTCTATGGCAGCAATTAAGAAATTAGTATTTGAAGAAAAGAAATATACATTAAGAGAATTAAATGAAGCTTTAAAGGCAGACTTTGTTGGTTATGAAAAACTAAGAAAAGACTGTTTAGAAGCACCTAAGTATGGTAATGACGATGATTATGCGGACTATATAGCTGCAGAACTTATCAACTTTACAGAAATGGAACATCGCAAATATAAGACTTTATATTCAGTATTAAGTCATGGAACATTATCAATTTCTAATAATACTCCATTTGGACAATTAACAGGAGCGTCAGCAAATGGACGTAGAGCTTGGATGCCATTATCTGATGGAATAAGTCCAAGCCAAGGTTCTGACTATAAGGGACCTACAGCAATAATAAAATCTGTATCAAAAATGAGTTGCGAAAACATGAATATAGGTATGGTTCATAACTTCAAGCTTATATCAGGATTACTTGAAACTAAGGAAGGTGAAGAGGGAATTATTACACTACTACGTAGTGCATGTGCTCTTCAACTTGGAGAAGTTCAATTTAATTACTTAGATAATAAGACATTAATAGAAGCTCAAAAACATCCTGATCAATATAGAGATTTAATTGTTCGTGTAGCTGGATATAGTGCATATTTTGTAGAACTTTGCAAAGATGTTCAAGATGAAATTATAAGTAGAACAGTCTTAACACATTTCTAATAATTAAAATTTAATCTGGTAAGTGGCTATATAGAGGATTAATTTATATAGTCACAACCAGAAAAAATAATAGTGGAGAAATAAGAATGAGTAATGAAAATCTAGGAGTCTTGGAAAGAAAAGCAACTATATTTAATATACAGAAATACAACATGTATGACGGACCAGGAGTAAGAACTTTAATCTTCTTTCAAGGATGTCCACTTAGGTGTAAATGGTGTGCAAACCCTGAGGGGATGATTAGAAAACATAGAGTATTGTTTAAAAGCAATTTGTGCATTAATTGCGGAGCCTGTGTTTCTGCCTGTCCAGTAGGTATACACACAATTTCAAATGAAACCTTAAAGCACGAAGTAAATAGAAATATTGACTGTATTGGTTGTGGAAAGTGTAAGGAAGAATGTGTAAAGTCAGCTATTTCTATAATAGGAGAAGAAAAAACTATATCTGAACTTCTAGAAATAATTGAAGAAGATAGAACTTTCTATGAAGTTTCTGGTGGTGGAGTAACACTTGGTGGTGGAGAAGTTTTAATGCAACCTGAGGCTGCAAGTAGCTTGCTTATGGCATGTAAAAATGAAGGTATTAATACAGCAATAGAAACATGTGGATATGCAAAGCTAGAATCAGTCCTTAAAGTTGCAGAGTTTACTGACCTGTTCTTGTTTGATATTAAGCATATAAATTCTGACAAACATTTATATTGGACAGGTGTTAGAAATGAACAAATCTTAGAAAATTTGAAGGAACTTCTTCGCAGAAAGTATAATGTGCAAATTCGTATGCCATTACTTAAGGGAGTTAATGATTGTCAGGAAGATATAGAAAATGTTATGAAGTTTTTACTTCCATATAAAGACTATAAAAATTTTAAAGGCATTGATTTATTACCTTATCACAAGATGGGGGTTAATAAATATAATCAACTTGGAGTTCCATATCCAATTGAAGGTGATCCGAGCTTAAGTAATGAGGATTTAGATAAGATTGAAAGTTGGATTAAGAATTATGATTTGCCTGTTAAAGTGGTTCGTCACTAAATGATTTTCAAATAAATAAAAAGGTGGAAAGTAAGGTTATGGAGGATTTTCTTAATAAGAATATACAGCGTGTTATACAAGAGTCAGTACCAGGTAAGCAAATAACAATAGCTCATATTATTGCCTCACCTATGCCAGATATATATGAAAGATTAGGAATTGATGATAAGGGAGCTATTGGAATACTAACTCTTTCTCCTTTTGAAACAGCAATAATAGCTGCTGATATAGCAACTAAAGTTGCAGATGTTGAAATTGGATTTCTTGATCGTTTCACTGGATCAGTAGTTATAAATGGTGATGTTCAAAGTGTTGAAACAGCACTTAGTGCAGTAAATGATGCTTTAAAAAATATGCTGGGCTTTACAGTTGCTCCAATAACACGAACATGAGAAAAAAACGAATAATGATTATTGGTCCTTCAAAAAGTGGCAAAACAACTTTGGCTAATGAGCTTAATGGTTATACTGGTCCATTAAGAAGAACATCAGATATTATTTATGGGAAAAATACTATAGATGTACCAAGTGCATATATAGAAAATTCATGGATGTATAAACATGTTATTGCAGTATCTCAAGATGCTTCAAAAATTCTTATTTTAGTTGATCAATCAAATAGTGTAGATGTGTATTCTCCAGGATGGGCAAAGTTATTTAATTGTCCAGTGATTGGAGTGATTACTAAGAGTGATATGAATCCAGAAAATAGGAATATATGCTTGCATCAGCTTAAGAGAATAGGAGTAAATGAACCTTATTTTGATATTAGTTTTATAAAAAGAACAGGAATTGATGTTTTAAAAAAATATTTATTTGAAAAGTGTGAGGAGTAATGAGGAGATGATGAAGTTTATTACTGAAGAGTATTTAAGGGATGTTTATAAGGAAGCTCCCTTTGATACATATAAATTAGCTGAAGGACAACGCCTTACACCTGGAGCAAGACAATATCTATCTGATAAAGGAATAAAGATGGAAGATGATGTCGTTCAAGAAAAGAAAAAGGTTACTCAAGTCAATGACTCAAAAGAAGGTGAGATATCTCAAAAAAGAAAAAGAGAAAAGCTATGCAATAGATTAAAGTCTATTGAAGCTTTATTCTTTGATACTAGTAGAGAGCTATTGACTTTAGATATTATTTTAGCACAGAAAATCATTAGTTTAGGAAGAAAGGTTACAAACATTAGAAAAGTTGTTGAAGGTAACTCTACTTTAGAAACAATTGAAGTTAAAGAATGTAGTGGAATATCCAAAGAAAATTTCTTTGATAATATAGAAGACTGTTTTGAAATTACTGAGTTTCATATACAACTTGAAAAAGGTAAGGAAATATTAAAACTTCATTTATTAAGATGTGCTTTAAGAGAAGTAAGTTTAGAAATTAGTGAAAGTTATGAGCATGATGAAAGTCAGACAGGAAATGAAATTATAAAGAATGTTAATTCAATTATAAATAGTATATCCCAGATGATTTGTATAACAGTAGGAGGAGAGAGATGTCAGAGAAAAGTATAGCTTTTGAATATTGTGATAATCTCGTTGAAGAGTTTGAACATGTAATAGAGTCACCTAAAGTAGGGGGAACTTCTACGTATTATACAGGTGTTGATTTAGGTACAGCTTGCATAGTTTTAGCAGTTTTAGATGAAAATTATAAACCAGTAGCTGGTGCATATAGATATGCGGATGTTGTTCGTGATGGCATGGTAGTAGATTATTTAGGAGCAGTAAGAATTGTTAGAGAGTTGAAAAAAGAAATAGAAGAAAAAATTAATGCAGAATTAATTTATGCAGCTGCTGCTATTCCACCAGGAACAGATGCTTTAGATTCTGGAGCTATAAAAAATGTTGTTCAAGCTGCTGGATTTGAATTAACAAACCTTCTTGATGAACCTACTGCAGCTAATGAAGTTTTAAAAATACAAAATGGAGCGGTTGTAGATATAGGGGGAGGAACAACAGGAATATCTATTCTGAAGGATGGGAAAGTTGTTCATGTAGTTGATGAACCTACAGGAGGTACACATTTTTCATTAGTTATTTCAGGTGCTTATGGAATGCCTTTTGCTAAAGCAGATGAGTTTAAGAGAGACAATAATAATCATAAAGAACTTTTACCAGTTTTAAAGCCAGTTATTGAAAAAGTAGCATCAATAATTAATCAACATGTAAAAGGATATGATGTTGATGGAATATCTCTTGTAGGAGGAACATGTTGCTTGACAGGAATTGAGGATGTTATACAAAAACAAATTGGTATATATACACATAAGCCTAAGAATCCTATGTTTGTGACCCCACTTGGAATAGCATTAAGCTGTACTCAAGAAATTATTGAATAAGGAGAGTGTGAAGAAGTGGATTTCAGAATTATTAAATCACCTTCTGAGAGCACAAAAAATATTCTTAGAAGAAGAATGGGGACAGGTTGTAAAACTGATTTAGATAATATTGGTGCAATAGGATTAGTACAAGGAAAACTTATAGATATGATTTATGCATCAGATATTGCAGATAAAGCAGTTGATGTTACAGTTGAGGATATTAAAGGAAATTGCCCTCAACATATGATACTACTTGCTATATTTGGAGATATATCATCAGTAGAATCTGCCATTAACGAAATAAAGCTCAAGTTGAAAGAGGGAAAGATAATATGATTACAGCTAAACTAATAGACAATGTATGGGCTACTAGAAAGGCCGAATCATTAAATGGATTAAAATTTATGCTTGCTGAGGTAATAGGTGGTACAGAAGCAGGTAGAAGGTTAATAGTAGTGGATATAATTAGTGCAGGTATTGGTGACAGAGTTATTGTAAGCACTGGTTCCGCAGCACGTAGAATGCTTGGTGATGATAATATTCCGGTAGATGCAGTAGTTGTGGGCATCATTGATGATGACTGTGATTTTATATAAATTTCAGTTATACATTGAAAGGAAGTGAGTAAATGAAAAAGTTAATATGTGTAAAAGAGATGGAAGAGTTCATAAAAACAGGAAAAACAAAATTTTATGTTACCAGTGATATGATTATAACTCCATCTGCAAAAGACTTGGCAAAAAATAAGAGCATAGAATTAACAACAGAAAGCCAAGGGTGTGAATTAAAATCAAATATTAATTTAAATTTATCAGATAGTGATTTAGATTCTGAAGCCATGTTAAAGTTGTTTAAAGCTATGATGAATAAAGGCCTTTTACAAGAAGTTCTTAAATGTTTAAAGGGAGAGAATCTTCCATATGAATCAGAATGCGATGTCAATGGTCTTAAAATAGTTAGAGGTAACACAGTAAAGTTGGATGTGTTTGATACAGGGAATCCAGATGCAAATGCTCATTATCAAGAATTAGTAAGTAAAGAAGAATCAAAAATGAGTGCTGGTTTTTTAGTAATTGAAAAATCAAGATTTGATTGGGAACTAACTTATGAAGAGATTGATTATGTAATTGAAGGGACATTAACTGTTGAACTAAATGGTAAAACATATACTGCCCATGCGGGAGATGTGTTATTTGTACCTTCAGGATCTAAAGTAGTTTGGGGTTCACCTGACAAAGCAAAAATATTCTATGCAACATATCCTGCAAACTGGGCTGATCTTTTATAGTGGCATTAAAAGGAGGACTAATCTATGCAGGCATTAGGTTTACTAGAAACAAAGGGATTAATTGCAGCTGTTGAGGGTGCCGATATTATGGTAAAGGCAGCAGATGTAAGTATCCTTGAAAAATCATATGTAGGTGGTGGATTAGTTACAATTACCATAACAGGAGATGTTGGAGCTGTAAAAGCTTCCATAGAGGCTGGTATTGCTGCTGTAAAGAAATTAGGTAGTGAATTCTTAATTTCAAATCATGTAATTCCTAGACCTCATAATGAATTAGGTATGATAATTGAAACTAAAACAATACAAGAGAGAGAAGAAACAAAAGAAGATAGTACTACTGATACAGATATTATTAAGAATGATACTCCTTTAGAAGATAATACAGAAAGTATCACAACTGTTATATCAGAAGAAAGCGAATTAGTAGACGATGAAAATTTAATTATAGTTAATGATATTAGTAAATTTCATAAAGAAGATGTAGATAAGCTTGTGCAAGAAAATGGGTTAGAAGAAACCATTGCTACTTTAGGAAAACTTAAGGTTACGAAGCTAAGAAACTTAGCACGTGAGTATAACAAGTTTGAAATAGTAGGAAGACAAATTTCTAAAGCAAACAAAAACGTCTTGATTGAGAAGTTTAAATTATACTATGAAAAGAAATAACATTTGAGTCTGAAATAAGGAGGAAGAAAAATGCAAAATTTTGATAAGGATTTATGTTCTATACAAGAAGCAAGAGATTTAGCTAGACTTGGGAAAGCAGCTACTGACATTATTGCAGATTATACAGAAGAACAAATTAATAAAATAATATGTAATATGGTTAGGGTAGCTGAGGAAAATGCGGCATGCTTAGCACAGATGGCTGTTGAAGAGACTGGTTTTGGTAAAGTTGAAGACAAGACATTTAAGAATCATTTAGCATCTGGAGTTTTATACGATTCAATTAAAGATATGAAGACTATAGGTGTAATAAATGAAGATAACGTCAATAAAATAATTGAAGTTGCTGAACCAGTTGGACTAGTAATGGGAATTGTTCCTTCAACTAATCCAACATCAACAACAATATTTAAATCAATAATAGCTATAAAATCACGTAATGCTATAGTATTTTCACCACATCCATCAGCTGCAAAATGTACTATAAAGGCAGCTCAATTAATGCATGATGCTGCAGTAGAGGCAGGTGCACCAAAGAATATTGTTGGGTGCATAACTAAGCCATCTCTAGGAGCAACTAATGAATTAATGAAGAGTAAGGAAGTGTCATTAATTATAGCAACAGGTGGTCCTGCAATGGTTAAGGCAGCATATAGTGCTGGTAAACCAGCTTTAGGAGTAGGTGCAGGTAATTCGCCTGCTTATATAGAAAGAACTGCAAATGTTCAACAAGCTGTAAGAAACATTATGGCAAGTAAGACTTTTGATAATGGTACAATATGTGCTTCAGAACAATCTATAATTTGTGAAGAATGTAATCATGACTTAGTTGTAGAAGAGTTTAAAAAGCAAGGTGCTTACTTCATGACAGATGAAGAAACTGAAAAAGTTTGTAGACTACTGTTCAAAAATGGACATGCAATGAATGCTAAATTTGTTGGTAGATCCCCACAAGTAATAGCTAATGCAGCTGGAATAAGTATTCCACAAGGAACAAAAGTACTTATTGGTGAACAAAAGGGTGTTGGAGAAGGATATCCTCTATCATTTGAAAAATTAACAACAGTTCTTGGGTTCTATACAGTTAAAGATGATCAAGAAGCATGTGAATTAAGCATTAAGTTGCTTCAAAACGGAATTGGTCATACTATGAGTCTTCATACTGAAGATAGAAATATAGTGATGAAGTTTGCTAGAAAACCAGCATCACGTATTTTGGTTAACACTGGAGGTACACAAGGTGGAACAGGTGCAAGTACAGGACTTATGCCATCATTTACATTAGGATGTGGAACATGGGGTGGAAGCTCAGTTTCTGAGAATGTAACTCCAAGACACTTAATTAATGTTAAGAGAGTAGCTTATGGATTAAAGGATTGTGCAACATTAGCATCAACAGATCCAACATTTAATTGTATAAAGACTGAAGAAAATTGCCATTCAGTGAACAATCAAAGTTTAAATATGAGTCCAGCAGAAATTTTTGCTGCAGCGCAAAGACTATCTAATAATGAATGCAATACAGAAAAATGTAAAGCTGCAAATGATACTGAGAATAATGAAGAAATAAGAAATTTAGTTAATCAAATCGTTGCCGCTATGAAAGGGGCAAAATAGATGGATAAATACGAGGCTGTATTAAAGCTTTTAGTTGAAGCTATACAGAATAACCAAGGAAAAGAAGTAATAGAGCCTAAGGCATTTGAGATACCTGTTGGAGTATCTAATAGACATGCTCACTTATCTCAAGAAGACTTAGATATGTTATTTGGTAAAGGATATAAGTTAACTAAAATTAAAGATTTATCTCAACCAGGTCAATATGCTTGCAAAGAAACTATTACTATTTGTGGCCCTAAAGGAGCTATAGAGAAAGTTAGGATTCTTGGACCAATAAGGAGCAAAACACAAGTAGAAGTTTTAGCAGGAGATTGTGTTAAGTTAGGAACAGCTGCTTATCCAAGATTATCTGGAGACCTAGCAAATACTCCTGGAGTAACCTTAGTAGGACCAAAGGGAGCAACACAAATTAAAGAGGGATTAATAGTAGCTCAAAGACATATACACATGACTCCATGCGATGCAAGAGAACTAGGAGTTCATGATGGCGAAATTGTATCAATAAAGTTTGACACAATAAGAGGTGGAATTTTCAATAATGTAGCAATAAGAGCCAATGATGCTTCAAAGCTTGAGTGTCACTTGGATATTGAAGAAGTAAATGCTATGGGAATTAATTCTAAATCAAAGGTTGAAATTGTTAAACATTAGTAGATTATAATAAAAAAATTATAATAAATAAATTTATTAATATTTTAGGAGGATTTAAAAATGAAATATGATGCATTAGGAATGATTGAAACAAAAGGATTAGTAGGATCAATAGAAGCAGCAGATGCAATGGTTAAGGCTGCAAACGTATATTTAATAGGAAAAGAATATGTTGGTGGAGGATTAGTAACTGTAATGGTTAGAGGAGATGTTGGAGCTGTTAAGGCTGCTACAGATGCAGGTGCAGCTGCAGCACAACGTGTTGGAGAATTAATTTCAGTACATGTAATTCCAAGACCACATGTGGAAGTAGAAGTAATATTACCTGCTTCAAAAGAAGCAAAATAATATTATTGTAAGATAAGAGCCATGCTAGTAAACTAGTGTGGCTTTTTTATATTTAGAGTTAAAGGTATTTATTTTTAATTATAGAATTAATTAGAAATAAGGGGTGATTATTAATATGGTAGAGAAGAGAAATTAAAAAAATTGGTAGATTAATTTTATTGGAGATTTAAAATTTGGTTTTCTCCTCACGAGGAAACAAGGTTTATCATAAGATGTAGAAGAATAAGCGCATATTATGCTATCTACTTAATATCATTATTTTTTATTGAATGTTTATTTGGTATAGAAACAAGTCTAACAGGTGTTTGTTCAGGGATAGCAACTGTTGAAACTGAACATCAATTTACTAGATTTACAGTATATGCTACTGGTTTTAATAATAAACGTGAAATAAAGTTTTTTGTTAAAGCAAATTATTTATCTATAACAGAGGGGGGAGGTTATCACTGTAGTTCATGGGGTGTTTTCAAAAAGAGTAATATATGTTAAAGGACATAGTTTAAATATTATATAAAGGAAGGTGTATCATGAGTTCCATAACATATTCATTGAAAGGGGGACAAGCTGCTTCAAATAACTATTACGAAAAAGCTGAAAGGTTAAGCAAGAAAGTAATTTTAGATGTTTTTCAAAATGGAAAGGAATATCTACAAGACTTTATGGAGTATATAGTGAAAAACAAAGTAGAAGCTTTAAGGACTAAAGAGGAATATGCAGTAGAATTATTATTTATTGGTGTAATTCTTATGGAGTATAGTGAATATGCCTATGGTTTCAATCCTAAGTGGAGTGGAATTTTTAAATGGTTAAATTCCTTAAGGGATAAAGAAAGAATAAAAGAAAAAGTAGATATTATAAAAGGTAGAGCAATACTTAAGAATTTATTAAAAAAGAAAAAAATTAAAGAATTAGATTTAGATTTATTTAAGAAGATCCTATCTTGGTTGGAATGTACAGGTGATTTTAAAGAAGAAGTCTTTAGGCTTAACATATGGATGGATTTTTTATGTGAAAAAGATTCTAATTATGTAGGAAAAGTTTTAATGTTTGCTTTAAAGGAAGGGGAATATCTTCTAAAGGAAGGTCAGTATTATTTAGGAGAGTATATATCAGGTGTAAAGAGTTATTTAAGTACATATGAATTAATACATAGAAACAAAGAGGATATAATTTATTGTGGCAAGGGAGAAATACAGTACATTTTTAATATGGTTTGTGCTGAAATATTAAATAAGGTATATAAAGAAAAATTTTTAAGATGTGAAGAAAAAATTGTCTTTGCACCAGCTTGAATGAAACAAACTTTAAAGCCATGCCCTAGTTCAAAAGAAAAACTTGGAGATGTATGTAAAAGATGCTCAAAAGAATGCAATATAAATAAGTTAACAATCTTAGGAAAAAGTTTAGATTTTAAGGTATATATTATATCACATGAAACAAATTTATTAAATGCAAAAAGAGAAAAAAATGATAAGATAGGAATAATAGGAATAGCTTGTGTGCTAAATTTAATCTCTGGAGGATGGAAGGCATTAAGGTTAGGATTTATTCCTCAGTGTGTTATCTTAGAGGAGTGTGGCTGTAATAATCACTGGCTTAAAGAAAGCAAAATGACAGCTATAAATGAAAAAAGATTAAGTTATATACTTAAAGGATAAAGGAATAAATAAATGGACATCCTATCCTTAGGGAGGGATTAAATTATGAATGATAAGAATGTGTATAACAAAGAAATTCAAGATGTGGTTAAGACGGAACTTAGAATGGATGAGGTACATGAAAACTTAAAGCCAACAGATCCAGATAAGGTTCAAAAGGATGCAATTAAAATAGGAACTATCTAGTCAAAAATACCTATGGAGGAATTCTATAGGTATTTTTTTATGTCTTGAATAATATAATTAACAGTATATTAATAAAATATTCAGAATTTTGTGTTAAAATTAGTAATATAAAGTAGAAATAGAGAAAAAAGGAGGAAAGATTATGGAAACAAAATTTTTAATTTGCAAACATTGTGGTAATATCGTTGAAGTAATAAGAGAATCAGGAGTATCTATAGTTTGTTGTGGTGAAAAGATGAGTGAGTTAAAGGCTAACACAACAGATGGTGCAGTAGAAAAACATGTTCCTGTTGTCAATATTGATGGTAATAAAGTAGAGGTAGTTGTAGGAAGCACTTTACATCCAATGGTGGAAGCTCATTATATACAATGGATATATCTAAAAACTGATAAGGGTGTTCAAAAGAAATATTTATCACCAAGTGATGAACCAAAAGCAGAGTTTGTTATAGGTGATGATGAAAAAGTAATTGAAGCATATGAATACTGTAATTTACATGGTCTTTGGAAAAAAGAAATTTAAATAATTAACGAGGTGATTTTAATGAAGGATTTAAAAGGTACAAAAACAGAAGCTAATTTAATGGAAGCCTTTGCAGGCGAATCAATGGCAACTAATAAGTATATGTATTATGCATCTAAAGCTAAGAAAGATGGTTATGTTCAAATAGCATCTATTTTTGAAGAAACTGCAAAAAATGAAAAGGAACATGCAAAGCTTTGGTTTAAGTTATTACATGATGGAATTGGACAAACTACTACTAATTTAAGTGATGCAGCTGATGGAGAAAACTACGAATGGACAGACATGTATGATAAATTTGCTAAAGAAGCAAGAGAAGAAGGCTTTGAACATATAGCTAAGCTTTTTGAAGGCGTTGCTGCAATTGAAAAGGAACATGAAGAAAGATATAGAAAGCTTTTAGCTAATATAGAAGGAGATTTAGTATTCTCTAAGGATGAAGATGTAATTTGGCAATGCTCAAATTGTGGACATATCTGTATTGGGAAGAAGGCTCCAGATGTATGCCCAGTATGTGCTCATCCACAATCATATTTCCAAGTAAAAGCAGAAAATTATTAATATAAATAATTAATGGAGGGGAGTTGCAAAGCAATTCCTCTTTTTTTGATGTCTAGGAAAGTATAAAATTTCAATTGACTATAACTCAAAGGTATTATTATAATTTCATATTAAAAAAATATAAAATCAAGGATAGTAATTTTATAATTTCCTTACCTTTAGTACACGTGGGGTGGATATTTGTTTCCATGTGACTTGGAGCTTGCGACGGAACAAGGGAAATAAATATCCACTCCACCTTTTTTGTGGTAAAATATAGTCAAAAATAATAAAAAGTGGGGATTGATATGAAAAAGCTAAAAGGGGTAATAATATCAGTTTTAATTAGTATTTTTATCATTAACATTGTAGAAGTAAGGCCCAAAGCAGAAGATGAAGGATATTATATAAAAAATATGCAAGTGGATGTGGAGGTTAATGATAAGAGACAGTTTTTTATAACAGAAACAATAGATGTTTACTTTAATGAAGACAGACATGGCATTAAAAGAGATATAACTACTTCATCAGGTACAGAGGAATGTAGTATTTCAGATATTTCTGTAATAGGGGCACCCTATGAATCAACTAAGGAATCAGGGAATGTAAGTTTAAAAATAGGTGATGAAGATGAAACTATAGATGGAGACAAAAGATATATAATAAAATATACCCTAAATTATTATGATGATGAAGAAGTTGATGGAGACTATATTTATTTAAATCTATTGCCAACTTGGGATACAAGAGTTGAAAGCTTTAGATCAAATATAACGTATCCTAAAGGAGGAAAGCTAGAGAATATTACCTTAACAGATGGGGAATATGGAAGTAAAGAAAATAAGCTTTCTAAATATACAGTTAAAGATAACGAAATTATAATTGAATCTACAAAAGAAATTAAAGAAAATAATGGGATAACTATAAATGCAAGGTTAGAAGAAGGGACATTTAAAAATGTAAAAGAAAGAAAATATCCCTTCAATATAAATGATGAAATAGTTAATATTAAGATTACAAAAGAAAAGGAATACTTGGTAGAAAGAGAATTTGAAATAAAGGTTACATCACAAAACTATGATTTTGGATCAAATGAAATAAAGATATGGGATGATAATAAATATAATAAGATAAGTGAATTAAGCTGTGATAATTCCCAATTTAAAGTGTCAGAAAAATACTCTTCAATTTATGTTCCTAAAGAAGTTGGAGTATATAAGGTTAAGGTATCTTATAAGGTTAGGCCAAGACTTGCAGATGATATCTATTTAGGTTTAAAGAGTAATAATTACGAAGGTAAGGTTGATAATCTTATTGTAAATGTAGAATCAGAGGTTCCTATAGAAAATGCTTTGGTAAACTTTTTAGATAGAGGCATTGGTAGTAATAAGGATAGATATACCCTAGCTAGAGAGAATAATAAGGTTACATTTAATAATACAAATACTATTCATCCAAGAGAAAAGGTATTTATATCAATAGACTGTGATAATAGTTTATTTACAAGAGAGATGGATAAGTCAGAAATAAAAACTATTATTTTATCATTTATAGTAGTAATAATTTCAGGAATTTTATTTTTAGTATTTAAAGAAAAAAGGAGATACGAACTAGAGTTAGAGTTTTATCCTCCAGATGGAATGAATAGTGCAGAATTGGCTTATGCCTATAAAAATAGTTGTACACCTAAGGATATTACTTCATTAATTTATCTTTGGGCAAGTGAAGGTCATTTAGAAATCAATTTTGATGAGAATAATGAGTTTAAATTGATAAAAATCAGTGAACTAGATAGTGAGCATAAAAAGTATGAACATACTTTGTTTAAAGGGCTATTTAAGAAAAGTAATGAGGTAACAGAAGCTAAGCTAAGGAATGGAGAGTTAGAAAATAAAATCTCCTCAGCTATTAATTCAGTTCAATCAGTATTTAAAGGTAAAAGAAAGAAGCTAACAGATGCAAAATCAAGAAAGATTTCAGTGTTGTTATTATTCATATCATTTATTCCAATGGTATTGTTCTATATCTCTGCCAAGTATACAAGCAATTTAACTAATGGAGATGTAATTGGATTATCTTTAATATCAGCTGGAATAATAAGTATTGTGTATATTATAATTTATGCTTTAAACGTAAATAATTTAAATAGAATTGTTACTAATAAAGCTAAATTAGGATTTTTTATTGCTTTATTTATATATTTATTATCAGCCTTTATTATAGTATTAATCTTTAAGATAGGATCCTATGCTATAACTGATATTGTAGTAGCTATATGTATTTTTTCAATAATTATTATGGCAGGACTTTTACCAAAGAGAAGTGAATATGGAAGAAAGATATTAGAAAAAATATTAGGATTCAGAAAATTTTTAGAAACAGCAGAAAAAGAAAGGTTAGAAGCCTTACTAGAAGAAAATCCAAATTATTTTTATAATATACTTCCTTATGCTCAAGTACTAAATATAACAGATAAATGGGCTGATAAATTTGAGGGCATAGAAGTAGATAAATCACCATATTATACAGGGTATACAGATTTAAATAGCTATAGTATGCTTAGGATAATTAGTACTAATATGAATTCAGTATCTGATACTGTGGGATCTCATAATACAAGTTCTTCTGATGGAGGTTTCTCGGGTGGAGGTTTCTCAGGAGGAGGAACTGGTGGTGGAAGTGGATCAAGCTGGTAGGCTATAGGATTTAACCTCAATATTACAATTAGTTTACAAAGATGTAATTTGATTTAACAATGCTATGTTATCATAAGGTTGTAGCAAGCAATTGATAAAATTTCTTTGGTTTCGTGTTTCATCCTACTTAAAAAAGCGTCGCAAAAAATGCGACGCTTTTTTCTATTTATTTTTACAATCTACTTCTTTAATTTTTATGTTTTTAGGTAGTATAACCTTAATGTCTTTAATAGTAGATTTACTATCTTCTACATTTATCTTACAAGATACAAGGTCAGTCTTAGTTGTTACTTCCATTTCATATGCTCCATTTTTAGGATTCCTTTTTAATAATAAGTTGACCATTTCTGAGTATTCAATATAGTTATTTTTAAAAACTAAGTAAGTATCAAAAAAGTAAAGTTCTTTAATACTTAATCTTATTAGTAGTCCAACTACAATAGTAATTATAACCATTGCTCCAGTAATTATAGGACTGTACCCAGAATTTCTAAAATAGAAAGCAAATATTATTGTTGCTAGGATTAAACCAAATAAAGGAGCGTAAGAAGTTATTGAACTAGTTTTTACTCTATATTTAATATTTGATTTGTTTTTCCATACAGTTTTATAATGAACAGAATATAAAGAGCTTATGTAGTATCCTAGTGTCATTAAAAAAACAATTCCAAGTAATATTATTATAAATGAATTCATATGCCATCCCTCCATAATGATAAATAGTCAATGTAGAACATTATACTACTATAAATAATGTAGTCAACTATGTTAAAGGATTGGGTAAAAATAGAGGTTTTTAGTTCACCCCCAATGTATAGTGCTGGTTTAGGGGATACCACAATATATAGTGAATTTTTCGTATCATAACCCGATATTTTGTGCAAATGACGATATAGTGCAATAATTAGCAAAAATAATAGAAAAACGAAGAAAGATGAAAATAGTTATAAATATCTATTAATTTAATTTCTGAAAACTATTTTTTTATAAGTTATAATAGCTTTAGTTAATTTATAAAAATAAACATATTAAACCATAAGAGGTAATTTATTGTAAGGGGAATGTACATGGAAGTAATAAAAAGAGATGGAAGCATAGTTGAATTCAACAAACACAAGATTAGAGAGGCTATTTTAAAGGCTATGAAACATGGAAGTGGTATTTATTTACCAGATATAGCAAAATTAATAGCAAATGATGCAGAGAATTATTTTAAGGATGAAAATGAGACTCCAACAATTTATAAAATTGAATCTTATGTTTATGAAAGACTAGTGCATTATGGTCAATCAATAACAGCTAAATCATATGAGGGGTATAGAGCTGTTCAATCATTTAAGAGAAATATTAATACAACAGATGAAAGTATATTAGGGTTAATTCAAAAGACAAATGAGGATGTACTAAAGGAAAATTCCAATAAGAATTCTGTAATAGCTGCAACTCAAAGAGATTTAATTGCAGGGGAAGTATCTAAGGATATATCAAGAAGAAGATTAATTCCACCACATCTAGTACAAGCTCATGATGAAGGTGCAATTCACTGGCATGATATGGATTATACTCTATCACCAATATTCAATTGTTGTCTTATAAATCTTGAGGACATGCTAAACAATGGTACAGTTATAAATGATAAATTAGTAGAATCACCAAAATCATTTGGTACAGCTTGTACAGTAACTACACAAATTATTGCTCAAGTTGCATCTAACCAATATGGTGGTCAAAGTATAACAATTAAGCATTTAGCTAAGTTCTTAAGAGTTACATACGACAAGTATTATAAATTCTATATGGAAAAATACAATAATGAAGAATTAGCAAAAGATTTAGCTAATGACATGAAGATGAAAGACTTAAGAGATGGAGTACAAACTATAAGATATCAACTTTCAACTCTTCAAACAACTAACGGACAAGCGCCATTTAGTACAATTTACCTTGAAATTGAAGAAGGTAATGAATATGAAGAGGAAATGGCATTAATATGTGAAGAAATGATTAAACAAAGACTTGAAGGTATGAAGAACTATAAGGGACAAGAAATAGGTGAAGCCTTCCCTAAATTAGTATATCTTTTAGATGAGCATAACTGCCTAGAAGGTGGAAAGTATGATTACATAACTAAGCTTGCTGCAGAATGTACTGCAAAGAGATTAGTACCTGATTATCAATCAGCTAAGATTATGAGAATGAACTATGAAGGAAATACATTCCCACCAATGGGATGTAGATCTCACTTAAGTCCTTGGAAGGATGGAAATGGAGATTATAAGTGGTATGGAAGATTCAATCAAGGTGTTATAAGCCTTAACCTTCCACAAATAGGTATTATAGCAAATGGTGATATGGAGTTATTCTGGGAACTTTTAGACCAAAGATTGGCTTTATGTAAGGAAGCATTAATAACAAGACATAATATGTTATTAGGTACAGTTTCAGATGTTTCACCAATTCACTGGCAACATGGTGCAATTGCTAGACTTGAGAAGGGTGAAGCTATAGACAAGCTTCTTAATGAAGGATATTCAACATTATCACTTGGATATGTAGGAATCCATGAAATGGTTCAAGCAATGTTAGGGGTAAGCCATACAACTCCAGAAGGAGAAGAGTTTGCACTTGAAGTTATGAATCATATGAAGGATGCATGTGATGAGTGGAAGAATGAAACAGGATTAGGTTTTGGTTTATATGGAACACCAGCAGAAAACTTAATTTATAGATTCTGTAGATTAGATAAAGCTAGATTTGGAGAAATAAAGAATGTAACAGACAGACTTTATTATACAAACTCATATCATGTTCATGTATGTGAGGAAATAGATGCTTTCTCTAAGCTTAAGTTTGAATCTCAATTCCATGGTATTAGTTTAGGTGGTTGTATTTCATATGTTGAAGTACCTGATTTAACAAGAAATGTAGAAGCTGTAGAAAGCTTAATTAACTTCATTTATCACAATATTCAATATGCCGAAATCAATACAAAACCTGATATATGCTATAGTTGTGGATATACAGGAGAAATTAAGTTGGATGAAAACTTAGAGTGGTACTGTCCATCATGTGGAAATAGAGAAGAAAGCGAAATGCAAGTAATGAGAAGAACTTGTGGTTACATAGGTACCAATTTCTGGAATAAAGGAAGAACGGCTGAAATAGGAGATAGAGTACTTCATTTATAAGAAGGTGTTTTCATGAGATATGCAAAGATAAGAAAATTTGATGTGGCAAATGGACCAGATATAAGAACAACTCTTTTTGTTACAGGATGTACAAATAACTGTGAAGGATGTTTTAACAGAGATCTTCAAGATTTTAATAGTGGAGAGCTTTGGACAAAAGAGATAGAAGATGAGTTTTTATCCTATGTTAAAAATCCTAATATTAAGGGAGTAAACATTCTAGGTGGAGAGCCAATGGAACAAATTATGGATGATTCTTTAGTAAATCTTTTAAAAAGAGTTAAAGAAGAAACAGGGAAAGATATTTGGCTTTGGTCAGGTTATATTTATGAAAATATAATTAATGATGAAAAGAAGAGAAGAATTCTTGAGGAAGTTGATGTTCTTATTGATGGACGCTTTCAGTTAGAAAATAGGGACATAAAACTAAAATACAGAGGATCAAGTAATCAAAGAGTTATTGATGTTAAAAAGACCCTTGAAACTGGAGAAATAAGCTTAATAATAAAGGATGAATAGTTAAATATTTAAAGGAGAAATTGCTTTGCAGTTTCTCCTTTTGCATTATGGACACTCACTCTTTATATGTTTTTTCATATAATGCTATAATGAGTAATTATAAGAAGGGATAGTATGACTCCTAATAAATTGTTAAAGCTATACAATATAAGTGGTAGAATACCCTTTGATAGGGAATCCAAAATAGTTGTTATTAGCGATGTTCATAGAGGAGATGGAAGCTATGCTGATTCATTAATGAACAATAAAAATATATATGTAGCAGCATTAAATTACTATTATAAAGAAGGATACACACTTATTGAAGCAGGAGATGGAGATGAACTATGGAAAAATAAATGGTATAGAGATATTTCTTATAATTATAGGGATGTTTTTCAGATATTAAATAAATTTAATAAACTTGGGAGACTTCATATGCTCTATGGGAACCATGATAGTAAGAAAGCATCTAAAGAATATTTAGAAAAGCAAAAAAGAAATCTCCATAAAATAGATAGGGCTTTTGGTGAAGACTTAATATATTTATTGGATAATATTAAATTTAAAGAAAGTATAGTTTTAAGACATGAACCAAGTAAGAAGGAGATATTTATAACCCATGGACATCAGCTAGATTTTATGAATTATGAATTTGCACCTGTAAGCAAGTTTTTAGTAAGGCACCTTTGGAAATATATGGAGGGTATTGCAGGGTTTAAAGCTCCAACTAGTCCAGCTAATAACTATAAAAAAGGTGGTAAAGTAGATAAGAAATTAGCGGAGTGGAGTAAAGAGTATAATAAATTTATTATTTGTGGACATACTCATGAAAGTAGGTTTCCTAAGTTAGGAAAAGGCTTGTATTTTAATGATGGCTGTTGCGTTTTACCCTATTCTATAAGTACAATAGAAATTAATAGTGGACTTATTGCATTAGTTAAATGGATAATAGATGTTAGAGATGATAACACCTTATACATAAGAAGAAATATTTTAGGAGGTCCAGAAAGAGTTGAGGAATACCTAAAATATGTAGAAGAGTAAACAAAAAAAGGGGAAATAGCTATGAAGTATATTGATTTACATTGTGATACAGCTGGTAGAATGCTATATGAAAATGGTGGACTAAAAAGTAATAGTTTTAAAATTGATATTGAAAAGATGAAAAAGGGTGGAGCCTTAGCTCAAGTATTTGCATTTTTTATAGACATAGGAGAAGTTAAAAATCCATTTTTAGAGTTTCAAATTATGTATAGAAACCTAGAAAAAGAGTTAGCCAAGAATAAAAAGGATATAACTTTAGTTAGGAATGTAGAGGAATTATCAAAGGCTGAAAAGGATAAAAAGATAGGAGCATTTCTTTCAATAGAAGAGGGAGAAACTCTTGAAGGAAATATAGATAATCTTCAAAAGGTCTATGATTATGGAGTTAGATTTATTACATTAACATGGAACTATAAAAATAGTTTAGGATACCCTAACTATGAATTTTTATATAAGGATAAGGGCCTTACACCTAAAGGTATAGAAATGGTGGAGGAGATGGAGAGGTTAGGAATAGTTCCTGATGCATCGCATCTTTCAGATAGAGGATTCTATGATCTAGTGGAAAATTGTAAGAAACCATTTATAGTAACACATTCAAATAGCAGAAGTATAAAAAGACACCCAAGAAATTTAACTGATGATATGATTAAAAAGTTATCAGAAAAAGGTGGAGTTATGGGAATTAACTTCTGTGCAGACTTTGTTGGCTATGAAAAAGTTACTCAAATAAAGGACTTGGTTTCACATATTAAGCACATAAAAAATGTTGGTGGAATAGATGTTATATCATTAGGTAGTGATTTTGATGGTATAGGAAATGAAGTGGAAATTAAAGATGCTTCTGAAATGGGGAAATTAGCACAAGCCTTAGAAAAAGAAGGTTTTACAATAGATGAAATAGAAAAAATATACTATAAGAATGCATTAAGATTTTTAATAGATACATTAAAGTAAGGATGGGTAAAGAAAGATGTCAAAGTTATTAGGTAAGGTAGCCATTATTACTGGTGCCTCAAGAGGAATAGGAAGAGCTATAGCTATTGAATTAGGAAAAGAGGGAGCTAGCGTTGTAATTAATTACTCTAAAGATGAAGAAGGGGCAAAGGAAACACTAGAAGTTTTAAGAGAACTAGGGGTAGTAGCATATGCCATAAAGAGGGATGTTTCTTCTTTTGAAGGAGCAGAGGAGATAATTAATAAAACTTTAGAGCATTTTGGTAAGGTTGATATAGTTGTAAATAATGCAGCAAGAAGTACATTAGGATTATTTATGGATGCTACAAGAGAAGATATTGAAGGATTAATTAGCACAAATCTTTTAGGAGCAATGTATCTTACAAAGTTAGCAATACCTCATATGCTTGGTAAAGGTGGGGCAGTTTTAAATATTTCTTCTATGTGGGGAGAAGTAGGAGCTTCCTGTGAAGTTTTATATTCTACATCAAAGGGTGGATTAAATTTATTCACAAAAGCCTTAGCAAAGGAAATGGCTCCATCTAATATAAGAGTTAATGCTATAGCACCAGGTGTTATAGATACAAAGATGAATTCATTTTTAAGTCAAGAGGAAAGAGAAGAACTAGAAAATGAGATCCCAGTTGGAAGGTTTGGACTACCTGAAGAAATAGGAAAGACAGCAGTATTTTTATGTTCAGATGATTCAAGCTATATTACAGGACAAATCCTTAGAGTGGATGGAGGATATATTTAAAATGACTTTGCTTAAGGCAAAATTATTTTATGAAGAGAGAATAAAGATAACAGAGGTAAGAGGGATAAGAGAGGTAAGAAAGTTAAAAGAGAGAATAATGATAATAAAGATAGGGATGAACTTTGCTTATGGCAAAGTTCTTTTTTTTGCTGGAATTAATATCCATGAGGCGTGTATAATAAGAATATAAAGAATTGAGCAATGGTATTATAATTTATTGTTGAATATTCTAAAATGGGGGAGTATATGGAACAGAAATCTTATAAGAATTTAGGAAAGTTTATTTTGGCCTTTTCAATTATAGCTTCATTAGTTATAGTGTTTTTAAGCTTTAGAGGTGAAAGCTTTATAGCAAATTTAAGCAACGGTAGTTTTTCTAATACACTAATGTTTAGTATAGTTTGCATTTTAGCCATCCTAGGAGGAATTGGTATGAAAAATAAGTATCCTGAATATTATAAATATCAAATTATAAGTGGAATAATTTTATTATCAACATCTTTAATATTTGATATTATTCCTAGAATAATCTATCTAACTTAAAGTAAACAATTTTAAAAAATTAGGATTTAGAGGTCTGAAACTTTGCTATAGCAAAGTTTCCTCCTCCTCCGTATTCACCCGTTTAACTTAATTATCTTAATTAACCTAATTATCTTGATTATCCAGATTATCTTAATTAACCTAATTCACCTGATTATCCTGATTATCTCTATTATCTTGATTAACCTAATTATCCTGATTATCTTAATTATCTTCTTATCTTTTTACCTAGTACCTTCTCTTACCTAAACTGTGGTAAGCACTGCTTGTACCTTCTCTTACCTAAAAAAAAGAGAAATTGCAAAGCAATTTCTCCTCCTAATCTCTATTATCCTGATTAACCTGGTTATCTCTATTAACCTAATTCACCTGATTATCTCTATTATATTGATTAACCTGATTATCCTGATTATCTTAATTATCTTCTTACCTTTTTACCTAGTACCTTCTCTTACCCAAACTGTGGGAAGCACTGCTTGTACCTTCTCTTACCTAAAAAAAGAGAAATTGCAAAGCAATTTCTCCTCCTAATCTCTATTATCTTGATTATCCTGGTTATCTCTATTAACCTAATTCACCTGATTATCTCTATTATCTTGATTAACCCAATTACCTTCTTCCCTTTTCTCTATCTTTTACTCACTGCATCTGCAATATTATTTGAATGGTCTCCAATTCTCTCTAAGTTACTTATTAAATCAAGGAAAATTGTACTTGAGTTTGCAGAGCAAGAGTGTTCATTTAATCTTCTAATATTATTTTCTCTAAGATCTTTTTCGTATTTATCTATGGATTCTTCTATCTCTTTAATATTTAATGCTTCTTTATTATCTTCATTCTTATAGCTTTCAATGGCTAAAGTTAAAGCTTCTAAAGTCTTCTCGTACATAGCTATTAATTCATTTTTTGCATCAGTACCAATAGAAATATTATTGTTTATTTTATCAGTAGCCAATTCAACTATATTTTCAGCATGATCACCAATTCTTTCAATGTCATTTATAACATGGAAAGTGGCACTTAAGTTCTTGCTATCTGTTACAGGTAAGTCATAAGATGATAATTCAACTAAGTAGTCTGTTATTTCTCTCTCTAGGCTATTTATTATTTTTTCTCTTCTATAGACTTGTTCTATATTCTTGTCATTATTATTTAAGAAGGCATCCATTGCTTCTTCTATATTTTTCTTAGCTATTTCACCCATTCTTATAGTTTCTTTAAAAACTTGGGAACTTGCTACAACAGGTGTTTCAAGTAAGTTTTTATCTAAATAGATAGCACCATCTTTTTCGATAATTTCATCACCTGGTAAAAGCTTATTAGCAAGTAAAACTAGGTATTTAGCTAAAGGTAATAGAACTATAGTTACAGAAATATTAAATATAGTATGTGCATTTGCAACTTGTCTAGCAACATTACCTGGATCTATACTTTCAATTAAAGAAATTAATGGTGTCATAAATGGAATGAAAATAACTACACCAATAACATTAAAGAATAAGTGAATAAGAGCTGCTTTTTTTGCAGTTCTATTAGCACCAGCTGAAGCAAGTAAAGCTGTTACACAAGTACCTATATTACATCCTAAAATTATTGGAAGTGCTACATTCATATCTATAGAACCAGTTGTTGCTAAAGCAACTAAAATACCAGTAGTAGCAGAGGAACTTTGAACTATTGCAGTCATTCCAAGTCCAGCTAAAACACCTAAGAATCTATTGTTTCCAATTATATAAATTACATTTCTAAAGGCATCTGATTGGGTAAGAGGATTTAATGAAGATGACATAACTCCCATTCCCATAAATAAAATACCAAAACCTAAGGCTATAGATGAAATATCCCTAGCTCTTTTTTTCTTTAGGGCTAGTAAACCAATAGCACCTAGTCCTATAAATATTGGGGCTATTTTATCTAAATCTAAGGAAACCATTTGAGCTGTAATGGTTGTCCCAATGTTAGCACCCATTATAACACCAGCAGCTTGCATTAATGTCATTAGTCCAGCATTTACAAAACTAACAACCATAACTGTAGTAGCGCTAGAACTTTGAATAACTGCTGTTACAATAGTACCTACAAGTACTCCAATATATTTATTGCTAGTAACTCTTTCTAGTATACTTTTAAGTTTTTCTCCTGCGGCATTTTCTAATCCGTCTCCCATAAGTTTCATTCCAAAAAGGAATAAACCTAAACCACCAAATACTTCGATAAAAATATTAAACGTGTCCAAAATTTTCGCTCCTTCAAATCTATAAATTTTTACATAGTTTTAATGTACAACACTATTTTATAATTAAAAGTTAACAATTCTAAGGGCTTTAACCTACATTTAACAATACGTATAATAAAATGTTACAAAAATTATGTCAAATAACATAGAATTTAAAAAATAACGAAAAAAGATACTACCTGGGAAAGTAGTATCTTTTTGATATAGGGTTATTGGGGAGTTGTGACGATTTGTAAACTTCCATATCTGCTAGGAATAATCTTACAATACAAGTATATATAACCAAGTTACATAAATCAACAGAATGTGATTAAATTAGGACCTTTTTCCCTAAAATAGGGACTAAGTTACTATATACCTATTCTTCAGGTGGATTTTCTACAGGTAATGAGAATTTAAATTCTACAGCATTTTCAATATTATTTAAAGAGTAATTAAAGTTGTGAATATCTAGTATGTTTTTTACTATAGACAAGCCAAGACCTGTGCTATTTTTATTTCTACTACGAGCCTTATCTATTCTATAAAACTTATTGAAAAGTTTATCTATATCATTTTTATCTATTTGAATACCGTAGTTTATTACAGATATTTCATAAAAACTATCTTTCATGGAGATAGATACAACAATATCGTTATTTTCAGGGGTATATTTTATTGCATTGGTTATAAGGTTTGTTAAAACCTGTTCCATCTTAAATCTATCTGCTTTTACATAGGAGAAGTTAGTCTTTTCATCAAAAATTATTCTTAATCCATTCTCATTTGCTTCAATAGTAAATTTATTTACTAAGTTTTTAATTAATCTATTAATATTAAAAATTTCTAAGTTTGGTTTTATAACACCTGATTCAAGTCTAGATATCTCAAGCATATTTGTAACTAGAATGCTCATTTTTTTTGATTCATCAATTATTGTTTCTAGGTATTCTAGGGCATTATCCCCAGAAACAATACCATCTTTAAGACCTTCAGCATATCCTTCTATTATACCTATTGGAGTTTTTAGTTCATGACTAACAGAATCAACGAAGTCTTTTCTCATAATCTCTAGATTTCTTTCCTTTTCTATATCTTCTTCAAGCTTCTTATTCTTTTCTTTTAAATCTTGAAGTGCACCATCTAGGTTACTTGATAAAAAGTTTAAGGTACTAGCAAGATTTCCAATTTCATCTTCTCTGTCAATTTTACATTTTTCATTAAAGTTCATTTGGGACATCTTTTTAGCAACATTATTAATTTTTATAAGTGGCTTAGATATAAGATTAGTGTATACAGTAGAAAGTAATATTGATATAAATATGAAACCTATAAATATGTAGGAATAAAATTCTCTTATAACATCAGAAGCTTCTTCAATAGGTTGAATAGATGTAACTGAAATTAATATTGAATCATTAGTAGAATATAAACTCATAGGAGCCAAAACACCAATTTTCGTACTGTTACTATTAGGATCTATAAAATCTATTGTTTGAGCTTTTCCGGATGCAATAATCTCATTTCTTAAATTATTGTTTTTCAATAGTTGTTTTAGTGTTCTAACATAGGCTGTATCTTCACTGTAAGGATCAGAGATATAAAGTGTATCTCCAGTAATGGAAGAGAAAATACCTATTCTTGAATTTGTTTCATTTTCTAATACAATTAATGCTTTGCCAATGTTATTATAATCTTGAGTTTGATTAGCATATAAGGAAGTAAACCTATTAATATCCTTAACTAAATTATTCTTTTTCTTCAATTCATAAAAACTTTGAAAAAAGAAGGTTTGAAATATAAATATAACAATCATTAACCCAAGTAAAAGGCCAAGAGTAATGACGAATATTTTTTTTGATAAGTTATGCTTCATTATTTCACCTCAAATTTATATCCGCTACCTCTAACAGTAACTATATAGTTAGCTTTATCTCCTAATTTTTCTCTTAATCTTTTAACATTGGTATCTACTGTTCTAATATCCCCATAGTAATCAATTCCCCAAACGTTATCTAATATATTATCTCTACTTAAAGCGATACCTTCATTAGAGGTTAAATATATAAGAAGTTCATATTCTTTTGGGGATAATGAAAGTATATTTTCATCTATTTTTACTTCTCTAGAAAGTTTATTTATAACTAATCCATTAAAATCTTGGGTACTTGAATCTACTTTTTCACTAGTCCTTTTTAACAAGGCCTTTACCTTTGCAACTAAAACCTTAGGACTAAATGGCTTTGTAATGTAATCATCAGCACCAAAGTCATATCCTTGAAGTTTATCTTCTTCTTGTCCCTTAGCAGTAAGTAGAATGACAGGAATTGTTGATACCTCTCTTATTTTCTCTAAGGTAGTTAATCCATCCATTACAGGCATCATTATGTCTAAAATTATAAGGTCAATTTTATTATTCTTAAAGATTTCTAAAGCTTCTTTGCCGTTTTCAGCTTCATATACTAAAAACCCTTCCTTTTGGAAATAATCTCTTAATAGAAATCTTATTCTTATTTCATCTTCTACAATTAAAATATTTTTTCTCATAGTATAAAAAACTCCTTTCGTTCTTCACTTTATAAGAAGTTAAAGTTATTATCATACACCTTATGTACATTATATAGAAAATTCCAAGGATATAAAATAGAATAATGTAATTATATATTGTAAAGTTAGGTAAAAAAGCTTATATTATATAGATACAATGATTGATAAGGAGATAATTGATGCTTAAGCTGAATTTTGATGTAAAAAAACACTATTTAGATAATGGTTTAGAAATATTAACTATAAAGAAGGATACCCAAATAGCTTCTATAAATTTAGGAGTTAAAGTGGGTTCAATATATGAGTCCCTAGAAGAAAAGGGAATAAGTCATTTTATCGAGCATATGCTTTTTAAGGGGACAAATAAAAGAAATAATGAAGAGCTTAATGATGAGCTTGAAGCCCTAGGTGGAGAATATAATGCATACACAGATTATAATTCCACAGTATATACAATAAGTTGCTTAAGTGAAGAATTAGAGAATGCTTGTATATTATTAGGAGATATGATTACTTCATCTAATTTCCCAGAGGAAGAGATAGAGAGGGAAAGAGGAGTAATTCTTGCAGAAATGAGAACAAGCAAGGATGATATAGAAGATTTAAGTTTTAAAAGAGTAAATGAAGTGGCTTTTAATAGTAGTCCATTAAGATATGATGTTACAGGGTTAGAAGAAGTTGTTAAAGGATTTAAAAGGGATGATATTAAAAGGTTTTATAATAAGTATTACACTCCTAAAAACAGCTTAATAACAATGGTATCATCTATGGAACATGAAGAAGCTAAGGAGTTAATTAATAGAGAATTTTCTAATTGGCAGGGGGAAGAGGAAGTAGAACATCCTGTAATTAGTGAAGATAATATTCCACTAAAGAAAGTAAGCTATAAAAATGATATGGAGCAAAGTACTATAGTTTATTTATATACATTTTATCATTTAGATAAGAATGATGAGTTAGCACTTAGAATATTAAATCATAGGTTAGGTGAAAGTTCTAATTCATTACTTTTTAGAGAGGTAAGAGAAAAAAAGGGACTTGCTTATGATATCTATACACATTTAGATATGACAAAGAATGTTAAGACTTTATATGTATACACTGCAGTTTCTGATGAAGATGTGGAAGAGGCTATAAGGGCAATAGATGAAACATTAGATAAGGTGGTTAATGGAAAGATAGAAATAGGTAATAAGGACTTAGCTATAATGAAAAAGGTCCATAAAACTGCTGTAATATCAACTTTAGAGGATTCTGCTGAACTTTGTAACTATATATTACATCAGGAACTTGAAGGTGAAGATATTTATGAGTTTGTTAAAGATATGGAAGGTTTAAATAATTTAAATAGGGATAAAATTTATAAAGTATCAAAGCTGGTATTAAAAGATCCTACAATTCATATTTTAACATCTCCAAAGGAGTAGATTAAAAATGAGCAAAATAACTAAGATAGAAGCTCAAAAAAGAACAAAAGATAGAGTTAACATTTATATTGATGAATCCTATGCCTTTTCTGTAAGTGCAGAACTTGTATATAGAGAGGGATTAAGGAAAGACTTAGAAATAAATGAAGAAAAGCTAAAAGAAGTAGTTAAAGAAGACAATATAATAAAGTGTAAGAATACAGCTTTAAGAATAGTAGAAAGAAGCTACAAAACTGAAAAAGAAATTATAGAAAAGCTTTTTGAAAAAGGCTATGAAAAAGATGAGATAGATAAAACCTTAGAATTTTTAAGGGAATACAAGTTTATAAATGATGAAGCTTATACAAAAATGTACGTTAAGGATAGGTCTAAAACCCAAGGTAGAGGGAAAATAAAATATGCCCTTATGAAAAAAGGAGTAGACCAAGAGGACATAGAAAGTGCTTTAGAAACAATAGATAAAGATGAAGAAAAAGAAGCAGCATTAGAGTTAGCTAGAAAAAGATACCTAGTAATTTCTAAAAGAGAAAGTGATAAATATAAAGTTTGGAATAAACTATGTAGATTTTTAGTAGGTAGGGGATACGACTATTCTTTAGTAAAAGAGATAGTTAAGGAAGTTGTCAATGTAGAAGAATTAGAGTAAGGGTGAGCCTATGGATTTATTTAACTTAAATATTCAACAGCTAGTCTGTTTAGGTATAATTATATTTTCTATAATTATATGTGTTAGAAAAGTAGTTTATAGTAGAGATATAAATGAAGCAGTAGACCCAATTTTATCAGGGTGTTCAACTATAGTTACATTTTTTATAATTCTTTATTATTATGAAAAGTTTGATGTTATGGTTGGTAACTTATTAGCTCAAGTATTTCAAAATTCAATAAGAGATAATGGAATAGTTCATGTTGTTTTGTTAGTGGGAATATTTGCTGTAGTTAAATTTATTATATATTCAATACTTAAATTAGTTCACTCATTTTCACTAAATTCTGCTTTAAATAAACTAAGACACAATAGCCCTTTTATTATAATCTTTTCTGTTATATTTGGATTTATAAGGGGAATTATTTGTATTGTTTTAATATGTATTCCTTTAGTTTTATATAATAATTTAGTAAGTTCAAACTATAGGGTAGGTATATTAGATGGACTTAAGCCTTATGATGCACTAGAGGAAATGGTAGATAGCAAAAAGGTTCAAGTTATTTCAAATGGACTAAAGGAGAATATATCTAGCAATAAAATAATTTATTATAATGGTATTACTTTAGATGAAGGGGTTAAATCTAATGAAAGCATAGATAATAAAGCAAAATCATTAGTTTCTAGAGATACTAGTGATAGGGCAAAAGCTAGAAGCCTTTATAGATGGGTTGGAAGCAATGTGATTTATGATGATGAAAAGGCAGAGTCCATAATGGAAAATACATCATCTTTTGAAAGTGGAGCAATACCAACTTTTAGAGATAAAAGAGGAATTTGTTTTGATTATGCTTGTCTTTATACAGCTATGTGTAATGCTATAGGATTAAAAAATAGAATTATTGTAGGTGATGCTTACAATGGAAGCGAGTTTGTAAGTCATTCATGGAATCAGGTATATCTTGAAGATGAAGGCAAGTGGATAAATGTAGATCCAACTTTTTATATCTCAGGTAATTACTTTGATTCATCAAACTTTGAGGAAACACACAAAACTAAAAATATAGCAGGAGAATTTTAAACTAAAAAATTACAAGACACCAAGTTTAAGAAACTTAGTGTCTTTTGTTTTACCCAATATTAAGTAGGTTAATATAAAAATGGCTTTAAAGCAAGATAAATACTTACTTTAAAGCTATGTGAAATATTATTTACTTCTTTCTAATTTTAGATGTTATTAGTTTAATTGCTTTTTCACAGTCATCATCATCATTATTTAATGCCCAAGCCATATTAAAGTTAACTAAAGCTTTATTAGAATCCTCTTTCATGGCATAGCAATACCCTAAATTAAAGTAATACTTGCTATCTTTTTGAAGAGCTAAAGCATTTTGTATCATGGAAATAGCATTATCATAATCTTTAAGCTTAATGAAACAAACTCCAGCATTATAGTAGGAGCAAGCTTCATTTTCTTTTTTAGAAACAGCTCTTTTATAACAATCTATAGCTCTTAAATAATCTTGAGAATTGTAAAGTTTATTACCTTCGCTAAAAAAATTCATAGTTTCCTCCATAAGTATAAAATAAAAGTTCATTATGATTATAGACATTGGCAATATAATATATACATATTTTTCTATCAATATTCATAATATAAATAAATAATTACAATAGTATACAAATGTTACAAATCTTTAAATCATTATTAAATTTTCGTTGCTTTTCTTGAAATTAGATTCAATGGGTTTATAATATAGTTTGGGGCAAAATTTACTAAAGTAGGTGTATTTATGAAGAAATATAATATGGGGCTAGATGTGGGATCAACTACAGTAAAATTAATAGTATTAGATGGTGATGAGAATATTGTTTACAGTGAGTACAGGAGGCATTTTTCCGATATTAGAAGCACAATAATTAATTTAATTAAAGAGGCTTATGATGTTGTTGGGGAGTGCAAAATTACAGTAGGTGTAACAGGTTCTGGAGGACTTTCTGTATCAAAGTGGTTAGGTGTAGACTTTATTCAAGAGGTAATAGCATGTACTAAAACAGTAGAAGAAGTTATACCAGAAACAGATGTGGCAATCGAATTAGGTGGGGAAGATGCCAAAATTACATACTTTAAAGGCGGAATAGAACAGAGAATGAATGGTACTTGTGCAGGTGGTACAGGTGCATTTATAGATCAAATGGCAACCCTATTGAACACAGATGCAATGGGGTTAAATAAATTGTCAAAGGAACATAGTGTTATATACCCAATAGCTTCTAGATGTGGAGTTTTTGCTAAAACTGATGTTCAACCATTAATTAATGAAGGGGCTAAAGCAGAAGATATAGCTGCATCAATACTTCAAGCTGTTGTTAATCAAACTATTAGTGGACTAGCTTGTGGAAAACCTATAAAAGGAAATGTAGCATTTTTAGGAGGACCACTATACTTTTTATCTGAATTAAGAGAAAGATTTATTGAAACTTTAGGATTAAAAGATGATGAAGTGATTTTTCCTGAAAACCCTCAACTTTTTGTAGCTATAGGTGCTGCACTTTTATCAAGAAATAAAGAAGTTGTTAGCTTTAAAGAATTACATAAGAGAGTTGAAAATATATCAAATATAAATGAAGAAGAAGTAGATAGATTATCACCACTGTTTAAATCACAAAGTGATTATGATGAATTTGACAAGAGGCACTCTAAAGCAAAAGCCAAAAGAGGCAAACTAGAGGATTGTAGAGGTGGTGTATTCTTAGGAATAGATGCAGGATCTACTACAACAAAAGTGGTGTTAATTAATAAAGATGGAGAAATAGTTTATGATTTTTATGGTGGTAATGGAGGAAATCCTTTAAAGAAGGTTATAGAGATATTAAAAGACCTATATTCCAAGTTGCCACAGGGAGTAGAAATTATTAACTCAACAGTAACAGGATACGGTGAAGCTTTAATTAAAGCTGCATTACATATAGATATAGGAGAAATTGAAACAATTGCACATTATAAGGCAGCAGATTACTTCTTGCCAGGAGTTGACTTTATACTAGACATTGGTGGACAAGATATGAAATGCCTTAGAATAAAAAATGGAGTTATAGACTCAATTTTACTTAATGAAGCATGTTCATCAGGATGTGGTTCTTTTATTGAAACCTTTGGTAAATCGCTAAATATGAAGGTAGAGGATTTTGCTAAGGAAGCAATTAAGTCAAAATCACCAGTTGATTTAGGATCAAGATGTACTGTGTTCATGAATTCCAGAGTTAAACAAGCCCAAAAAGAGGGTGCAGAAATAGCAGATATTTCAGCTGGACTTTCATATTCAGTAATAAAAAATGCATTGTTTAAGGTTATTAAAATACGTGATGAAAAAGAAATGGGAGAAAAGATAATAGTTCAAGGTGGTACATTCTATAATGATGCCGTTCTTAGAAGTTTTGAACTTATATCAGGAAGAGAAGCAGTAAGACCAGATATAGCTGGACTTATGGGAGCTTTTGGAGCAGCTCTTATTTCTAAGGAAAGATATGTAGAAGGGGAAAAATCTACTATTCTTTCAAGGGAAAAGGTTGATAGCTTCCAAATGACTTCTGACTTTAGAAGATGTGGCCGTTGTGGAAATAATTGCCTTTTAACAATAAATAAATTCTCTACAGATGAAGAATTTATTTCTGGAAACAGATGTGAAAAAGGATTAGGAATAGATAAGGTTAAAGAAGAAGTTCCTAATATGTACAAATATAAATTTAAAAGAACCTTTAATTATATTCCATTAAAGAAAGATGAAGCAAAAAGGGGAACTTTAGGATTACCAAGAGTTCTTAATATGTATGAAAACTACCCATTTTGGTTTACACTTTTAACTAATTTAGGATTTAGAGTAGAGCTTTCTCCAGTTTCAAGTAAGAGTATATACGAGCTTGGAATAGAAACAATACCATCTGAATCTGCTTGTTATCCAGCAAAAATTGCTCATGGACACATTATGGCATTAGTTAATAGGGGAATAAAAAATATATTCTACCCATGTATTCCTTATGAGAGAATAGAGTTTAAGGATGCTAATAATCACTATAATTGTCCAATGGTAACATCATATCCAGAAGTAATAAGAAACAATATGGATGTTTTAAAAGAGAAGAATATTAAATTTATTCAACCATTTTTAAATTTGGAAGAAAGAAATGTATTACCAGAAAGAATTGTAGAAGAATTTAAGGACTTTAATGTAACTATAGATGAAGCAAGAAAGGCAGTTGAAGAAGCCTATAAAGAAAGAGAAAACTTTGATAATGATATAAGAAATAAAGCTCAAGAAGTATTAGATTATTTAAAGGAAACTGGAAAGAAGGGTATAGTTTTAGCAGGAAGACCATACCATATTGACCCAGAAATTAATCATGGAATACCTGATATAATTAACTCCTTTGATATGGCTGTATTAACTGAGGATAGTGTGGCACATTTAGGAGAATTAGATTCGCCTTTAAGGGTTGTTGACCAGTGGATGTATCATTCAAGGTTATATAGGGCTGCGAGTTTTGTGTCTAAGAATGATTCCTTAGAATTAATTCAACTTAATTCATTTGGATGTGGTCTTGATGCGGTTACAACAGACCAAGTTTCAGAAATTCTTTCTTCTAAAGGAAAGATATATACATGCCTAAAAATTGATGAAGGTAACAATTTAGGAGCTGCTAAAATAAGAATAAGATCTTTAAAGGCTGCTATGGAAGAAAGAGAAAGAAATGGATATGTGCCTGTAGAGGAAAAAATAGAGTTTAAAAATCCTACATTTACAAAAGAAATGAGGAAAAGACATACTATTATCGCTCCACAAATGTCTCCAATTCATTTTGATATAATAGAGCAAGCAGTAAGGTCATGTGGATATAATTTAGAAGTACTTCCTGCTATAGATAGTGAGGCTGTAGAAGAAGGGTTAAAGTATGTTAATAATGATGCTTGTTATCCATCAATAATAGTTGTAGGACAAATAATACATGGCTTAAAATCAGGAAAATATGATGTTAATAATACCTCTGTAATTATTACTCAAACAGGGGGAGGATGTAGAGCAACAAATTACGTTGGGTTCTTAAAGAAAGCATTAAAGGAAGCAGGATTTCCTCAAGTACCCATATTATCTTTAAATGCTGTAGGACTTGAAAAACAACCAGGGTTTAAAATTACTTTACCTTTATTAAACAGAACTATTATGGGACTGATTTATGGAGACTTATTCATGAGAGTTTTATATGCTACAAGACCTTATGAAAAAGTAAAGGGCTCTGCTAATGCTTTATATAAAAAGTGGAATGAAATAGCTAAAGAAAATGTTAAGAGTGGTAGCAAGAGGACATTTAATAAAAATATAGAACAAATAGTTAAAGAATTTGATGAGTTAGAGTTATTAAATATAAAGAAACCTAAGGTTGGTTTAGTAGGAGAAATTCTTGTTAAGTTCCATCCAACAGCTAATAATAATGTTGTTGATATAATTGAAGAAAATGGAGCAGAAGCAGTGATGCCAGATTTAATGGACTTCTTCTTCTACACAGCATATGATCAAGAATTTAAGTATAGATATCTTGGTGACAGTAAGATTAAGAGAAATATATATATGATGGCTATAGGGTTCTTAGAAAGCTATAGAAAAGCAATGAAGAAGGCTTTAAATGACTCTAAGAGATTCCATGCTCCATCTCATATTAAAGATTTAGGAAAGATGGCATCACAAATACTTTCCTTAGGAAATCAAACTGGTGAAGGATGGTTCCTTACAGGAGAGATGATAGAACTTATTGAAAGTGGTACATCTAATATAATTTGTATGCAACCATTTGCTTGTTTACCAAATCACGTAACAGGTAAAGGAATGATAAAGGCACTTAAGGAAAAGTATCCTGAATCAAATATAGTAGCAGTAGATTATGACCCAGGAGCTTCAGAGGTAAATCAATTAAACAGAATTAAGTTAATGCTTTCTGTAGCATTTAAGAAGCTTGAAGGTGAGATGTTTATAGACTTACCAGCACATAAAGAAGCTAGTATAACAGAAGAGACTTTAATAACAGTAGAATAAAACAAAAAAGGGGTAGATACATATCTAATCCCTTTTTTTGTGTGTAAAAAACAGGATGTTTTTAATAAAAAACAAATTACTAATATGATTAGTTTGTAACTAAAGTAATATATTGGGTTTAATTTTCTATAATATGTAGTATTTTTAAGTAAGTATCATTAATAATATTAATAGAAGTACAAAGGGGGATTTATGATGAAGAAACATTATTTAGGGGTAGATATAGGTGGAACTTTTATAAAGTATGCTAAGGTGGATGAAGATTTTAATATTATTAATAAGTGGAAGGTAAAGTCTGTTGAGTTTAATGAGAAGGATGGATTTTATGATTATCTTTGTTCCAATATGGGAGATTTAAATGGAATTGAAAGTATTGGGATAAGTGCCCCAGGACTTATAGATAAAAATTCTAATGTGAAATCTTATGCGGCACCTAACGTTCGCATTATGTATGGCACTAATATTAATAATGAAGTTAATAAAAGAACAGGAAAAATTGTAGCATCAATAAATGATGCAAAGTCAGCAGGGCTTTGTGAATTCAAAATTGGTAATGCTAAAGGAAGTAGCTCATCTGCATTTCTCATTATAGGGACAGGCACTGGTGGATGTGTATGTGACAGTAATGGAGTTGTTTATGGAAAAGATTCTTTTGCAGGAGAATTTCATCATTTAGCATTTATGAACTTAGAGACTAAACAAATAGATAGATTAGGTGATTATGCCTCAATAACTGCATTAGTTTCAATATATAATTCAAAAGTAGATGAAAAAGATAAAGTTGATTTTGGAAATGAAGTTACCTCTAAATATAAAAATGGTGAGGAGAGGGCAATTGAATCAGTTGAAGATTGGATGAATAATATAATTGTTCAGTTACTTACCATAACGACATTTTATAATCCAGAAGTAATATGCATAGGTGGAGGTATTTCTGAGGAGGATTGGTTTATTAATTTATTAAAAGATAAATACAAGGAGAAATGTATTGAGTTTTTAAGCTCAGATGTTATTACTACTGATATAAGAGCATGCAAATATAATAACGATGCTAATATATTTGGAGCAATAATAAATGTTAAATCCTAATTTCCTATAAAAAACTGGAATGCCAAACAATAATTGGTTATAATATTTATGTAAACGATTGATTGGGAATGGGGTTGACAATAATATGTTTAATTATGAGGTTATACAAAGTTTAAATGAGTTAGAGCTTTCATTATACAGTTATATAATGATGAATAGAAAAAAAGTTATGTATATGAGAATTAGAGAGTTAGCAGATGAAGCTCATGTATCAACTACTACAATTCTAAGATTCTGCAAGAAACTAAAATGTGAAGGCTTTTCTGAGTTTAAAGTTAGATTTAAAATGTATATAGAAGAAGAAAATATAAAAAAAGTAAGTGATGATGCCTCAGAAATAATAAACTTCCTTAAGGGTATAGATAATAGTGATTTAGACTATAAATTGGACAGGCTATGTAATATGGTTAAAAATGCAAATACAATAATTTTTATTGGAATAGGTTCTTCCGGAATATTAGGTAAGTATGCAGCTAGGTATCTTTCTTCCATAGGGAAATTTGCAGTGCATATAGATGATCCATTTTTCCCTACAGATTTTAGATATTACTCTACTAATGCTTTGGTTATAGCGCTATCTGTTTGTGGAGAGACCCCAACTACTATTGATCATGTTGCCAAAATTAAAAAAGAAGGTTGCACAGTTGCTAGTATTACCAACACAGAGAATTGCACTCTTGCCAAAATGTCGGACTTAAACCTTACATATTATGTTCAACAAGTAAAGGTTGGGGAAAGCGATATTACAACACAGTTACCTGTATTATATATAATAGAGAGAATAGGTAAAAAATTATATAATGAATATAGAATTTAAAATATTAAGGTTCCTTACATGAACTATCATGTAAGGAACCTTATTTTTTTCTTTAGAAAAGACAGATAAATAAAAAACAAGATGTTATTTTTTGGTATCAATTTATTAAAGAGTGGGACATGTTTTTTAAGGACCTAATTGGGTTACAAAGATTTTTTTAGGGGGGTATAATAAGCTTATAAAGCAGAATGAAGGGAGTTGAAATAATGATATATACTAAATTGGATGCTTTCAGAGATGATTTTTTATGGGGATCAGCATCAGCTGCTTATCAAGTAGAAGGAGCTTGGAATGAAGGTGGCAAAGGAGAAAGTATATGGGATATATATACTAAAATTCCTGGTACAACATTTAAGGGAACTAATGGAGATATAGCAGTAGACCACTATAACAGATATAAAGAGGATGTAGCTTTAATGGCTGAAATGGGGTTGAAGGCATATCGATTTTCAATATCATGGAGTCGTATATATCCAGAAGGAAGAGGAGAAGTAAATGAAGAGGGCTTAAAGTTTTACGATGACTTAATTGATGAATTATTAAAAAATAATATAAAACCAATAATAACAATATATCATTGGGATTTACCTAAAGCACTTCAAGATTTATATGGAGGATGGGAATCTAAGAATATCATAGAAGACTTTAATAATTATTGTATAACTTTATATAAGAGATATGGAGATAGGGTAAAATATTGGGTAACTTTAAATGAACAGAATGTATTTATAGGATTAGGCTATAAAGAAGGTTTGCATCCACCTGGTGTAAAGGATATCAAAAGAATGCTCCAAGCTAATCATATAGCTAATCTTGCAAATGCAAAAGCTATAGAGTCATTTAGGTTATTTGTACCTAATGGTATGATAGGGCCAAGCTTTGCTTTTTCACCAACATACCCATATAGTTGTAATCCAGAAGACATCTTAGCAGCGGAAGATGCTGAGGACATAAATTGTAGTTGGTGGTTAGATGTTTATTGTAAGGGTACTTATCCATCATTTGCACTTAAAAACTATGAAAAATTAGGAATTGCTCCTGTTATTGAAGATGAGGAGTTAGAACTTTTAGAAAAGGGTAAGGCAGACTTTATAGGAATAAATTATTACAGATCATCTACAGTTGCAATGAATTCCATAGATGGAGTAACTGGAAATTATAAGATGAATAATTCAGGTGAAAAAGGAACTCAAGAAGAGGGTGGAATACCAGGAGTATATAGAAATAAAAGAAATCCACATCTTGATAGTACAAATTGGGATTGGGAAATTGATTCTACTGGGTTAAGAATTGGATTAAGAAGATTAACAAGTAAATATGGATTACCAATCTTAATTACTGAAAATGGCCTTGGAGAGTTTGATAAGCTTCAAGAGGGTGATGTTATAAATGATGATTATAGAATAGAGTATTTAAGAAATCATATAAAAGCTTGTAAAGAAGCTGTTACTGATGGAGTAGAACTTTTGGGATATTGTACTTGGTCATTTACAGATTTATTAAGTTGGCTAAATGGATATCAAAAGAGATATGGCTTTGTTTATGTAAATAGAGATGAAAATGATATAAAGGATTTAAGAAGAATTAAGAAGAAAAGCTTTTATTGGTATAAGGATGTAATAAAAAACAATGGTAAAGACATTTAAATAATTCTAAATTAAAAAATTAAAATTAAGGAGTGAGTTTTTATGAAAAAAATATTATTAGTGTGTGCAGCAGGAATGTCAACAAGTTTATTAGTTAATAAAATGAAAGAATCTGCAATAGAAAAAGGTATAGAAATAGATATAGAAGCATTACCAATATCAGAATGCTCAGCAGTGATAGATAGTGTTGACATTGTATTATTAGGGCCTCAAGTACGTTTCCAAAAGCCACAAGTAGATGCTTTAGTTGCAGGAAGAGTTCCAGTAGAAGTAATAGATATGAGGTTATATGGAACAATGAATGGAAAGGCAATATTAGAGGGTGCATTGGCTAAGATTTCTTAATCTTAGCTTAATGATATAAATAATATTTAAGGAGGAAAAGAAATGAGTTTTATGGACAAGTTCCAAGCAGGAATTGAAAAAGCTCTTGTACCAATCGCTACAAAACTAAATGCACAAAGACATATTTGTGCGGTAAGAGATGCATTTATTTTAACATTCCCTCTTACCATGGCAGGATCCCTGATGATATTACTTAACTTTGTTTTGTTATCACCAGACGGATTTATTGCTAAGATATTTAAGCTAGGAGAAATATTCCCTAATTTAGCTGATTATCAAGCAATATTTAGTCCAGTATTAAAGGGGTCAGTAGACATACTAGCTGTATTAATTGTATTCCTAGTAGCTAGAAACCTTGCAAGATTAATGAAAGCTGATGACTTATTAACAGGATTAACTGCTATATCAGTATTCTTTATAATCTACCCAAATTATGTTTCTATAGAAGGCGCTAACCACTTAGCAACAAAATATATGGGTGCACAAGGTTTATTCGTAGCTATTATAGTAGGTTTACTTGTTGGTGAATTAATGTCTAGATTATCAAAAACAAGCAAATTAGAAATTAAAATGCCACCACAAGTTCCACCAGCAGTAGCAAGAACTTTTAAAGTTTTACTACCTATTATGATTGTAACAATTTCCTTTGCTATTATCAACTTTATTATTATGAAAATTGCTCCAGGTGGGGTACATGAAATTGTATATGATGTTCTTCAAGGACCTTTAACTAAACTTGGAAATAATGTTGGTTCAGTTGTTGTATTTGCTTTAGTATCACAATTACTATGGGTTATGGGAATTCATGGACCAAATACAGTTGCAGCAGTTAGAGATACTATGTTTGCAGAAGCAAATAATGCAAACTTAGCATATGTTGCAGAACATGGTACTTCATGGGGAGCTCCATTCCCAGTAACTTGGGGAGGATTGAATGATGCCTTTGCAAACTATGGAGGATCAGGATGTACTCTAGGTTTAATTATAGCTATATTTTTATTTAGTAAGGCACAAGATCAAAGAGGTATTGCAAAATTATCTTTAGCTCCAGGATTATTCAATATAAATGAATCTATAATCTTTGGTTTACCAATAGTATTAAATCCAATATATATAATTCCATTTATTATTACTCCAGTTGTAAACGTATTACTGGGTTATATGTTTGTCGTCGTACTGGAAATAATGCCACCGGTAGCATATGGTGTGCCTTGGACAACTCCAGGACCATTAATACCATTCTTAGGAACAGGTGGTTCAAATATAATGTCACTTGTATGTGGATTTATATGTTTAGCTGTTAGTACTTTAATTTATGCTCCATTCGTTATAGCTGCTAGTAAATCTGCTCTAAAGCAAGCTGAAGAAGAAGGTAAGCTAGAACCAAAAATGGCAAACGTATAGAGTAGAAGCAGGAGAAGAGTAATGGAAGGATTAGAACTTATATCATTTGAAATAATAAGTAATGTAGGAATGTCAAAGTCATTATCTATAGAGGCAATTAGAGAAGCTAGAAAAGGCAGTTATGAGAATGCTGATGAAAATTTGAAAAGAGCTAGTCAGTATTTAACTGAGGGCCATCATGCACATGCATCATTAATTCAGCAAGAAGCAGCAGGAGAAAAGGTGGATTTTTCACTAATACTAATGCATGCAGAAGATCAAATGATGAGTGCAGAAATTATAAGAAGTTTAGCAGAAGAAATGATAGAAATGTATAAGGATTTAAAGAAAGCTTAATTAAAAGGGTAGCCTGATTTATAATATTAGGCTACCTGTCATTTTAGTAGAAGATATGGAGGATATAAATGAAATATAAGTTTAATGATGGATTTTATTGGGGAACTGCTATTTCAGCGCTTCAAACGGAAGGAACCCATGAAGGTGATGGGAAAAGTGATACTACTTTTGATGTATGGTTTAAGAAGGAACCAGAAAGATTTTTTGGTGGAGAGGGAAATAAAGTAGCAGTAGATTTTTATCATATGTATGATGAAGATATAAAGATGATGAAAAAAATGAATCATAACTCCTTTAGGTTTTCTATAGCATGGTCAAGGTTAATACCAAACGGAGATGGAATAGTTAATGAAAAAGCAGTTAAATATTATAATGATCTAATTAATAAGCTATTAAGTAATGGAATAGAACCTTTTGTTTGCTTGTTTCATTTTGATATGCCATGGATTATGCAAGAAAAAGGTGGCTGGGAGTCCCTAGAAGTTGTTAATAAATATAAAGAGTATGCTGAAATCGCTTTTAGATTGTTTGGAGATAGAGTAAAGAAGTGGTTTACTCATAATGAACCTATAGTACCTATAGAAGGTTCATATATTTATGGATTTCATTATCCAATAATAAAAGATTTAAAAAGAGGTGTGAAAGCTACATACTATACTATATTGTCTAGTGCTAAAGCTGTAGAAGTATTCAAAAGACTTAGAAGAGATGGAGTTTTAAAAAGTGATAGTACTATTGGAACAATATTAAGTATGTCACCAGTATATCCTAGAGATTATAATAATAAGGAAGATGTTAAGGCATCAGAGATTTGCAAACTATTCTTTACAAATAGCTTCCTTGATCCTATGGTAAAGGGAGAATTTAATAGGGAATTAGTAGAATTACTAAAAAAATATAATTTATTAGAAGAGTTTTATACACAAGAAGAATTGGAGCTAATAAAAAATAACACCATAGAAACTTTAGGATTCAATTACTATTTTCCAAGAAGGGTAAAGGCTAAAGAACATATAAGTGGAGGAGAAGTAGAAACTCCTGAATATTTCTTTGATCATTATGAAATGCCTAATAGAATCTTTAACAAGGACAGGAGATGGGAAATTTATCCTAAGGGTATTTATGATATTTTAATAATGTTAAGGGATGAATATGATAATATTCCAGTATATATTTCAGAAAATGGAATTGGAAGATATAAAGGTGATATTGAGGATATGGATGATACAGGTTTTATTCATGATGATGCTAGAATTGAATTTCTAAAGGAACATTTAAAGTGGATTTGGAAGGCTCAAAATGAAGGCTCAAATGTTTATGGATATCACATGTGGTCACTTATGGATAACTGGTCTATGTCTAATGCTTTCAAGAACAAGTATGGATTTGTATATGTAGATAGAGAAAATGGATTGAAGAGATCATTGAAAAAAAGTGGATATTGGTATGGGGATGTTAGTAAAAATAATGGTTTTTAAAATAAAGATACTAGGTTTTATATAAATCTAGTATCTTTATTTGTATTTTAATAAGTTATTTCTTCAGTATTGATTTTGTAATTATCTTCTTTATAAGTTTTTGAGAAAATTGATATTGCAGAAATTACTGTGAATAAATAGCTTATACCTAAGTCTTTTAAGAAAGCACTTTTTATTTCAGCAACTTGTAGCAATGCTGGAACGTCTGATAAACAATCAAGTAAAGAAGCCCCTATATCTTTAAATTCTGAATATAATGAAATTCCAAGAGAAAGGTAATTTGCAAGGAAAACCATAATTATTATAATAACTGAAGTTATTACAACCCCTGAAATGTTAATCCTACCTCCAAACTTCTTATATCCACCTATACAACAAAATACAAGTAGTATTGCACATAGTACAGAGATATATCCTAAATAGTTTACAAACATCCATGCTGCAACACCTATTAAAGAACCAAGCAAGCCACCAATTATTCCTAGAGGAATGTTGTTTGGAAGATCTTTTATAGATTCTTGTTTATAAGCAATATCAGCATGTACATTATTTTTGCAGTTATCACAGCATAGTACTAGTGTGCCATCAATTGCAAAGGGAGAAATACTAACAACTTCCCCACATAAACCACAACAGCTTGAAAGGTTGTTAAATGATAGTTCATGAGTAATTTTACTTAGTATCTCAAGAAATTCATCTGCAAAAAGGTCATTTTTCTTTTTAGGTGTATAACTAACAATAATGTTTGAGTTAGAGTAAAGTGCATCATTTATTTTGTCATAATCAATTTTTAAGTTATCTAAGAAGAATAATAACTTCATCTTTGTGTAACTCTCTGAAAGCTTTACTGGCAATACAAGTATATAGGTATTATTGCTAGCAGATATAGTAAAACTATAGCCCTCTACAGAACCAATAACAGCCTTTTTGTTATCCAAAGGATTAAGAGTTATTTTGTCCATTAGATTATTAAGAAATTTATCTTTCATATTTACCCCCAAAATAATAATATTACATTACAATTATATAGCAATATAAAGATTAATTTCCAATAAATGAGATAAATTTAATGTTGATATAAGGTTATCTTAAGGATATAATGATTTATCATAAAGCAATAGGAGAAGAAAATGGAGAAAGTAAAGTTTACTTTAAATGAAATAATTACTATAGTAATGGCTATGATAGAGCAAATTGAGGTGTATGAGATCTCAGGAATAGATGAAGAGATATATTTACCTAAGCCTATAGAAGATAAAATGAATTTATTAGGTGAAAATGAAATAGAAGAGTTTTATAATAATATAAATTCCATAGTTAATGAAGTAAGAGATTTAAAAAGTGGAGAACTAAATATGCTAAACAATTTAAGAAGTGAAATCTCATATATTGCCAATGAATATTTAGAAGATTATATTATAAATTAGTATAGGTTTACAGAAAAATATGATATTATTATATTAATAAATGATTTGGAGGGAATGAAATGGGTATTTATGATAAGCTAGTTGGTAATGCTACTATGGGAGCAGATTTAAAATATGTTAATGATCATATTTTAGATGGAGAGGAAATATTAGCTTCATTTCAATTTATAAGAGATTCTATAATTCTAACTAACTTAGGATTATATTTAGTTGATGTACAAGGTGTAACTGGTAAAAAAGTAGAGGTTAAATTTTTCCCAGCGAAGAATATAAAAAGTGTTACTTATGAAACAGCAGGTGATTTTGATCTTGATGTTGATGTTAAAATTGGTGTTGATGGAAATACAGTAATGGCTACAAGTGGAGCTTTTTATAGTGCGCCTATTTCTTTTAAGGTGCCTAAAAAGCAAGCAAATGAAGCTAAAGAAATAATTAAATTAGTAAAACAAAATTATTTATGTAAGTAAAAATTAGAATCCTTTACCGTAATAGGCAGAGGATTCTTTTGTATATCTACAACTTTATATCTAGAAAGGGAATGATTATAATGATTTATAAAGTATTTGGAGACACAATTGTAATGAGATTAGAAAAGGGAGAAGAAATAATTTCTGCAATTACGGAATTATGCAAAGAAAAAGCTATAAGTGCAGGTTCTGTATCAGCTATAGGTGCAGTAGATAATGTGATTTTAGGCTTGTATAAAGTAAAGGAAAAGAAATATTATTCTAGTGAGTATAAAGAGGAAATGGAGATGACAAGCCTTACAGGTAATATATCAGTAAAGGATAATGAACCTTATTTACACTTCCATGCAAACTTTGGTAGAGAAGATGGAAGCGTAGTTGGTGGTCATTTAAATAAAGCTGTAATTAGTGCTACTTGTGAAATAATCATACATAGAATAAATGGAGTTATTGGTAGAAAATTTGATGATGAAATAGGATTGAATGTAATAGAGTTTAATTAGAAGGTATGTAAAGAGCAAAAATTAAGAACCTTTAAAGTAAAAATGAATAAGATAAAATATGATTTAAATAATTTATGGGGGGATTAGTATGAATCCTTATGAACTAATAGTAAAGGTTCAACAAAGAATGCAGCAAGATCCTGCTTTCGCACAAAAATTTGCTCAACTTACTCAAGATTTAAATAACATACCTGGACTTCAACAGGAAGTTATGAGAATAATGCAATTAGATGAAAAGAAGAGAAAAAAGGCCTTGGATAAGTTACCTGATAATGTAAAGAGAACAGTAAAGGAAATGTTCGATCTTTTAAATAATTAATTTAAATAAAAATCACAGAGGATTATGCTCTGTGATTTTTATTTTATTTTTTTAATTCTTGTACACCTGAAACTGAAGCATCTCCATCTAATTTAAATGTGTCTTTAGCTTCTTGGTTTTGGAAGTATATGTTTCCTTGTACCTTTGTATTAGATATTTTAAAGTTCTTTCCTTGAACGTATATATCTCCAACAAAAGTACCACGTTTTAATTCAACGTCGTCAGCTGCAATTGTTAATCTAGGTGCAGTTAGAGTATATTCTTTAACTACCTTTTGATTTTCGTCAGTTGCATAAAGTGAAATGTTACGTCCTACTTTTCCTTCAGGAGTAGCTGTAAGTTTTGAAACAACTATGTCCTTATCAGTTTTGATATCGTTTTGAGGTATAACAATCCAAGGACCCTTTTCATTTAAGGCTTCTATTAAAGTAATTTCATCAGTAACCTTAGATGGTGAAGTTATTGTATCTGGACTTTCTGTACCTGTTGAGTCTGCTGGATTTTGAGAAGTAGCTGGTGGATTTTCAGTAGTTGTATCTTTACCACATCCAATAAAGAATGTAGATCCAATAAGAACTGCTGCTAATATTTTTCCGTATTTCATTGTTCATTCCTCCTTATGTAGAATTCAAATCTAGTATGTGGAGAAATATATATAATTATTTATAGTAAACCAAGTTTATATTTGCTAAATGCAATTCTTGCTGTTTCTATCATATCGTTCCAAGATCCAAACTTAGTATTTTTTTGTACATAGGTGTTAAACTCATCAATATCAATATTTTTTAAATCTTCTTCTGTTGTAATGTCAAAATTACTAGAGTTAAAAAAATCGTCTATAGAGTCAAATTTACTAAACTTACTCATGAAATCATCAGATAAGATGATTTTGTATAAATCTATGTCTTCACTAAAGTCGTTATCACTACTGGATAATGTCATATCTTTCACCTCCTATATTAATGATACCATTAAACAAGAATAGATAAATACTATAAAGTAAATATTAATAAAATTTTAAAAATTATAAATACTAGAATCATAATTAAATAAAGAAGAAAAAGTATTTAATTATATGCAAAAGTTTGTATAATTGTATTTGAGGTGAAGGAAATGAATAAAATAGTACCTGGTATCTACAGACACTTTAAGGGAAATGAATATGAAGTAATTGATATAGCAGAGCATACAGAAACTGGTGAAATGTTTGTTGTATATAAGGCTCTATATGGAGAGTTTAGAACTTTTGTAAGACCTTTAGATATGTTTGCAAGTGAAGTAGACCATGACAAATATCCAGAAGTTAAACAAAAATATAGATTTGAATATGTAAGGGAGAATTAAAATATGAATATAACATTTGATGAAAAAACTAAAAAAGCTTTAGAAGATATAATAAAAAATAGTAGTGAAAATTACATAAGAATAAAGGTTTTTAGAGGGTGTGGAAGACCTGCATATGAAATTTATCCAAGTTATAAAGGTGAAGAGGATATGTTAGCAGAAATTAATGATATTCCTTTTGTATATAATAAAGAGGATCAAAAAATGGTGGATGGAATAGAAATAAAGTATGATAAAGAAACTTATATAAATGGGTTTTATATAAAATAGGGGAAAAGTTTTATGAAGAAAACACTATACTCTAATACAGTGAAAATTGTACTATCAGCTACAATTTCAATTATCATAGCTACAAAGTTAGGCTTAGAATTTAGTGTTACTGCAGGAATCATATCAATATTAAGCATACAAAGTACTAGGGTAGAATCTATATTAGTTGCAATAAAAAGATTTATTGCAGTATCTATAGCAATATTATTATCTTATTTCTTATATTTACTTCTTGGTACTAATCCAATAGTTTTTGGACTATTTCTTTTAATATTTGTTCCAATAACAAAAAGATTTTCATTGCAAGAGGGGATGGTAGTTGGGTCTGTTTTATCTACCCATCTATTAGTTAGTAATCCCATAGATATTTATTGGATAATAAATGAGTTTGGATTAACCTTAATTGGTATAGGAGTAGCTCTTATATTTAATTTATTTACTGAGTCTTTAGAGCATAAGTTTGAAGAGAATAAGTTAAATATTGAAGAGGGATATAGAAAAATACTTTATTCCATGGGGGAAACTTTAATTACTCATGCTGTACCAATAGATGAACAGAGGGTTTTAGAAGAGATAGAAGAAAATATTGCTGCCACAAAAGCATTAGCTTTAGAGATAAATAATAACTATCTTTTTAAGGAAAAGACACAATTTATTAAGTATATAGATATGAGAATTATGCAGATGGACACAATGAAAAGAATGAAGAAGCATTTTCAAAGGTTTTATATGAAGTATGAGCAAACTAAAATGCTTTCAGACTTAACTAAAGAGGTAGCAAATAATTTATCTGAAGAAAATGACTGCCTTGAGTTAATTAATAAGGTTAATTTTTTAAGGGATGTATATAAACAAATGGATTTACCAAAGAGCAGAGATGAATTTGAGAATAGAGCATTATTATTTCAATTCCTAAATGATTTAGAGGAGTTCTTGCAAATTAAAAGGGATTATTACCTATTAATGCAGAGATAACTACTTTAGTATAGTATTTTTATGGCTAGTTTTTACCATAATCGATATAAGTTTACAAAATATAGAAGAATGATGTAAAATAAGACTTAATATGATAAAAATATTATGGGGTAAAAGGGGATGAGATAATGCCAATTAATACTATGGATTTATTAGGAGTTACCTTTAATGAAGAAATAATAGGTAATATGATAGTGGGTTTAATCAATAATTCTAATAATTTCAAAAATGCATTCGGTAAACATATACTGGAGGTACCTAATATAGCTAACTTTGAAGTAGAAGCTTATACTAAAAATGCTACATCAAGAGGGATACCAGATATTATTGTAATTGCTGAAAATGCAGATGAAATTATTATATCTGTTATTGAGGAGAAATTAAAAGCAAATGAAGGTCATAATCAAACCTTTATTTATACTGAAGAAGTAGCTAAAGAGGAGCTTATTCAAGGATATAATAATGAAAAGAAGGTTAAATTTCAATGTATCTATTTAACATTGATTGAGGACGAGCTTAAGGAAGATGATAGGTATATTAATAAAACTTTTAAGGATTTAATAAATGATGTATGGGTAGAAATAGAAGATGAAGGATTAAATAGGCTATATAAAGACTTTGGAGCTAATATGATTAGATATTATAGCATTAAAGACCTTCCTGCTAACACACAGTCTATAAATATCCTGCTTGATAGTAATGAAAAGGAAAGGATGTTTATACACTTTAGGACAATGATGCTTTCATTAGATTACCCAGATAATTTATCTGTAAGGTTCTTTGGAAAAGGATCAGGTAGAGATGAACTAAGCTTTATATCTAAGCTTGTAAAGAATAGGTGGATAGGAGAAGAAGCAAAGTGGGAATATGGATTGTATGAAGTTGGAGAAGAAACTTATGAAATTCATATTGAAGCAGAATTCCATGTTACTAATGAGAAATTGGTATTATATGTACATTATGAGCCTAATCCATATATTACAAGATATAAACTTAAGAATGTTGCAAATAGTAAAAATGTTAATGAGTTTGAAAAAAGAAGAAATTTAGTATTAAAAGTTGTACATAATGAGATTGATAAACTAGGGGACCCTCATATTAAAAAGTATGAAGGTACAAATAGCATAGCCTATACTGAATTCTATTTTAAACAAGATACAACCATTGGTGATTTTAAGGAAGTATTTATGAAATATGTATATATGCTATCTAATATTATTGATAAATCTTTAGATATTGTTGATGATAATAGGGCAAATATAAAATAAGACATAATTAAACAACTAAAGATAATTAGGTGATTACAAATGATAAAAATAATTAGAAAAGCTTTATTTCCTTTGAGGCAGAGGATAAGTCCGCAATTATTAACATTTTTTCTGATATTAATTATTGGAGGCAGTACACTTTTTATTAGACCTATAATTGGTGTTGCTGACAATGGAGATTATTTTAGAATAATGAGCAAAAACGATTTATATCATTTGCCAATAGAAGAAAAGGATAAAATTCTTGGATATTTTAATAAGGATTATGGCATTTATGAGTATAATAATGAATCAGAAACTTTATTAGTATCTACTCAATCATTTTTTATACAACTTGCTTTAGGAATAAATAAAATATTCTATAGTAATAAAATATTTGATATAAGATTTTTAGGGGGATTACTACTCTTTATACACTCCATAGGGGGATATTTATTAGTAAAAGTATTTACATCATATTTAAGTAAAGAAAGATTAAAATATTTAATTTCTTTATTATATGTTGTGATATTTTGTGATACTGGATATATATCCTACTTCAATTCTTTCTATGGAGAAGGAGTGGTAGTCCCTACGTTTTTATTAAGTATAGGAATAATCCTATATATTATAAGATTTAATAAAATAAACCTGTTAAATCTTATTTTGTTTTCATGTATTGCTTTCTTGTTTTTTGGGGCTAAACAACAATTAGCACCTATTGGTATATTAATAGCAATACTTATTTTAAGGGTAGCATTTTCTACTAAAGATAAAATCCTAAGAGCAGGTTCTATAGTATTATCCATAATATTTGTAGTATCTGCATTGTTTTTTTATAAATCTATAAAAGGAGATTTTGATTTTATAAATAGATTTCATGCTATGAATAGAGGAATATTATTATATGAAAATGATCCTGAAAAAATATTAGAGTACTTTGGAATAGAGGGGAGTTATTCCTTATTAGGGGGGGAAATATTCTATGAGGAAACACCATCAATTTCTCCATATGATGAAAGGTTATTGGAAAATTTCTATAATAAATACTCTGTTGGATCAATAATAAAATATTATGTAACTCACCCATCTGCTTTGAAAAAAGTATTAGATATGGGCTTTAGTAAGGCTTATGAAATAAGACCAGAGGCAATGGGAAACTTTGAAAAGATAGAAGGTAAAGAATTTGGAGCAAAGAGTAATTTCTTTGTATTATGGAGTACATTAAAGAAGTTTATAATGCCTAAAGGACTTTTATTTGCAATATTGTATTCAGGAGTATATTTTCTTTATTCCTTTAAAAGATACCAAAATGCTTTTAATAACAAGGATAAGAAATCAATTCTTATTGAAGATTGTTTTATATATGTGTATTTGGCTGGATTATCTCAAATATTCACATCTGTAATAGGAGCAGGAGATGCAGATTTATCAAAGCATGTATTTCTATTTAATTTAACCTTTGATTTGATGTTGATAAATTTTATTATACAAATGATAAATAATAGTGAAAGGAAGTTAACTAAGGATGAATGAGTATAAAGCAAATAACAAAATAGATATATGTATAAGCTTACTTATTGCATATTTTTTAATATTATCCATTTCTTTTAGTTACTTAAACTTAGGTTCTGACATTGAGAATTATATAATGGTTACACTTGTAATGATTGTAGCCTTGGCAAGTTATTATTTAAATAGAACTTTTGTTTTAGTAATAATCTTAATAATAGACTTTGTCTATACCTCATATAACTTTTTTATTTCAGTGGTTTCTGATGTGAAAATAGGAGAAGGAGTTTTTTTCTGGATAGTTATAATCCCTGTAACTGCTTTTATTGTATCTTTCTTATCAGAAGAAATTAATAATCTTGAAAATAGTTATACAAAGATAATCTCATATAATGAAAAGTTTATAAAGGTAGATGTATCAACTGGTTTAAGAAATATAAGTGCTTTTATGGAAGAAATGCCTGTATATATTAAACTTTATAAAAGATATAACGTTCATGTAAGTTTAATACTTGTGAGAATTAAGTATGGAAATAGGATTTTAAAAATTGTAGGAAAAGAATATTTTAATAAGGTTTTAGTTAAGTGTTCAGAGGAATTAAGTGATTCCTTAAGGTTTGAAGATAGAAAATATATTGTAGATGATGATACATTTGCTTTTATTATAATTTCAGATAAGGATGGAGCTAGTATTGTAAAAAATAGATTGAAAAAATCTATAGGTGAATTAAAGATGGGAAAAGAGACCCTATATAATGATTTAAATATAGAAGTTCAAATAGGTTCTTACACTATAAATGAATCAATAAATGACGCCATGGAATTCATTGAAAGAGCAGAGAAGGAATTAGAGTACGATGTTTAAAAAAAGGAGCTTAGTATTTCTTTTATGTATAATGCTATTTATGACTTTTTCTGTTAGAACTATAAAAGCAGATAGTGAAAATAAGTATTTCCTTATTATATTTGATAGCTATAAGGAGTTTACAGCTAATGAAAATTTGTTAAATAAATTGGTAAGAGTTATGTTAACAAGTGGCTCTGACTTAAAAATAAAGAAGTGGGATGAATATACAAATGAAGATGTAGCTAATGCCTCAGGGGTTGTAGTTTTAGCTATTGAAGATGAGCTAAATAATAAGATTAATAGTATAAAAGAAAGTAATTCAAATGTAGTTACATTTAATAAAAGTAATTTAGATATGCTACATAGTGGTAATGAGCTTGCTTTAAAAAGATATATAGAGAGGGAATTTAATATAGATAATTCTAAAAAAGGTACTTATCTTGTTTTGAAAAATGTTTATCCCTATGATAATTTAGAAGACTTGATTAAAAAAGTGAAGTATCTAAATGAAAGAGGAGTTAACTTTATTGTAGATGTTATGCCAGTGTTTAATAATCAAAATTTTGAATCTATGAAAAGGTATACTGAAGCCTTAAGATATTGTGCTACAAATGGAGGAACAATATTTCTATCATCACCATACATATATCAGTCTCAATATATTGAGGATAGTGAACTTATTAATAAAATGACCTTAGCATATGAAGGACTTGTTAATTATTGGCTATATCCAGTGGGACTTACAGTGCCAAATGAGTGGATATATAGTTATGAAAAAGAAAACTTTATACATAAAAGTAATACAATTATACTTTGGAATAATAGTGATATAGGAAATTTAAATATAAGAAGTCTTAATATTAAAGGAATAAAAAATGTTCTTGTGGAAGAGGACTGGAAAAAACTAGATAAGGAATATTACCATGGAGTAGCTCTAGCCATTGATGGAAACACAAAAAATGATTTGTTCAAAAAAACAGTAGAAGGAATATTATCATCAGGAATGTTTTTTTCAAATCCTACTAAAATAATGGATATGGATATTTCTTTTGGTAACTATAAAATTGAGGGGAATTATAAAGGGACATTTCTAAATGGTAAAAGTGTATATATTGAAAGGTTTATATCTAATAAAGAATATAGTAAGGCCTTTGTAAATGAAGAAACAGAAGAAAAAAATAAGGTGAGTTTAAGTGCCTTCAATAAAGGAGTATTTACTATTACATTATTAGCAATATGTATTTTTATAATTTTCTTTTTTAATAGTAGAAGAATTGATAAAAAGAAGTATTTCAAGTAGGTGGGAAGAGTAATATGAATGTTTTTGACTATCTTTTATTATACTCCCTAGGGACCATATGGATTGTTATAACTGTAAATATTGTCCTAGTAATTGGAGGGTATATTTACTATACAAAAACAAATGACAAGAAAATGAAAGAGGAACTTGAGCATTATCCATTTGTAAGTATTATGGTACCTGCACATAATGAAGGAATTGTAATAGAGAAGACTGCAGTATCATTGCTAAATTTAGATTATCCAGAGGATAGATATGAAGTCATAATTATAAATGATAATTCATCTGATAATTCAGCTGAAATATTAGAAAATGTAAAGAATAGGTATACAAATAGAAATTTTATTGTAATAAATACAGATAATATAACAGGTGGTAAGGGAAAATCTAATGCATTAAATATTGCCTTAGACTTAAGTAAGGGGGAATACTTAGCAATATATGATGCTGATAATACACCAGAGTCTAAAGCATTAAAATACCTAGTTCAAACCATAGAAGAGGATAAACAATTAGGTGCTGTTATTGGGAAGTTTAGATGTAGAAATAAGAAAGTAAATATGCTAACAGCTTTTATAAATATTGAAACCTTAGCTTTCCAGTGGATGTCACAGGCTGGAAGATGGCAGTTCTTTAATTTATGTACCATTCCTGGCACAAACTTTATTATAAGAAGGTCTTTAATAGAAGAAATGGGTGGATGGGACACAAAAGCAGTTACAGAAGATACTGAAATAAGTTTTAGATTATATAGAATGGGGTATAAAATTAAATTTATGCCGCTTGCTGTAACCTGGGAGCAAGAACCTCAAACCTTAAAGGTTTGGTTTAAGCAAAGGACAAGATGGGCAAAAGGAAACATATATGTGGTTTTAAAGAATGTTAAGTATATTTTTGCAAGGGATTCAGGAGCAACACGCTTTGATATTGCTTATTATGTTATGGTATATTTCTTCTTTTTAAGTGCAAATATTATTTCGGATTTATTATTTATTTTATCCATGATGGAGCTTATTACATTAAATATTGAGGGATATGGTATTACACTATGGATTATGGCAGTATCTGTTTTTATATTATCATTGCTTGTGTGTATATCTACAGAAAAAGGAGAATTAACTTTAAAGAATTTCTTTACTATAGCCATAATGTATTTTACATATTGTAAGCTTTGGGGGATAGTAGCTGGATTTGGTTTTTATAGTTTTATAAAGGACACAATTTTAAAGCAAGAGGTTAAATGGTATAAAACTGAAAGGTTTGAATAAGGACTAGGAGGTACTAATGAAGAAGAAGATAAAAGAACTTTTAAAGGTAATTAGTTTGATTTTAGTTGTAAGTTTTATTATACCAGTAAATATTGCTACAGCTTTTCCTAAAAAGAGTTATACATATACAAATGAAACTTATACAAATAAGATTGAGTTAAATAGTAATATTTCCTTTGATGGAGTATTTGATAGTTATAGATGGATTTTTAATTCTAATAGTAAAGAAGGAACTGAAAGAGCAACTTTAAACTTAGAGATAGAAGTAACAGATGTATTAAGTGATAAAATAAAAAGCTATTTAACATTTTCACTTAATGGGTCTCAATTTTACTCTATGGAGATAAAAAAGAAAAATGGAGAGCCACAAGCTCTTACTGTAAATTTACCTAGTTATTTATTAAAAGAGGGATCTAATGAAGTTAAAGTAGAGGGATATTTAAGAATTAGCAGTGAATCCTGCACTGATGATTATAATACTGCAAACTGGCTAGTTTTAAGGGGAAAATCCAATATAGAATTAGTAGAAAAGGCTAAAATATATGGAAATGAAATTATGGAATTCCCATATGGATTATCAGAAAGCTATGATTCTAATAATAAGATAATAATTCCTGATAAATATACAGATGGTGAACTATCATCTGCTCTAAAATTCCAAACTCTTTTAGGAGAGATTAATGGTAGTGGGGAAATTGTAAAATGGAGTGATAAGGGGGACTTATCTAAAAGTAATGTTATATTTATAGGTTCAAAATTAGAAGGAGAAAGTAGCCTCTCAATAATAAATAATGATATAAAAGATTTAGAATTAGATAAGGAAGCTTATATAGGAGTAAATAATTCACCTTTTTCTACAAGAAGTGATTTAAAGCTAATTTCTATAATTTCTAATAGTGAAAGTGAATTAGAAAGTGCTATTAAGTTTTTGATGAAAAAGGATATATATGGTCAAGTTTCATCAAGTTCAATTTTTGTGAATAGTAAGCTGAATTTAGATAAAGAGATAAAGCCACTTAGTTCGATAATTACCCTAGAAGAATTAGGGGTAAGTGAAATGAAGGTAGAAGGACTTTTCAGAAAAGAAGTTAAGATTGGATATGCCTTACCTAAGAATAGAAAGTTATCTCCAGGAGATAAGCTTGAATTAAATCTAAGATACTCTGAAAATCTCGATTTTGATAGGTCTTTATTTACTGTATATATAAATAATACTCCAATAGGTAGTAAAAAGTTAGAGAGGGAAAAAGCTAATAATGATAATATATCAATAGTTATTCCTAAAGATGTTTTAAATACGTCCTATGTAGAAGTAAAATTAGCCTATGATTTAAATTTAAAAGATGTAGATTGTAAGAAGAATCAGTATGAACAACCATGGGCATTAGTAACTGGAGATTCATATATACAAATTAATAGTAGAAACACAAATGAATTTTATTTTAATAATTATCCTACGCCATTTGTTCAGGATTGGGATATAAATGATACATTGTTTATTATTCCAGATAACCTTCCATCTAAGGATTTAACTGCTTTAGGAAATATGGCTAACCTTATGGGAAAAAGTATGAGATACAATCTTGGTAAAATAGGAGCCTTAAGTATAGGTAATTTAAAGGATGAACATAAGGATAATAATATTATAGTTTATGGTACGCCTAATAATAATAAGCTTATAAAGGATCTAAATAATTCATTATGGTTTAAGTATGATAAAGATTGGAGTAAATTCTTATCTAATGAAAAATTATATTTAATGGATGACTACGCTAAAAACATTGCAACCTTTCAGTTAGATTACTCTAGCTACAGTAGTGGAAAGTTTATGTTAGTTCTAACATCTCCAAATGAAGAACTATTAACTAAAAGCTTGGTGTATCTAGGAAAAGAAACAGAGGTATATAAGTTGCATGGAGATGGAGCAGTTGTTGATATAGATGGTAATGTAAGAAGTTTTAAGTATAAAGAGTCAGAAGATGCACCTATGTATGAACAAATAAAAGGATTAGAAGATGGAGAAAAAACATTATTGATTATATTAGGATTAATCTTTATCTTTATAATTGTAGCTGTAGTATTGTATTTGAATAAGAATAGAGATACTTTAAAAGGTAAGAAAAAGTAAATAGAAATATGAAAAAGTACTTGGATTTTTCCAAGTGCTTTTTTACTTTTAGTATGGTGCAGTGACTAATAAATAAGTATAATGTATATTGAATTTTAATTTGAAAAGTCATATGAGGAGGAACAGATGAATTTTAATAATTTAAGTGATAGAACAAAAGGAATAATATTCATAATACTATCAGCCTTTGGCTTTGCTATGATGTCTGCCTTTGTTAAGTTAGCCGGGGATTTACCATCCTTCCAAAAAACTTTCTTTAGAAATCTAGTATCTGCAATAGTTGCTTTAATTTTAATTCTAAAACATAAGGAAAGTTTGTTTGGGAAAAAAGAAAACCAAAAGACTTTAATAATGAGATCAACCTTTGGTACATTAGGAATAGTGCTAAATTATTATGCTATAGATAGACTTATTCTATCAGATGCTAATATGTTAAATAAATTAAGTCCATTCTTTGTAATAATATTTTCTGCTTTGTTTTTAAAAGAGAAGATTAATTTTAAACAGGGATTAGCTTTAGTTATAGCTTTCTCAGGAGCTTTATTCATTATAAAACCAAGTTTTAATTTTGAAATGATTCCTGCTTTAGCTGGTATAGGTGGAGCAATTTTTGCAGCAGCAGCTTACACTTGCCTTAGAGTCTTAGGAGGCAAAGAAAAACATTATACAATAGTATTTTATTTTTCTGCCTTTTCATTAGTGGCAATATTCCCATTTATGATGGCAGTATATAAATCTATGACAATGACTCAGCTTATATATTTATTATTAGCTGGTGTCTTTGCAAGCGTTGGACAGTTTGGAATAACCTTAGCATATAAATATGCTCCTGCTAAAGAGATTTCTATTTTTGATTATTCAAATATAATTTTCTCAGCATTAATTAGTTTTGTTATCTTTGGAGCATTACCAGATTACTTAAGTGTTATTGGATATCTAATAATATTTGGAGCATCGTTGTTTATGTTTTTATATAATAAGAAACTAGATAAGAAGGTAAGAAGGTAAGAAGGTAAGGAGAGGCAAGGTAAAAAGATAAGAAGAGTTAATCAGGATAATCGGGATAAGAAGGATAAGAGAGAGACAAGGTACAAGGTAAGAGAGTTAAAAGGGGGAATGAGATGAGGAGGAAACTTTGCTGGCACTAGAGTTTCTTAAGTGAATCTCCAAAATATATTTTGGGTAGATGAACTTATGCAATCCCTTAGGATTGTATTCTAAGATAAAAGAGTTAAAAGAGAGAATAAGGATAATAAAGATAAGGAGGTAAGAAGGTAAGGAGAGTTAATTGAGATGCCTGAATATTTTTTCTCTTCTTGCCATCTCAGATCTCTAAATCATTTCTTACTGTCTAGGAAAGTATAAAATTTCAATTAGCTATAAATCAAAGGTCTTATTACATTTTCATATTAAAAAATATAAAATAAAGGATAGTAATTTTATAATTTCCTTACCTTTAGTACGCGTGGGGTGGATATTTGTTTTGATGTGACTTGGAGATTGCGACGGAACAAGCAAAATAAATATCCACCCCACCTTTTTTATAAATTATATATGCAAAAATAAATATTGTTTTAAATATATAAAGAAATAAATATATAAATATATAGTAAACATGCGGGGTTGAAAGGACTTTTTAAAATAAATTCTAAAAATGAATATATTGAAGAAACAACAAATCTTATTGGAAGTTTTAAATTTTAATAAGAAAAGGAGCTGTCTCAATAGGGAAAATTTATTATCTATTGAGACAGCTCTTTTACCTTAATTTTCTTATCTTAGTTATCTATATTATCTTGATTATCCTATTTAAGTCCTTCATGAATTGCATTTAATAGTTTACCAGTTTTATCAGCATCATAAAGCCAGAACATAATTCCTCTTAAATTATTATCCTTAACATATTTTGATTTATGAGAAATAGATTCCTCATCATCATAGGATATAAAATTATCACCATTAAATAGGTAAGGGGCTTTTGCTTCATCATCCCAATATCTTGTATAACCATTTTTATTAATATAATCTCTATCTAAATCAGTAAAGTCTTGAGATATATTACCTGTTGATTGAGCCATTTGAAGATATCCATTGTTTACATTAGGAACTCCTGTCCAAGATCTAGAGTAGAAGGCAGAACCTATTAATAATTTTTCTGATGGTACTCCAGCATCCTTGAATAGTTTAACTGAATTCATAATACTGCTTGGGAATATATCTCCTGATGTTGGACCAAGGTTAGTGTGATGGCCAGTTAATATTTGAAAACCACCTCTAAAATCATAAGTCATAAGCATAACGTAATCTAAGTACTTTTGAGCTTTTTTCATATTAGTGAATTTAATAAAATATTCATCAGCACCTGCTGCTATAGTTAACAGATAGTGTTTGTTATCTTTCTTTCCCTCTTGGTCTAAAGCTTCCCTTAAATCTTTTAATAGAAGAGTGAAGTTCTCTTTATCTTTAGGGCTAGATGTAATTCCAGAGATTGATGAAGTAGGATATTCCCAATCTATATCAATACCATCTAACTTATGTTCTTTCATAAATCTTATAGCTTCTTCATTGAAAAATTTTCTACTTTCTTTTGTCATAGCAGCTTCAGAGAAACCACCATTTCCCCATCCACCTAGAGAAATAAGAAATTTAATTTCAGGATTATATTTTCTTATTCTTTCTAATTCATTAAAGTTCTTTAATTTAGTATAAATTTTTCCTTCAGAATCGATTTTACCAAAGGCTAAGTTAACATGAGTAAGTTTCTTAGCATCTTCTTCAGTAATTGTTTCTAGTCCACCATCTCTCATATAAGCTATTACATATCTTTTCTTCATATTGAATCCTCTCCCCATTTATAGAATACGTAATTATTATAACAGTTATGGAGAATAATAGGTATTTATAAATGAAAAAAGAACTTCTAGTTATTCTAGAAGTTCTTTTATATGGTTGCGGGAGCAGGACTTGAACCTACGACCTTTGGGTTATGAGCCCAACGAGCTACCAACTGCTCCATCCCGCGTTATTAAGTATGTTTTTATATTAAGGTAATTATTTAAGTTAGTCAAATACAGGATTGCCTAGATATATTCAGCATATAAGAGGAAAGTGTGAGTTTTATATATGAGATGGTTTAAAAACATATATTAGCAAGAAAAATATATGGATTGACCTTTAAGAGATACAAATTTGTTAGAAAAGTATAATTTACATAGAAAAATAATTGTTAAATATTTACAATTATGTATACTAGTGCGATAATAATTCATATAAGAAAGGGAAAAAGGGGTAGAATAAGGGATGAGTTCATATTATGTTAGTAATAAAGTTGACTTAAATGGTATGCATATAGTTCATGAAGAGGGATGCAAGAATATGCCTCAAGAATTAAATATAACTTATATGGGGGAGTATTATAGCGATATTGAAGCAGTAGAAGCCTGCAAAAAGAACTATTATCATAATAGTGATGGATGTTATAAATGCTGTCCTGATGCAAACTTTAGATAGAAAAAAGAACTAAAACCAAAGAAAATAATTTTATAATTTCCTTACATTCAGTGGGGGAGGAGAGGATGTTTGTTTTTCGGTGACTTGGAGCTTGCGACGGAACGCGAAAAATAAATATCCTCTCCAAATTTCTTGGCTATTATTATATTATGTGGTAGAATTTATATTAAACAAAATATGAGATAAAGGGGCGTTTGCTTTTGAATTGGATAAATAAACTAGATAGAAAATTTGGAAGACATTATATTCATAATTTAATGGGAATAATTATAGCTGGTAGTGCAGCCTTATTTATAATAGATTATGTTTTAAAGACAAATATAAGAAGTATGCTTTATTTAGAACCAGCTTTAGTATTACAAGGTCAAATATGGAGACTTGTAACATTTGTTTTTGTAATGAATCCAGGAAGTATAGTATTTGCAGTTTTTGCTTTCTACTTTTATTATATAGCTGGGAACGCTTTAGAATATGAGTGGGGCGGGTTTAAATTTAATCTTTATTATTTGGTAGGTATGATATCAGCAATTGTTATATCTTTTATAACAATGAATTCTGTTACTGCTGATATAATAAATTTATCTTTATTTTTAGCTTATGCTAAGCTATATCCTAATGCAGAATTTTTACTATTTTTCATTTTGCCTATTAAAGCAAAGTATTTAGGATATTTTAACTGGGCAATAATAATATTAGGAGTTTTACAAAGCATTATTAATTTTAGCATACAAGGAATTTTAATTAATCTAGTTCCTGTTATTAATTACCTTTTATTCTTTGGAGCAAGTAATTATAGGGAAAAGAAAATGAGAAATAGTTCTGTTATAAGAATGAAGGACTATAAGAGAAAAATTAATTCTGTTAAAAAGTCATATACTCATAAGTGCACTGTTTGTGGCATTACTGATGTAGATGATCCAGATATAGAATTTAGATATTGTAGTAGATGTAATGGAAAGCACGCTTATTGTGAAAAGCATATTTTAGATCATGAACATATAAAATAATCTAAGGGGCAGCAAGTAAATGCTGTCCTTTTTAATTTTTTTTATTCGTTAGGAGGGATAAAATGGTTGATTTATGTTTCTTGGGAACACTAGGAAATATACCTTTACCTAATAGGCATTTAGCAGCTTTAATGGTTGCTTATAATGGAAGAAAGATATTAGTTGATTGTGGTGAAGGAACACAAGTAGCTATTAGGGAAGGTGGTTTAGGCTTTAAGAATATTGATTGTATATGTATAACACATGTACATGGTGATCATATAATAGGACTTCCAGGGTTATTATCTACCATGGGAAATAGTGATAGAAGAGAGAAGGTAAAGATAATAGGTCCTGTAGGATTAAAGAAAGTAGTAGATGGATTAAATATTATTAACCCTTATTTACCCTATGAATTAGAGGTAGTTGAGGTGGCTACAGAAGAAATAGTGCTAAGTGATGAAATTATTATTTCTTCATTAGAATTAGAGCATTCAACTAATTGCGTTGGATACAGCTTCTATTTTAAGAGAAGAAGAAAGTTTGATAGGGAAAAGGCAGAAGGAAATAATGTTCCTAAAATTTTATGGTCAAAGCTTCAGAAGAATGAAGAGGAAATTGAATATGAGGGTAATATATATACAAAGGAAATGGTGTTAGGTGATGAGAGAAGGGGAATAAAATTATCCTATATTACAGACACAAGGCCTATAAAAGAAATACCTAAATTTATTAAAGAGAGTGATCTGTTTATTTGTGAAGGGAACTATGGGGATGATAATGATTTGGATAAAGCTTTAAAAAATAAGCATATGACTTTTAGAGAAAGTGCAACACTTGCAAAGTTAGGGGAATGTATGGAACTTAAAATAACTCATTTTAGTCCATCACTTCCAAATCCTGAGGATTTTATACATAATGCTAAAGAGGTTTTTGAAAATTCATCTATTGCTTATGATGGTGAATTAAAGACAATTAGTTATAGAGAATAATAAAGGCGTAATTCTGTTTAGAATTACGCCTTTATTAAATTTATATATAAAAAGAAAAGTAGAAGATAATAGATAGAGCAAAATCTTTACTAATTCAATATAATATCATAACGGAGGAAGAATTTCATAGGCTTATAGAGAAGCATGCTATGAACAAAAGAGTAACTCCTAGAGAGGTGGTAGATAAAATTATTGAAAGATATGGGGTATAGATATTATGAAATTTACAAAGATGCATGGTATAGGAAATGATTATATATATTTTAATTGCTTTGAAGAGACAATCAAAAATCCAAGGGAATTATCAATTAAGTTAAGTGATAGGCACTTTGGAGTTGGTGGAGATGGCATTGTACTTATATTACCATCAAATAGAGCTGATTTTAGAATGAGAATGTTTAATGCTGATGGATCAGAAGGAAAGATGTGTGGTAACGCATCAAGATGCGTTGGGAAATATCTATATGAGAAGGGGCTAACTAAAAAAAGAAGTATTAAACTAGAAACCCTATCAGGAATTAAGATATTAGATTTAAATGTAGTAAATGAAAAAGTAGTATCTGTAAAAGTAAATATGGGAAAACCTATTTTAGTGGCAAAAAATATTCCAGTTATATCAGATAAAGAAGAGGTTATAGATAGAGAGTTAATTATTAATAAAGAGAAATATAATATTACATGCATATCAATGGGAAATCCTCATTGTGTAGTATTTATGGATAATATTCATGAATTAGATTTAGAAAAATTAGGACCATACTTTGAGAAAAATGAAATTTTTCCAGATAGAATTAATACAGAATTTGTGGAAATTATTAATAGAAATTATATAAAAATGAGGGTTTGGGAAAGAGGAAGTGGTGAAACTCTTGCTTGTGGTACAGGGGCTTGTGCTTCTGTTGTAGCTTCTGTTATAAACGGATATTGTAAGAGGGATAGTGATATAAAGGTTGAGCTTTTAGGTGGAGAATTAATTATAAATTATACTTCACAGGGAGATGTATATATGGAAGGTCCTGCAAAATTTGTGTACGAAGGAATGATAGAGAATGAGTAAGAAGTATATTTTTTGCAGAAAGGGCTTTAGGTTTAGGTCACTATGAAGGATTTATTTATGAAAGAAATGAAGTTAAAACTAAATTTATTTTCTGGGAAATAATGTAAAATATAATGAGGTTATTACCGATGCTGGAGGAACTGTAGGTGACATAGAATTAAATGAATCAGTAAGAAATAAAATTACAATAGTAGGTAAGTACGTACAACTTAATGATGCATATATTTCTGTAGCAGAAAGTTTAAAGCATGCTAGCTTAGCAAAAGCATCCAAGGAGGGGAAATATGGTAAAAATTAATAGTAACTATTTAAATTTAAAGGAGGGCTATTTATTTTCAACAATAGCTAAAAAGGTTAAGGCTTATAAAGAAAAACATCCAGATAAAAGGGTTATATCTCTTGGAATAGGAGATGTAGTTTTGCCCTTGTCAGAGCCAGTAATTAATGCATTAAAAACTGGTGTTGAAGAAATGGCAAACAAGGATTCCTTTAAAGGATATGGTCCAGAACAGGGGTATGATTTCCTAAGAGAAGGTATTAGGGAATATTATAGTGAATTTGGTGTTAAGCTTGATGATAAATCAATATTTGTAAGCGATGGAGCTAAAAGTGATTTAGGAAATTTATTAGATATTTTCTCAAAGAAAAATACAGTTTTAATACCAAATCCAGTGTATCCAGTATATGTAGATACTAATATTATGGATGGAAGAAAGATAGAATATATGAACTGTACTACAGAAAATAACTATCTTCCATTACCAGATTTCAATGTTAAGGGAGATATAATATATTTATGTTCACCCAATAATCCAACAGGTGCAGCATATAATAGAGAGCAATTAGAAAAGTGGGTACAGTATGCAAAGGAAATTGGAGCAATAATTCTTTTTGATGCAGCATATGAAGCCTTTATATCTGGTTTAGAAATTCCAAGAAGCATATATGAAATAGAAGGAGCAAAAGAATGTGCAATTGAGGTATGTTCCCTTTCTAAAACAGCTGGTTTCACTGGAATGAGATGTGGTTATACAATAGTTCCTTTGGAATTAGAATGTGAAGGAGTTAAGTTAAACAAGTTATGGCTTAGAAGACAAACTACTAAATTTAACGGAGTATCCTATGTTGTTCAAAAAGCAGCTTCAGGAGTATTCTCTAAAGAGGGAAGAGAGAAGGTAAAGGAAGTAATAGATTATTATAAAGAAAATGCTAAGATAATATCTAAAGTATTTGATAAACTTGGAATTTCTTATACTGGAGGAGTAAATTCACCATATATATGGATTGAATGTCCAAACAATATGTCTTCCTGGGAGTTTTTTGATTATCTTTTAACAGAAGCAAATGTTGTTGGAACTCCAGGAGTAGGCTTTGGTGAAAATGGTGAAGGATGCTTTAGATTTAGTTGCTTTGGAGATAGGGAGGATATAAAAGAAGCTTCACAAAGGGTACTTAAGGCGGTAAATGATTTAAAGTAGTATCTAAAGAGAAAAGAATTATAAACATAGTTATAAAAGTAAAGAGAAAAATTAATTATTATATATTAAAGATTTTTAAGTAAGCTTAGAAGTTATATTTTAAGCTTACTTTTTATATTTTTAGGTATTCATTCTCTTGAAAATGAATATAATCTTATAATGACTAATAGTCAATATAAGATTATTAAGGAGGTAATGCTATGAACATAATTGATACCATCGGAAAGGAAAGTAGGGAGGTGATTATTTCTCAAGTTTGTAGAGTACTAGGAAAGAATCCAGAAAAGAATGTAGACAAGTTATTTAGTATTATTAAGGCATTATCAAGAGATACAGAAAGTAAGGATGCTATAGAGAGTATAGAGAAATATTATAATGAAATACCTTCTATAAAGGAAGAGGTAAATCATATACTTTCCACCACAAATTCAAACTGTTTACAGAAGTTTTTTAAGAATTTTTTGGCTAATGCTATATGGAGTGGAGTACCTAAAAGAGGAAAGTGGATGGAAAATGAAGATACAAAGATTCCTTTTGTACTATTATTAAGTCCATCAATGAGATGTAATCTTAGATGTACTGGTTGCTATGCTGCATATTATCCTAAAGATTCAGGCCTTTCATATGAGGAGGTAGATAGAATAGTTGGAGAAGCTAGAGATTTAGGCATACATTATATAATTATATTAGGGGGAGAACCATTTTTTGTAGATTACATGTATAAAATATATGAGAAATATAATGATGTGTACTTTACTCCATTTACAAATGGAACATTATTTAATGATGATGTAGCTGATAAATTATGTAAGCTTGGAAATGTAATGCCTATGTTTTCTTTAGAAGGCTTTGAAGAGGAAACTGATAGTAGAAGGGGAAAAGGAATATTTAAAAAAGTAATGGAAGGTATGGATTTATTAAGGGATAGGGGAATACCTTTTGGAGTTTCTTCAGCTACATCAACTCATAATATAGATAAGGTAAGTTCTGATGAGTTTATTGATATGCTTATAAATAAAGGATCTTTAATGAGTTGGTATTTTATTTATATGCCTGTTGGAGACAAGCCTAATGTTAAGGATATGCTAACTCCAAGTCAAAGAATAGAGCTTGGTAGAAGAACTAGAAAAATAAGAACTACAAAACCTTACTTTACAATAGATTTCTTTAATGATGCTCCTTATGTAGGAGGATGTATAGCAGGGAAGTATTATTGTCATATAAATTCTAGTGGAGATGTAGAGCCATGTATATTTGCTCATATTGCTACAGATAACATAAAGGATAAAAAACTTATAGATGTATTTAGATGCAATATGTTTAAGGAATTAAGAAGTAGGCAACCATATAATAAAAATATGTTAATGCCATGCATGATGATAGATAACCCTAATGTAATAAGAGAAGTTGCAGCTAAGGTTAAGGCATATACCACAGATGCTAGTGCAGATGCTATGTTAAATGATGAGGAATTTAAAGAAAAGTTAGATACTTTAGCAAGTGAATTTAAGCCATATGCCGATGAAGCTTGGAAAAATGATTTTAATTGTAAAGGTAATGATGAGTTTTCTAAGGGATAAAATATATAGTTAGGTATTTATCATTTTTTAGTTTTAGGTTAAACTATAAATATACCGATAGAGGGTATAAGGAGGAATAATAATGAGTGACGACAAAGATAAATTAAATAAGGATATTTTAAATAGATTAAAAAGAATAGAAGGTCAAGTAAAAGGAATCCAAGGAATGGTTGATAAGAATGTTTGCTGTAAGGATGTTCTTATACAAATTTCTGCTATTAGATCAGCTATTAATAAAGTGGGAGCATTAATGCTAGAAAACTATGCAATGAATTGTTTGTCCCTTGATGAAAACTCTGAAGATAAAGAAAAATTACAAGAGTTAATTAAAACAATGAATACATTTATGAAATAATATAATCCAAGATATAAAAGAGAAGTTCTAATAGAGCTTCTCTTTTATGCTTTAAAGAAATATTTAAATATTGTTATAAATATATAAATATACAAATATGTAGTAAAAATAAGTTGGACAAGTTAGAATTATAATAGGGGTGATAATAATGAAATTTAATAAAAAAATGCTTTTTGGAGTAATAGCTTTAATTATTTTTTCATGGGGAGCAAATATGATTTATTTTATGAATACTCGTATCAATGATCCTTTGTTTTGCTATACCTATGGAGACAATGAATTAGCTCTTATTTCTTATTTTACAAGTGATGAAGAAGATAAGATAGAGAGAGTTGTATTTCCTGAATTAGGGGAGGAAGAATTTAATATTCATAATATGGACAGTTATCCTGGAAGTTCAACTAGTCTTTTTTATAATAAATTAAATCAGGAGATAGATGATAAGTATAAAGTACATTATTTTTATATTCCAATATGGGACTTTTCTGATGACTATAAAAAGGAATTATTTAGTGGTACCAAAGTAACAAAGTTAAATTATAATACAGTTAAAGGAAAAGAAGGTACCATAGAATTTGGTGAAGTTAAGTTTAAAGATAAAGATTTAACTCCATTAGATAATAATATCCTTAGTTTTAGTGATTCATTTTACGATAGTGGCTACCAGCACACTACTTTTATCCTAGAAGATGATATTGAAATTACAGGAACAGATAATGAGTTATTTAAGTTATATTTAGAAAATGGTTTGATTCAAATTAATAATAAGCAAATAAATAGAAAAAGCTTTCCTATTAAATTAAAAAAGGGTGAGATGTTACAAGTCCAAGTAGGCCTTGATAATAATATCCCTCCTTATTATATGATAAGTAGGAGCATAACTTTTATAGTTAAAAATGGACAAGGTAAGGATGAAAAAATAAACATAGAAACTACAGATACCACAGGTAAAGAGTTTACTAAAAAACAAGTTGAAGACTTAAAAAAATTAAGGGGGATAAAATAATGACAAGTGATGGATTTAAAAAGATATTTATAGGGCTAATATTTGTTTTCCTTGATATAGTTATATTTATAAATTGGTTACCTGATTTTATAGGATATATTTTAATGCTTGAAGGATGTGTTATGCTATCATCAAAAGAGAAATTATTTAAAAATACAGTAAATCCTTTGAAAATTCTTACTGGGATATCAATTATAAAATTATTAATATTTATACTTACTAACTTTATGATGGATATTTATGTTGCAGAAGAAATGAAAAATAGTATCTATTATTTCTGTGCAATAGAAAGCTTTAATATTGTATCTACTGTACTTTGGATTTATGTAGTTTTTTACTTGTTAAAAGGGGTTTATGCAATGGTAGAGGAAAAGGGAGATAATGTGATTTTAAGGCATATTGACTTTACTATGGTGTGTTATTTAACACTATTTGCCATAGAGCACATTATGACCCCTCTTTTATATAACATAGATTTTGCAGGAGTAATAAGGACAATTGCTATATTTGTTGTAGGGGCACAAGCGGTATGTAATATATTAATTTTGGTTATTATAAATAGAAGTAAAAAACTTCTTGAGGATAAGAGTGATTTAGTATAAAATTTATAAGGAAATTCACAAAAGAAAGTAGAGGAATTAACTCATGGACTTCATTATTTTAATTATAGGATTCTTTTTGCTAATTAAGGGGGCAGATATATTTGTTGATGGGGCTTCTTCAATAGCTAAAAAAATAGGAATCCCTTCTGTAATAGTTGGGCTAACAATTGTATCATTAGGAACAAGTGCGCCTGAACTTGCAGTAAGTTTGATTTCTTCTTTTAATGGAAACAATGGAATTGCAGTAGGAAATGTTTTAGGATCTAATTTGTTTAATACACTAGTAGTTCTAGGTGGAACAGCTATAGTAGCACCACTTTTAATAAAAAAATCTACTATAAAAAGAGATTACATAGCTACATTAGTAGTAACAATTTTAACTTGTTTCCTTATTTTTGGAGTAGTACCTAAGAGTGAAAATATGCTTTCACGTATAAGTGGTATTATTTTATTAGTAGTATGTGTTGTTTATATGTTTATATTAGTTAAGGCTGCTAAAAAAGATAGTGTTAAAGATGAAGAAAATACATCTGAAATAAAAATGTCAAAGAATATATTATTATCACTAATAGGTGTTGTAGGAATAGTTTTTGGAGGAAATTTAGTTGTAGATTCAGCTACAAATATTGCTTATTCTTTAGGAATGAGTGAAAAGCTAGTTGGATTAACTATAGTGGCTGTTGGAACTTCCTTGCCAGAATTAGTAACATCAATTGTTGCTGCTTTAAAGGGTGAAAATGATATTGCATTAGGAAATGTTTTAGGTTCTAATATATTTAATTTAGTACTTATACTTGGAGCCTCAGCAACAATTACTCCTATTGCAGTTTCAGGGGTAATGATAATAGACTTCATAATTTTAATTGCAGTAACATTATTTATTGGTGCTTTAATATTCTTAAATAAAAAGGAAGAGAAAAGACTTGGTAGATTAGAAGGAATAATTCTAGTTGGAATATATGTAGCATATTTAGCTTATATAATAATGAGAAACTAAAAAAGAGAGCTATAGATTATATTATCTGTAGCTCTCTTCTTTATTATATAAAAATTTGATATACTAAAATAAAAGATTTATTTCTTAATTTTTTTGTTTAATATAACCATAAACCAAATTAGTGAAGCACCTAATATAGCATGTCCTAAACCTGCCATATGAGGAAGCCCAGCAAAATCTTTAGAAAGTACTTCAAGTACTCCACGGAATACTATTGTTCCAATTAAGGATAATAATCCTACATTGTATGATATTAACCATTTGTTAAAGTGTTTGTAAGATGAAATATCAAAGTTTTTATCAATCAATAATATTATTAGGAAAAATAAAAATCCTAATACTAAAGTATGTGTGTGTGCAGTTCCAAGAACTGTTCCATCAGTGAAATTATTGAACTTAGTAAATTCTCTGTGGAAAACACCAAGGATTAGTCCAAGTCCAAGATAGATAAATGATAAATTAAATAATTTTTTCATTTGCTTAACTCCTTAAAAATAATAAATATTAATTAAGATTAATTATACATTAAAAAATAAAAAAGTAAAGAGGGGATTAATATATGGGTACAATAATAGCTCTACTTATGTTAGTAGCAGGTTTGTTTGTAATAGGCTTTGTAGCATATAAAACAGCCATAGGTATTGGAGGTAGTACAGCTTTAAGAGGTGTTGCTGTTAGGAAGGAAAGTAAAGGGTCAATATCCTTTAAGGAATGTAGAAATTTAACTGGAGAAAAAAATAAAAGCTTTTTACTTGAAGCAAATAAAAAGGTTAAGGTATCACTTAATGTAGAAGGAGAAAAGGGAGAGGTACTTGTAACTATTAAGGATAAGAGTGGAAGTTTAATTCTTAATGATAGAAAAAGTGAAGAGTTTGAATATACTTCTGATGTAAAAACTAGAATAAATGCAAGTATTAAGTTTACTAACTTTTATGGAGAAGTAAAATTAGATATTATGTAAGAAAAGTTGTACTGTAGGGAATTAAAATATTCTCTACAATACAACTTTTTTAGCTTATTATAACCTTTGTTTTTTCTGGAATATTGTCATATACCCATTTAGCGTTTACTTTTGCAAGTCTCACACATCCATCTGAAAGAGCCATTCCTAATCTTCCGTCCCTTACTGAACCATCTAAATTATAAATTATTGAATGAAATAGATAGTTTCCTTTAAATTGAGTATAGTACCAGCATTTATAGCCTTTTTCTACTCCAAAATATAATCCTTTAATGCCAACTGTATATGTTCCTTTAGGTGTTGGGGTAGAGGCTTTACCTATTGTACATAAATAACTGTGTACTAGTGTCCAGTTATTAGTTTTGCCTTTAAAAATGTTTGTTTTAAAATTCTTTGTATCTACCCATATTAAATAGGGTGTTGAACTTGAGTAATTTTTTGAATTAATATAGTTTAATATTTCTTCAGTATAATTTGGAGAAGCTCTATAAAGTTTTTTTGATATATAATTGATTACTTTCAATTTACACCTCGTTAAATATTTTTATAGTAAGGGTTTACATGAACCATGCAATGCTTTATTCTTGAATCTTCTTCTATTAAATTATGGACATATGATGCAATGTTATGCCCTTCTTCCACAGTTAATGTAGCATCAACAGATATATCAACATCAACATAAAGTCTATTGCTATGCTGTCTTGTTTTTAAATTCTTTATTTCATAAATGCCATCTATTGAGTTGATCTTATCAATTATGACTTGGACATCATCTTCAGAAGCAGCTTCGTCTATTAATTGTGCAATGCTTTGTTTACAAATATCAAAAGCAACTTTAATTATTACTAAGGCTATTATTATTGCTACTAGAGGATCTAAAAAAGGATACCCCATTCTAGCACCAGCTATACCTATTAAAGCTCCAATGGAGGATAATGCATCAGATCTATGGTGCCATGCATCAGCTTTTAAAGAAGGACTATTTATTTCATTAGCATATTTTATTGTATACCAATACATTAATTCTTTTACAATAATTGAAGTAATAGCTGCAATTATAGCTGAAAAGCCAGGAGTAACATAGTTGTGGTTAATTATTTTGATTATTCCAGAATATCCAATACTAATTGCTACAAGAAAAAGAACTGTAGAAAGAAATAGTGAAGTTATACTTTCTATTCTTTCATGGCCATAAGGATGAGATTTATCAGCTTCCTTATGAGATAGCTTTAAACCAATAATAACGCCTATTGTTGTTACTACATCAGAAAGAGAGTGCATTCCATCTGCAAGCATAGCAGTACTTCTAGCTATAAAGCCTATTAGTATTTTTATAAATGCTAAGATAAAGTTTCCTATAATAGTATTTTTACTTACACGTACCCCAATTTCTAATCGTTCATCTTTCATAAATTCATCTCCTAGTTCTCAATTGAATAAGTAAAAAAAATATTTCTTTATATAATATTAATAAATATAGGGAGTGTTACAAAAGTAGAGTGTGATAGTACTTATCAATTGAAAAAGGGGGGATAGATATTTATTTTTCTCGTTCCGTCGCAAGCTCCAAGTCACAGAAAAATAAGTATCTATTCCCTTCGTACTAAAGGTAAGGAAACTATAAAATTATTATCTTTGACCTTATAATTTTTTTTATTTCAAAATGTAATTATAATTCTCAATTGTAATATATAAGAATTTTATATTTTCCTTTTTTATAGTAAGCTCCAAGTCACAGAAAAATAAATATCTATTCCCTTTGTACTAAAGGTAAGGAAACTATAAAATTATTATCTTTGACCTTATAATCTTTTTATTTCAAAATGTCATTATAATTCTCAATTGTAACATATAAGAATTTTATAATTTCCTAGGCGTTAAAAAAGAAGAGAAATTTTTATAAAATTTCTCTTCTATTGGTTGTTTTCATTTAATAAATTTTTTTTACTCTTCCTTCTATTTATTAACCTTGTAATTGTAGAAACAAAAATAATACCAAGAACTAGGGTGCCTGAAGAGGCTAGGGTAGTTAATCCAAGTTCTAAAGAACCAGTTACATTTCCAGTAATTGCTTCATACATTGTGTAATACATTCCCGCTCCAGGAACTAGTGGAATAAGACAACATATTACTAAGGTAGTAACTGGAGTTTTTAATATTCTAGCAAATATTTCAGAATATATACTAAAGCATATAGATGAAATAAATAAAGAGCTAATAGTAGAAAGGTTTAAATGAAGACCTAATGCATATACAAACCAGCTAAGACCTCCACCAATAGCTGCAAAAAACAACTTCTTCCCCTTTATATTAAATATAATGCCAAAACCACAGGAAGCAATAAAGGATGCTATAGTTTGAATAAAAACCATTGTCATTATATACTACCTCCTAATGTGTTAATCCAGAAACTTAATATTGCACCTGAGCCAACAGCAATTGATATAGCTATAAGGAAAGCCTCAGCTGCTTTAGTTAGCCCTGCTAAAAAGTCACCAGCTATGGTATCTCTAATTGCATTTGTAATTGCAAGTCCAGGTACAAGAAGCATTATAGCACCAATTATGGTTTTATCTATATTAATGTTAAATCCTAATATAACTAAAAGTAATGTAAGTGAAGCTGCAGTAGCCCCTCCAATACAATTAATAAAGAATTCATTTATAGATAACCTTTGGAACTTTATAGTAACTATTTTTATTATGAAACCTATAAAAGTAGCAGCTAAAAGGTCATTAAAGCCTCCTCCAAAAAGAATGGAGAATGTACCTGCTGCAAGTGCAGAAAAAGCTAATGTAAGAGGAAAAGAATATCTTTCACCATTATCTATTTCTTTTAGAAGCTTTAAAATATGGCTTAAATCCATAGGTTCACTTTGTAAAGTTCTTGAAAGTTCATTAATTTTATCTATTTTATTTAAGTCTACGCTTCTTGATTTAACTCTATTTATTAAAGAATATGTTTTATTGTCATGGCAAATTGAAACCATTATTCCAGTAGGGGTTACAAAACTATCAGCTTCGTCAACACCAAAGGAATAGCATATTCTACATATTGTTTCTTCAACTCTATATGTTTCAGCACCGCTTTCAAGCATTATTCTACCAGCATATGTAGAAACATGTAGGAGCTTGTTCATATCCATATATATCACTCCTAAAGTAAAAATTACTTAAGTATTATAGCATATAAGAAGAAAATATTATATAAATTTTGGTTGATAATTGGTATAATAAAGACTATAATTTATTAAAAACTAGATTGGGGTGGAAAAATGAATTTTGATAATGTAAAAAAGGTAGATGAAGAAGTTTATGCTCTTATGGAAAAAGAGTTAAACAGACAACAAAAAGGTATAGAGCTTATTGCATCTGAAAACTTTGCTAGTGAAGCTGTTATGGAAGCAATGGGATCATACTTAACAAATAAGTATGCAGAAGGATATCCAGGAAAGAGATATTATGGGGGCTGCTACGTTGTTGATGAAATTGAAGATATAGCTAGAAATAGAGCTAAGGAACTTTTTGGTGCTGAGCATGCAAATGTTCAACCTCATGCAGGTTCACAAGCTAATATGGCTGTATATTTCACAATTTTAAAACCTGGGGATACTGTTTTAGGGATGGACTTAAGTCATGGTGGACATTTAACTCATGGATCACCAGTTAATTTTTCAGGAAGATTATTTAACTTCGTATCATATGGAGTTGATAGGGAAACTGAAAGAATTAATTATGATGAAGTAAGAAGAATTGCATTAGAATGTAAGCCAAAGCTAATTGTAGCTGGTGCAAGTGCTTATGCAAGAATAATTGATTTTAAAAAGTTTAGAGAAATTGCAGATGAAGTTGGTGCATATTTCATGGTTGATATGGCTCATATTGCAGGGCTAGTTGCTGCAGGGTTACATCCATCACCAGTACCATATGCTGACTTTGTAACATCTACAACTCATAAAACTTTAAGAGGACCAAGGGGAGGATTAATCCTTTGCAAAGAAAAGTATGCTAAGGATTTAGATAAAAATATATTCCCAGGAATGCAAGGTGGACCTTTAATGCATGTTATTGCTGGTAAAGCAGTATGCTTTAAGGAAGCCTTAGATCCTAGCTTTAAGGAATATATGACAAAAGTAGTAAATAACTGTAGAGTTTTAGGGGAAGAACTTGTAAATAGAGGATTTAAATTAGTTTCTGATGGAACTGACAACCACTTAATCCTTGTTGATTTAAACAATAAGGATGTAACAGGAAAAGAAGTTGAAAATCTTTTAGATACAATTGGAGTTACTGTTAATAAAAATACAGTACCAAATGAAACTAGAAGCCCATTTGTAACATCAGGTATTAGAATTGGTACTGCAGCAGTTACTACTAGAGGCTTTGAAGAAGAAGATATGAAAGTTATTGCTGAAATAATAGATGAGGCAATACAAAATAGAGAAGGAGATCTGTCTACTTTAAGAGAAAAGGTTGAAGCTCTTTGTGACAAACATCCATTGTACTAGAATAGAGGAGGTTCATATATATGAGCCTCTTTTTTGTTTATAAATTTAAAATTATGAGAGGTAATAAGAAGTGAGAAAGAAGAAATGTCTTATTGTAATAACTGGGTTAATAACATGTATCTCCTTAATACTGGGATACAATTTAATTAAAGCAATAAATAAACAAAAGATTTTTAAATACTCATTAAAGGACATGAAAATTATATCTACAAATATGGATGAAAACAATAATTTAGAAGATAGTATTAATGGCATTGAAGTAATAGAATTTACTCCACCATTTATTGAAACAACCATTGAAAGCACTTCAAATGACTGCACTACATTAGCAGTATATATGAGTGAAAGATATCATGTTAATTTAGCAAAAGGTAATAATGAATTTAGTGAATATGCAAAGTTAGGTGGTATAGAAAGACATAAGGTAATAAAAGGTGATGTTAATGACTTTATTATTGAGCTTACCTATGCTTCAAATGGATTAGATGAAAATTCAGTTTTATTAAAGGATAGGGATAAAGATAAAAGTAGGCCCTTATTCAAAACTAGATATCATATAAAAAAGACTAATAAGCCAGCAACTTATGAATTAGTTGAAGTTGGGGCTAATCTAGGTGAATAGGGGGAGAATAAAATGAAGGAAAGAACAGGAAAAATATTAATATGTACTTCTATAGCCTTATTGCTATTTTGCATATTTTCTTCTATATATATTTTTAAAAATAGGAAATATAATGATGAAGAAAAATATCCAGTTATAGAATATAGTGATACATCAAGAATGAGGTATATAGCTGGTCCAATGTTAGAAGAGTATTTAAATAAATATGTAAATAATACAAGTAATGAAGAGGAAAATATAAATATAGCTAGTTATAAATATAAAAATAGCCAGCTTATTGCAGGAGACAGTGAGGTTTTTGCAGTATCAACTATTTTTCAGGTAGAACCTAAAAATCCTAGGGATATAGGAGGCTTGGTAAACTGGGGGATTTATGGAGATGATGGTCTTATACATTGTAATTGGACTTTCATAATTAGAAAAATTGATGAAAATAAATATAAATTAATAGATATAAAAGATACTAAAGAGGTAATTAAAGAGCTTCAATTAGATAACAATACAAATTTGATGGAGGTAGTAGCTGAAGCTAATAAGTGTAGTTATAAGATAGAAAATGATAAGATATATGTTACTTATGATTTAGGAGAGCAGTGGGTTGATACCTCTCTAACTTATAGTGATTTTATAGGAGATATCGTAGATAATGGAAGAAATCCACAATTACCAGATGGAAGTTATATGCCTGAGTTACCAAAGGGAAGCTATTATATAACACCAGAGAAGACAGCATTTATATCCCCATCAGGAGATATGATATTATCTGAGGATAAGGGCTTAACATGGGATAAGGTTAAAGTTGGACCAGCTGGTATTGTTGGTGTAAGAGCAAGCTTTGTTGGATTTACTGAAGATGGATTTGGTTATGCACTTTTATGTGGAGATAGGGTAATGAGCTGGGAAACAGCATCTATATTTACAAGTAATGATGGTGGCCATAAGTGGAATTATATTGGGTTGTTAGAGGATGAAGGAGGCTCTAGTTTATCTACTGGAATATCCTTTTCAACAGATAAAATAGGATTTATTTCTACTAATGCAGGATTAGAGAGAACTGTAGATGGAGGAAAAACCTGGAGCACAGTTGAAGTGGATGTGCCTGTAGATTTGAGGGTATACTATGACACTCCATTAGTACCATCTTTTAAGGATGGAAAAGGAGAACTTTTAGTTGGTCAAGGTAGCGATGGAGATTATGGAGCAGCAGGAAGCCAGTTTGCAAGGTTTGTAAGTGAGGATAATGGACTTACTTGGACTTATAGCAGTGAAGTAATAAAATAGTTATTCATAATATAAGTAGAATAAATCTTATTAAAAAGAACAACCTATACTTGAGGTGATATTATGGGAAAAAAGAAAACAAATAATAAAGTACACATAAATCATGATCCACAAGCAGAAAGCTCTAGGGCTGTTTTTGGAGAACCTAAAGCTAAGGGTGATGAATTTACTCCAAGAACTTTTAAGTAATACCTACATTTAAGTAGAAGGAGATATATAATGACTAAGGAAGAAAGAATTAATAAATTACTTGAATGGATGAAAACTGCAACAAAGAGTGAAAGGCATATACCTGAAATAGAGGAATTTGCAAAGAATAATCCTAAAATTTTTGGTGAATTTCACAGGCTTGCTGGAGGAATAATAAGTGGTGAAGATTTAAGTGCAAAAGAAAAGTTATTTGAATTAATAAATAATAATGAAGAAGAATTTAATGCCATATTTAATGCATTAAATATAAAGTGATTTTAGTATGAAGGAGTAGGTATTTGTTTTACTTAGAACAAGAAAAATAAATATCCACTCCCTTTTCTTTATTGGTAGTAATATAATAAGTATAGGGGGGATGAGATGAAGGATTATGACTCAATAAGGCCAGAAATAAAAGTTGAATATAAGTTATGGGAAAAGGTTGTTATAGCTATAGGAGTACTAGGAATTTTATTTTCAATTATATACTTAGTTATTACTTGGGGAGACTTACCAAAAGAAATTCCAGTTCATTTTAATGGGGCAGGTGAAGTAGATAATTGGGGGAATAAAGGAACACTTATGATATTTCCTATATTATGTACCATAACTTATGGATTAATGATGGTATTTACTTTATTTCCTAATGGATATAATTATTCTGTTAAGATAACAAGAGAAAATGCAGAGAATCAGTATAGAAATGCTAGGGAATTAATAAATTATATGAACACAGAAATGGTATTATTTTTTGCATTTTTAGAGTGGAGTTGTATTCAAGTAGCGTTAGGACAAGCTAAAGGACTAGGAATATGGTCTGCTATAGTATTTGTTGTAGTTTTATTTATAACTTTAGGATATAAAATATATAAAATGTATAAGTTAAAGTAAACATTGACAAAAAAAGTGGAATAATATATTATGAAATAAATTAATAATTTTAATGGCAGTGATAAAGAGGAGTAAAAACTGAAAGTATCAAAGAGAGAGGGAAAAGGTGTAAGCCCTTATATGGAAGGTTTTGAAGGTAGCTTTTGAGCTTCTTTAGTGAAATTTAAGTAGCTAAAGACGGTTTTTCTAAATCGTTATTTAATTAAGAGCCCATAATAGTGGGAATAAAGGTGGTACCGCGAGTCTTCGTCCTTTTTTGGATTGAAGACTCTTTTTTATTTTATAAAATAAAGAAAGCAATTAACTTAAAGGAGGAATTAATATGTTAGAAAACAAAGAATTATCTACAACTTATAATCCTAAAGAGTTTGAAGATAGAATTTATAAGACTTGGGAAGAAAATAAGTATTTTACACCTGTAGTAGACAAGAGTAAAAAGCCTTATTCAATAGTAATGCCGCCACCAAATATAACTGGTAAATTGCATTTAGGGCATGCACTTGATAATACACTTCAAGATATGCTTATAAGATTTAAGAGAATGCAAGGTTACTGTACTTTATGGTTACCAGGTGAAGACCATGCTTCAATTGCAACAGAAGTTAAGGTTGCTAATGAACTTGCAAAGCAAGGTTTAGATAAGAAGGAAATGGGAAGAGAAGCTTTCCTTGAAGAAGTATGGAAGTGGACTGAAGAATATAGAGAAAAGATAAGACAACAATTAAAGAAAATGGGTGTTTCTGCTGACTTTACAAGAGAAGCATTTACTATGGATGAACACCTAGACAAGGCTGTAAAGCATGTTTTCGTTAAATTATATAATGAAGGTTTAATCTACAGAGGAAACAGAATAACAAACTGGTGTCCTAAGTGTCAAACTGCACTATCTGATGCAGAAATTGAATATGAAGAACAAGATGGATTCTTCTGGCACATTAACTATCCACTAGTTGATGGATCAGGTTCACTTGAAATAGCTACAACTAGACCTGAAACATTACTAGGAGATACAGCTGTTGCAGTTAATCCTAATGATGAAAGATTTAAGGATTTAGTAGGTAAGATGTTAATCCTACCTTTAACAAATAGAGAAATTCCTATAATAGCAGATGATTATGTTGATATGGAATTTGGTACTGGTGCAGTTAAGATAACTCCTGCTCATGACCCTAACGACTATCAAGTTGGTTTAAGACATGACCTTCCACAAATTAAGGTTATGGATGATAAGGGAATTATAAATGAACTAGGTGGAAAGTACCAAGGCATGGATAGATATGAAGCTAGAAAAGCTATGGTTAAAGACCTAGAAGAGCAAGGATTACTTGTAAAAGTTAAGCCTCACACTCATAATGTAGGAACTCATGATAGATGTGGAACTACAGTTGAACCAATGATATCAAATCAATGGTATGTAAAGATGGAATCTTTAGCTAAGCCTGCTATAGATGTAGTTAGAGAAAAGAAGACTAAGTTTGTACCAGAAAGATTTGAAAAGACTTACTTCAACTGGATGGAAAACATTCAAGATTGGTGTATATCAAGACAATTATGGTGGGGACACAGAATACCAGTATGGTACTGTGGTGACTGTGGAGAAATAAACGTTGCAGAAGTTGCTCCATGTAAGTGTTCTAAGTGTGGATCAGAAAACTTAACTCAAGAAAATGATGTTTTAGATACATGGTTCTCATCAGCACTTTGGCCTTTCTCAACTTTAGGATGGCCAGAAAAAACAGAAGATCTAGAATACTTCTATCCAACAAGTACATTAGTTACTGGGTATGATATTATATTCTTCTGGGTTGCTAGAATGATATTCTCAGGCCTTCACAACATGAAAGAGACTCCATTTGATACTGTATTAATTCACGGTATTATAAGAGATTCAGAAGGAAGAAAGATGAGTAAGTCCCTAGGTAACGGTGTTGACCCACTTGAAGTAATAGACACTTATGGTGCAGATGCTTTAAGATTCATGCTAGTTACAGGTAATGCTCCAGGAAATGATATAAGATACTATCCAGAAAGAGTTGAATCTGCAAGAAACTTTGCTAATAAGATTTGGAATGCATCTAGATTTGTTATGATGAATCTTGATAAGGAAGTTATGAATAAGTATGCAGATTGTAAGGAATATTCATTAGCTGACAAGTGGATATTATCTAAGATGAACACATTAGTTAAAGAAGTTACTGAAAACATGGATAAGTTTGAACTTGGTATTGCATTACAAAAGGTATATGACTTCATGTGGACAGAATTCTGCGACTGGTATATAGAACTTGTTAAGCCTGTATTCTACGGAGATGATGAAAAGGCTAAGGGAGTAACTTATAACGTATTAAATACTGTTCTTGTTACAGGATTAAAATTATTACACCCAGTAATGCCATTTATCACTGAAGAAATTTACACTCATTTAACTGGTGAAGAAACTATAACAACTTCAGTATGGCCAGAATATTCAGAGGAACTAAATAATGCTGATGCTGAAACTGAAATGGGATATGTAATAGAAGGTGTTAAGGCTTTAAGAAATGTAAGAGCTGAAATGAATGTTCCACCTTCAAGAAAAGCAAAGGTTATTTGCTACATTGGAGAAGAAGCTAAGAATGCATTTATGGCAGGAACAGCTTATATTGAAAAGCTTGCATCAGCTTCAGAAGTTGAATTTATAGCTGATAAGTCAGAAGTTCCAGCAAACGCTGTATCTGTTGTTGTTAAGGGTGGAGAATTATTTATGCCACTTCTTGATTTAGTAGATAAGGAAAAGGAACTTGAAAGATTAAATAAAGAAGTTAAGAAGCTTGAAGGTGAAATTGAAAGAATTGACAAGAAGCTTAATAACCAAGGATTTGTAGCTAAGGCTCCACAAGCAGTTGTAGATGGAGAAAAAGCTAAGAGAGAAAAGTATATTGAGATGTTAGAAGCTGTAAAAGGAAGAATAGATGCTTTAAACTAAAAAATATGTTTTATTTAGGTGCTATAAGATATAATCTTATAGCACCTTTTTAAGTTGAAATATATACAGATTATCTTTTGTGGGAAAAATTCACAAAAAGTTAATTGAATAAATATTCTGAATATTCTAAAATAAAGAGGAACGTTAAGTTCAAAAAAACTATTAAAGGAGGAGAAGGATGAAAACTAGAAAGTTTAAACAGTTTTTGTCGACACTTTTAGTAGTTGCGCTAACGTCAGCAGGAATTACAGTAGGTACTAGTGCAACGGAAGCAAAAGATAATGAACAGCTTAACGTTACAAATGAAAAAAAATCAGATGAACTTAAGAGAAAAATAGTAGGATACTTTCCAGAATGGGCTTATTCAAGTGAAGCTCAAGGATACTTTAATGCAACAGATCTACAGTGGGATTCTATAACTCATATCCAATATTCCTTCGCAATGGTTGATCCATCAACTAATAAAATTACATTAGGGGATAAGCATGCTGCTATTGAAGAGGATTTTGCAGGATATGACCTAAGTTATAAGGGAAAGAAAGTAGAACTAGACCCTTCTTTACCTTATAAAGGACATTTTAATGTTTTACAGACTATGAAGAAAAGTTACCCAGATGTAGATCTATTAATTTCTGTTGGTGGTTGGGCAGGATCAAGAGGTTTTTATACTATGCTAGATACAGATGCAGGAATAAATACCTTTGCAAATTCATGTGTTGATTTTATTAGACAATATGGATTTGACGGAGTAGATATTGATTTTGAATATCCTTCAGCTACAAGCCAATCAGGAAATCCAGATGATTTTGATCTTTCAGAACCAAGAAGATCAAAGCTTAACGAAAGATATAATATCTTAATAAAAACTTTAAGAGAAAAAATAGATGAAGCAGCCAAAGCAGATGGAAAAGATTATTTGTTAACTGCTGCTGTTACTGCATCTCCTTGGGTATTAGGTGGTGTAAGTGATAATTCTTATGCTAAGTACCTAGATTTCTTAAGTGTAATGTCTTATGACTATCATGGTGGTTGGAATGAGTTTGTTGAGCACTTAGCTGGTATATATCCAAATGCAGAGGATAGAGAAACAGTATCTCAAATAATGCCAACTTTATGTATGGATTGGGCATACAGATATTACAGAGGCGTTTTACCTTCTGAGAAAATCTTAATGGGTATTCCATACTACACAAGAGGATGGGAAAATGTCCAGGGTGGTACTAATGGCCTTCATGGAACAAGTAAAACTCCAGCATCAGGCAAATACAATATATGGGGAGATGACCTTGATGGTGATGGTAATTTAGAACCAGCAGGAGCAAATCCTTTATGGCACGTATTAAATCTTATGGAAAATGATCCTAATTTAAAAGTATATTGGGATGATACTTCTAAGGTGCCATATGTTTGGCAAAACAATGAAAAAGTATTCTTATCTTTTGAAAACGAAAAATCTATAGATGCAAGATTAGATTATATTGAAGACAAAAATCTTGGTGGAGCATTAATTTGGGTAATGAATGGTGACTATGGCTTAAATCCAAATTATGTAGAGGGCTCAACAGATGTTAATGAAGGAAAGTATACATTTGGTGATACCTTAACAAAGAGATTAAGTGAAGGATTAACAAAGATGGGTGACTGCACAAAATCACCTGAAGATTCTAATTCATCTCTAGAACCTATTAATGTAGATGTTAATCTTACAGGTAATTATGATCATCCAAACTACACTTATTCCTTAAATATAACTAACCATACTGGTGAAGAAATTAAGGGAGGATGGACTGTATCCTTTGATTTACCAAAGTCTGCTTTATATAAGTCTTCATGGGGAGGTACTTATAGTGTAGAAGATAATGGTGACTTTGCTAGAGTAACATTAACCTCAGGGGCATGGCAAAATATTTCTTCAGGGGCAACAGTTACAATACAAGGTATGATTGGATTATGTTTCTCAGGAGTAAGAAATATTACATTTAATGGAATGAACCCAATAGGTAATAATGAAGCACCAGTTATTTCAGGTGCTGAGGATATTACTATTAACTTAGGGGATACTTTTAATCCTTTAAGTGGAGTTAAAGCATCAGATAGTGAAGATGGTGATTTAACAAGTAAAATTTCTATTAATGGTAAAGTAGATAATACTAAGGCAGGAGAGTATACTTTAACATACTCAGTTTCAGATAGCAAAGGTGCAGTAACTACAGTTACAAGAGTTGTTACTGTTTTTGATAAGAATGCACCTATAGTAAACACAAATCCAGAAATTACTGGAGTTAAGGATCAAACTATAAAAGTTGGAGGAACCTTTAATCCATTAAGTGGAGTAAAGGCAACAGATAAGGAAGATGGAGACTTAACTAGTGCTATTAAAGTAGTAGGTACTGTAGATACTTCAAAAGCAGGAGTATATAAATTAACCTACACTGTTGTGGATAAAGATGGTGGTAAAGCGGAAACTTCCTGCAATATAACTGTTGAAGAACAAAAATATCCAACTTACGACTCTAATACAATTTATAACGGTGGAGACATAGTTATTTATAATGGAGAAACTTATAAATGTAAGTGGTGGACTCAAGGACAAGCACCAGGTGCTCAATGGGGACCATGGGAAAAAATATCATAATATAGGAGGATGATAATATGGCAAAGAGAAAGTTAAAAAAGAACTTAAAAACTTTTGTTGCATTTAGTGCTATTACTGCTTTATTGTTAACTAATGGTATTCCAATTAGTGCTTTAACTCAGTCTTCCAATACAACTGAGGTTACTTCACAAGCTACTACAGGGTTACGTAATGTAATGTATTATGGTGACTGGTCTATTTGGGGAGGACAAGGTAATTTCTATCCAAAGGATATACCAGCAGATAAATTAACACATTTAAATTTTGCTTTTATGGATTTTAACGCTTCAGGTGAGTTGATTTATTGTGATAAAGATGCAGCTACAGGACATCCATTAGGAAATGCAGGTGTAACTTATGGTGATGTTAATGGTGGTATCTTAAATGCATTCCAAGTGTTAAAAGCAGAAAATCCTAACTTAAAGATAGGTGTATCTTTAGGTGGATGGTCTAAGTCTGGAGACTTCTCAACAATAGCTGCAAATGCTTCAACAAGAGCTAAGTTTGTAGAAAACGTTATGAAGTTTATTAAATATACAAATATGGATTTTGTTGATTTAGACTGGGAGTATCCTGGTGACTATAGAGAGCCTGATAAGACTGATAATACAAACGATGAAGGAACACCAAATGCAAGTCCACAAGACAAAGATAATTATATCTTGTTATTACAAGATTTAAAGAATGCTTTAAATAAACAAGGTAAAGAGCTTGGAAAAACTTATGAATTATCTGTAGCATTACCAGCAGGAGTATCTAAAATAGAGGCTGGTATAGATGTTGATAAGTTATTTGATATAGTAGACTTTGCTAATATAATGACTTATGATATGGCAGGAGCTTGGAGTACAACAAGCGGCCATCAAACTGCATTATATACAAATCCGAATGCTCCAGAGGAATATAAGGGGCTTTCAGTAGATGAAAGTATTAAGTATTATATATCTCAAGGTGCAGAAAGACAAAAAATAGTTGTTGGTGCAGCATACTATACACGTGGATGGGAAAAAGTTTCAGATAAAGGTGTTGATCCAAAAAATCCAGGACTTTTTGGAGAAGCTGCAGTAGTTAATAAGAATGCAGACCTTTCACCAACACCAGGAGCACTTAATGAAGCTCCAATGAAGAATGGCGAAGGTGGAAGAGCTGGTGGAGTATGGGGATATAATGCTCTAGATAAGTTAAAGGCTAAGTACACTGGATTAAAAGAGTACTGGGATGATAGTGCTAAGGCTCCATATTTATATAACCCAGAAACAGGTGCATTCTTTACTTACGATAATGTAAGGTCAATTCAAGAAAAAGCTAAATATGTTAAAGAAAATAATCTTGGTGGTATGATTGCTTGGATGGCATCACAAGATGCAACTACAACATCTACTAAGAGAGATGAATTAACAAATGCTACTAAGGAAGCATTATTTGGTTCAGGTGAATTACCTAAGTACGATGTAAAATATACAAATCCTAATTTAACTTGTACAGTAACTCCAGTAACTCAAGCATGGGGAACTGGTGGAGTACTAAATGTATCAATAAAAAATAATGAAAAATTAAGTGAGTCTGGTGAAGTGTTATCAACAGTTGAAACCGCAGCTAAAACTGTTAAAAATATGAAGGTTTATATTAAGACTAATGGTGTAGCAATTACAGGTTCACAATATCCAGCAGGACCAGTTTCAAAGGTAGGAGATTACTACGTTATAGACTTTGGTGGCATGTCAGATGGTAAGTTAATGAAACCAGGAACAGAATTTACTTTTGATTTAAATCTTGATAAAGCTATTGAAGATACTAGCAGTATTATAAGTGTTGAAGTATCACAAAGAATGTATCAAACAGCTCCTGAAATTATGAAACAAACAATTTGGGGTGATACAAACTCAGCACCAGTTATATCTGGAGCTAATAATATTACTATAAACTTAGGTGATAAGTTTAATGCTTTAAGTGGTGTTACAGCTACTGATAAGGAAGATGGAGATTTAACTAGTGCCATTAAAGTAGCAGGAACTGTAGATACTTTAAAGGCAGGAGAATATACTTTAACTTATTCTGTTAAAGACAGTAGTGGTAAAGAAACAACAGTTACAAGAGTTGTTATTGTTTTTGATAAGGATGCTCCTGTAGTAAATACAAATCCTGAAATTACTGGAGTTAAAGATCAAACTGTAAAACTTGGATCAACTTTCAATCCATTAAGTGGGGTAAAGGCAACAGACAAAGAAGATGGAGATTTAACTAGTGCCATTAGGGTAACAGGCAGTGTAGACACTTCTAAAGCAGGAGTATATAAATTAACTTACACTGTTGTAGATAAAGATGGTGGCAAGGCAGAAGCTTCATGTAATATAACTGTTGAAGATCAAAAATATCCAACCTACGACTCTAAGACAATTTATACTGGTGGAGATATAGTTGTTTATAACGGAGAAACTTATAAATGTAAATGGTGGACTCAAGGTGAAATACCAGGAGCATCAGAATGGGGAGCATGGGAAAAAATTAGTTAATATTTTATTAGGGGTAGATCATTTTGATTTACCCCTTTTTTGTATAAAAAACTCTTAAATGTTTATTAATAATATTCGAGAAGAAGTATTTGACATGAAATAAGTTATCTACTATAATCTATTCATAGTAAAATAGTATGAATTGAATTATTAGTTACAAAAGATAAGTGGAGGAAGTTTAAATGACATTTAATATTGAATTATTAGCAGCTATTGTATTTGCTATATTAGCCTTAGGTTTACTTTGGTACCTTAATAAAAGAAAAGTTTCATTTTCAGTAAGGACTTTAATTGGATTAGGATTAGGTCTTACTTTTGGATTAACTTTAAAAGAGAATTCACTAATTGTAGAACCTATAGGAAAGGTATATATTTCATTAATTAGAATGGTTGTAATTCCTTTAGTAATGGTATCTATAATTAACAGTATATCTAATTTTGAGGATAGCAGTAAACTAAAATCTTTAGGAATTAGAGCTATGGGGATGCTTTTAGGAACCACAGCTATAGCCGGAATTGTTGGTATTGTATTTGGAAAAATTTTCTCTGTTGGGAAAGGTATAGTATTCGAAGGAGCAGAAAATTTTGTTCCTAAGGAAATTCCAAGCTTTATGGATGTATTTAATGATATGCTTCCAACAAACCCTATAAAATCAATGGCTGAAGGACAAATTATACCAGTTATAATTTTTGCATTATTTATAGCTTTTGCAATTATTATGGAGGAGAAAAATAATAAGGAAAAGGTAGCACCTTTTAAGGCTTTCATAAATTCATTTAGTACCATATTAATGAGAATAACTAGAATTGTATTAAGATTAACACCATTTGGAGTATTTGGTCTTATGACAGCTGTAGGGGCAAAAAATGGTGTAAGTACATTAATGCCACTTTTAACTTTTGTAGTAGCAATTTATTTAGCCCTAGCTTTTCAAATTTTTATTGTACATAGCTTGTTTATATTAATTTTTAAAAGAAGAAGCCCTATTAAATTCTTTAAGGGAATATGGCCAGCACAAGTTGTTGCATTTACAACTCAAAGTAGCTTTGGAACATTACCAGTAACTATAGAATCATTAGAAGATAATATTGGGGTATCAAGTAGTACAGCAAGTTTTGTTGCTTCATTAGGTTCTACAGTTGGTATGAATGGATGTGGAGGAGTATTCCCAGCTATAGTAGCTATATTTGTTGCAAATGTATTTGGAATTGAACTTACATTAACTCATTATATTTTAATGATTTTAACTATAGTTGTTGGTTCCGTAGGAATTGCAGGAGTTCCAGGTGCAGCTACAATGTCTACAACACTTATTTTAACAACATTAGGACTTCCAATAGAAGGTATGGCTATTATTTTAGGTGTAGATGCAATAATAGATATGGCAAGAACTCTTACTAATGTAACAGGAGCTGGACTTGCAGCTTACATAGTGGATAAAGAATGTAAATAGATTAAATTTAAGAACTATAACCAAGGTTTATAAATTGGTTGTAGTTCTTATTTTTTTAGGGAAGCTACAAGTTTGATGAAATAAATAGAGTATAGTAAAATATTACTAGTAAAAGGAGGGAAGATTATGTTAGAGGTAAAGGAATTAAGTAAAAAATTTAAAGACACCGTGGTTGTAGACAAGCTTTCTTTTAATGTAAATAAAGGGGAGATAGTTGGTCTTCTTGGGGAGAATGGAGCAGGAAAGACAACTACTCTTAGAATGATATCAACAATGCTAAAAATTACTTCTGGAGAAGTTAGAGTGAATGACTATGATGCTTCAAAGGAACCTGAAAAGGTAAGAAGAGAAATTGGAATACTTTTTGGTGGAGATATTGGACTTTATGATAGACTTACAGGAAGAGAGAATATAAGATATTTTGCTAATCTTTTTGGAATTAAAAATGATGAAGCAAACAAAAGGATAGATGAACTTTCTAAGGATTTTGGTATGGAAGATTATATTGATAAAAAGGTTGGTAAATTTTCAAGAGGGATGAAACAAAAAGTATCTATATCTCGTTCAATAGTTCATAATCCATCAGTTATGTTATTTGATGAACCAAGTACAGGTTTAGATGTAAGAGCTACTAGGGTTGTTCATCAATTTATAAAGAAGTGTAAAGAAGAAAATAAGACTATTTTATTTTCTAGCCACTCAATGGCTGAGGTAGAGAAACTATGTGATAGAGTTATTATTATTCATAAGGGCAAGCTTGTAGAGCAGGGTAGAATAAATGAACTTAAGGAAAAGTATAATACAGAGGATTTAGAAGAAGTATTTGTATCTTTAATTGGAGGTGATAAGGATGAGTAATTTCTTAACAGTTTTAAAGAAAGAATTAACTGACATTATTAGAGATAGAAAAACCTTAGCCTTTACAATAATTCTACCTATTCTTATATATCCTTTAATGTTTAAGGTTATGTCAACAGCAATGACTAGTTCAACAACTGAAGCACAGAAGGAAAGTAGAATTGTACTTCAAGGTGACAAGGACTCAAGTATAGCAGCTCTATTAAAAAATCAAGAAGGTATAATAATTGAAGAGGTGGAAAACCCATCAGAAGCATTAAAAAGTGGAGATATACAATTAATAATTAATATACCTAATAATTTTGATGCAAACATAGCTAGTGGAAAAGTTACTGATGTAGAAATATTAATGGATGATGAATCCAATAAATCAACAGCTGCAGCAGGAATTATATCTTCTATTTATGATGCATATAGCAAACAAATAGTAACTTCAAGATTACAAGAACAAGGTGTAGATGAAGATCTTTTAACGCCTTTTAATGTTGATATAAAATCTGGAGTAAGTAAAGATGGTAATATGAATCAATTAGGAAATTATATGACAGGAATGTTACCAAGCATGGTTGTATTACTTCTTTTATCTTTAACACTTGGACTTGCATCTGAGCTTGGAGCAGGAGAAAAAGAGAAAAATACTTTTGAACCTCTTTTATCTACATCAGGAAATAGAAGCTCAATACTTTGGGGCAAAATAGGTAGCCTTTGTATAATGGGAGCAATTACATTATGCTTTAGTATGATATCTTTGTGGATTTCATTTAAACAATATATTTCTGAATTATCAGGAGGAGAAGAAATAGCTCTTTCATTAAGTGGAAAGTCTATAGTATTAACAATAGTTTTCTCATTATTACTTATAGTTATAATTTGTGCCCTTCAAATATGTATAAGCTTATTTGCTAGAAGCACAAAGGAAGCTAATACTTATCTTTCTGGATTAATGATGCCTATGATGATACTTTCATTTATTCCAATGTTCTTAGATGCAAAAAGTATTAATGAAGTTTTCTTCCACATACCAATAATAAATTCTGTATGTGTTATAAAGGAAGCTATGGTTGGAATTTTTAATACTCAGCATATTCTTTTTGTATTAGGATGGCAAATAGTATATGTTATTGCTGCTGTTGTAGGTGCTAAAATAATGTTCTCAAGAGAAGAAGTTGTCTTTAGAAGTTAAGATAAATAAAAAAATATAAGAATATATATTTATATAAATATATGAATATTTAAATAGGATTATATTAAATTTTCTCATATAGAGATACTTCAAATTAACTATAGTTATAAGAAATAAAGAGACAGGAAGGTAATACCTTCCTGTCTCTTTATTTACATGCTGCAAACACTTTCTTGTTATCTGTTATATTTACATTTCTAAATCATCATATTTGTACTTTTTTATTCGGTATTTATATCATAACTAAAATATGCTTATTAACTATTTAATATATTATTTTAATCTTAAAGTTTATGAAAAATAATTTTCAAATTTAATAAGGAACTATAAAAAATACATTCATGCAATAGATTACAAAAAAATACATATTTGTATTGAAATATAATTTTAAATTTTGTATAATTAATATGAAATAAAATTTTAAAGGAGGAAGATAAATGCAAAAAGGTTACAGGAAAGTTATTTTAGGATCTCTCAGCGCAATGCTTTTATTAAGTGGGTGTCAAAGTGGTGAGAAATCTCAACAAAATGAAACTGTACAAGCACCATCACAGTCTTATGAAGTTAATGCTGAAGATTTAGCAAAGCTTATTACTATTTTAGAAAATGGTAACTTCGCTATTAATGGAGAAGATACAGGTGTAAAAGCACAAGGACCTCAGGGTGAGAATGGAAAAGATGGAGTAAATGGCTTGCAAGGCATTATGGGAATGATGGGACATAAAGGTGAAACTGGAGCACAAGGGCAACAGGGGATACAAGGACCACAAGGTGTACAAGGGCCACAAGGTGTACAGGGACCACAGGGAGATTCGGCAACAAATAAACCAATTGCTTTAAACTCATGGGAGGCAGCATTATTGGGAGCAATATCTGAATTTCAAGATGGTGGTGGCTATTTAACTAATTTAAAATTGAATGACAATTTGATTGCTCAAGGATTTACACAAACTACATGGCAAGGGATGGATGAAGCCTTTAAGATGGGAGATAATGATTTGTATCCAACAATCGATATTTCTAAAGCAAGACCTTCCTTTTGTTCAAGTGCCACATATATGCTATTATTAAAGACAATATCAAATTGGGATGCTAAGCAAGAGGAACGTCATGTTTCACAATCTGCATGGAGAAATTTGAAACCGATTACTATTGGTACAGAAGAGAAGCCTCGACAAGACGATGGTTATGGATGTTGGGGACGTGCTAATGCAAACGCAAATGGATTTTCAATTCTTATCCATGAATTAGGAGCTGGCAAAAACTTTTATGTTGGAACTCGTAATGAGTATAACAAAGAACAAGAATATTATAATGCATGGGATCAAGCACAACGTTTAGATTTTATGAAAATTTTCTGGAATGAAAATATTGGATGTGGGGAAGTAGATGAATCAGGTCATATGGTGGTTTATTTAGGTTCTGAACCCAATACTGATAGTAATGGAAAACGTGATGATATTATTTATTATTGGTCAAGTAACGGATCTAAAGCAGATATAACAAAAGGCTATGGAGTACAAACAACTACAATGTCAAAAGTAAAACGTGCAGTCTTTACACGAATTACAAATCCAGAAAATTTTGATATGGCAAAAACTATTTCTTCATATAATAAGCAGGAATTTTTAGATGCGATGAATGGAAAAAGAAATGGTACTGTTGAAGAGATGAAAAAATATGCAGGTATAGATTAAGTATATACTTAATATTTAGGATATAATATAAAGATTTTACTAGGTATGTAGAGACGAGGTGAAGTGACTGAAAAGTTACTTCCTTCGTTTTTTTATTAAGAACTTCAAAGGGGCAATGATAAAAATTATATTAGAGATCAAATATAGAGTGAAAATAAAACAGGAAGGCAGTACCTTCCTGTTTTAAATTATTTACAGTAAATTTTCTTTAAGTAGCCATCTAATTCTTTCTTTTCGTCATCCTTTAAACAGTCTTTTTTAGATTTCTTTAGTAGCTCTTTAAATTTTGCGTAATCTTTATCCCCTAACTTACATTTAGCTATCTTATTTTTTAATGATATTAATTTCTTAATTTGATCCTTTGAAAGATCGTTATTTTCTTGTAAACACTTATTGATTTCTCCAAGTGCCTTTTTATCATCATCAGATAATAATTTTAGATTTTCAGCTTTAGATAGCATCTTAATATCTTCAGCAGCACGTTCTTTACCAAGCTTATGCTTATGATGTCTACTTTCATCTTCCTTATTTCCAGCATCTTTCTTTTCAGATTCTGGAGCTGTAACTGTTGTAGTTTCATTTGGATATTCTACAGCACTTGCTATTATAGCAGAAGATCCACTAACTAAAGCAAGAGATAATGCTATAGCACTTACATATCTTTTTATCATTTGTATTCACCTCTATATATAATTTTGAACAAAATTAGTATGTGACAAACAATTAATGAGTATTCACAGAGTTGTTGTACTTATTTCGTATATAAGCAATTTGAATACAAGAAGGCATTATTTGTTTGTATATTTCAGACTTAAAATCTGAGTATACTATTGAGTTTTCCTTAATTTCATTTAATAGACAGCTTTCTATTTTTTCTGTTGAATAATTGGAATTAAAATTTATCTTAAGTTTCTTACATATATCAATAAGCATATCTTTATAATAAACAGAGCCATTTAAAAAGTAATCTTGCAGTGAAGTTGCCCCTAGCTTTTGTATATCTTCAGCTATATAGGTCCAAGGGGTATTCTTATTTTTGTAATCTTTTAAGTTAAGATAGTTAGCTAGTTTTTCTAAGTCATCATTAGAACAATTTTGTAAAAATTCTAAATCAGGATCATATCTATAACTCATTTATATCCTCCTAAAAATACTTATAGTAATGTCTATAATATTATTTCCATTTTTATGATAAGTATAACTTTAGTTATATTGTAAAAAATATAATAAATAATTGAAACATAAGGAAAGATGATATTTATGACTACATTTAAATGGAATGATATTTTAAATAAAAATAGAATTAAAGAATATAAATCTGCCAAAAAGAATTTTGATGGTAGAGATGAATTTGAAAATGACTATGATAGGATTCTTTTTAGTGCATCCTTTAGAAGACTTCAAGATAAGGCTCAAGTTTTTCCCCTTGAGAAATTAGATTTTGTTAGAACAAGATTAACTCACTCCTTAGAGGTATCTTCAATTGGAAAATCCTTAGGAATGATTATAGGGCTACAGTTAATCTCTTTAACTAAAGGAACAGATGATGAAATAGACTTTCAAATGGTAGAAGAAATAGGGAATGTGTTATCCTGTGCAGGACTTATACATGATTTAGGAAATCCACCCTTTGGACATTTTGGGGAGGTTGCCATTAGAGAATGGTTTGCTTCTAAGTTAAAAGAAAATAAGGATGGGAGTTTCTATTTTAAATTTGAGGAATATGAATTTAACTTAGAAAGGCAAGAAGCATTAGATCTTTTAAACTTTGAGGGGAATGCTCAAGGTCTTAGAATTTTAACTAAGTTACATTTTGTTATAGATAGATATGGAATGAACCTAACTACTGGAGTTTTAAATTCAATTATAAAGTATCCTATATCATCCTTAGAACTAGGAAATAAGAAGTTTGGTGGCAAGAAAATTGGATATTTTAAAGCAGAGGAGAATACCTTTAATTATATAGTTAATAGTACTAAGATAGGTAAAAATAGAAATCCATTAGTATATATACTAGAGGCTGCTGATGATATTGCATATCTCTTAGGGGATTTAGAAGATGCATTTAGCAAGAAAATATTTTCACATGAATTATTTAAAAATAAATATAGGGAGTTTATAAAGGAAGAAGGATATGAAGAGAAAACCCTTGAGGAAAGCTTATCTTTTTATCTTTCTAAGAATTATGAGATTGCAAAAGAAGAATATGGATATGAAGATCCAGGGGAATATGCCCTAAAGTCATTTATAATAAAGTTAAATAGATACTTTAAGGATTGTGTTTCAGAAGAATTTATATCCTCCTATGATAAGATTATGAGGGGGGAATATAAGGGGAATCTTATAGAAAATTCTAAAGCAAATAAGGTATCATCCTTTTTAAGAAGAATATCTAATGAATATGTATATAATAATGATAGAATTGTATCTAATGAAATTGTAGGGTATAAAATAATAGAATTTTTACTAGATACCTTTATACCTGTTGCGTTAAATAAGGATGTAAAACCTTATGAGGGGTATGATGGAAAACTATATTCACTTATTTCTAAAAATTATAGATTTGTATGTGAACATAGTATTGAACAAAAGGATTGTAGCGAAGAATATTGTAGATTATTATTAGTTACTGACTTTATATGTGGTATGACAGATTCATATGCTGCTTATATTTATCATGAATTGTTGGGCATGAGGGTTTAAAATATTAAATTTTTATTATTATTCTAACAAAATACAAAATGCATGAAAAAATATAGAGATAATTAAGTATGTGTTATAAAAAATTAAAAAGTAATAGTAATTTAATAATGAATTGTGGTATTATATTATTTATTGAGGAGGGATAATATGGAATTAAATTGGAGCTTGAAGGAAATATATCCTTCATTTGAAAGTGAAGAATTCAAAAATGATTTAGAAAAGTTAGACCAAAGTATAAAGTCTTTAAATACTTGGGCTGATGAAGTGGTTTGTGAGGAAGGTAATGTAAGACCAAAGCTTGAAGAATATATAAAAAGATCTTCAAAATTATCTGAGTTAATTGGTAGGCTTGAGGCTTTTATTTCTCTTACATTAAGTGCAGACACTAAAAATTCAGAAGGGTTAAGATATTCTGATATATTAGATAGTAAACTTACTGAGATTGTTGAAGCAACTACAAAGCTTGAAAGATGGATTAGTAATATAAAAGATATCGATATTGTTATTAAGGGATCAGAAGTTTTAAAAGAGCATGAATTTTACATTAAAGAAATAATAGAAAAGAGTAAATATCTTCTTTCAGATAGGGAAGAATCTATAATTTCTAAAATGAAGAATACAGGATCAAATGCTTGGCTAAAATTAAAGGATAATTTAATATCTAACTTAAAGGTGGACATAGAAATAGATGGTGAAATGAAAGAACTACCTTTAACAGTGGTATTAAATATGGCTTATGATCCAAATGGGGAATTAAGAAGAAAAGCTTATTTTGCTGAAATTGAATCATATAAAAAAGTTGAAGAGGGTGTAGCAGCAGCCTTAAATGGAATTAAAGGTGAGGTTTTAACAGTATGTGATTTAAGAGGATATAAATCACCTCTTGATATGACTCTTGTTAATTCTAGAATGGATGAAGAATCATTAGATGCAATGCTTGAAGCTATGAAGGAAAGTATGCCTTTATTTAGAAAGTATTTAAGAAGAAAAGGTGAACTTTTAGGATACAAAAATGGATTACCATTCTATGAAATGTATGCACCTGTTTCAGAAGCTGAAATGAAATTTACTTATGAAGAAGCTGCAAAGTATGTAGAAAAGAACTTTAGAACTTTCAGTGACCATTTAGCTGATTTTGCTAAAACTGCAGTTGAGAAAAGCTGGATAGATGTATTGCCTAAAGAAGGTAAGGTTGGAGGAGCATTCTGTCATAACCTTCATTTCTTAGGTGAAAGTAGATTTTTACTAAACTATGGAGAACAGTTTGGTGATGTTGTAACTATGGCACATGAGCTTGGACATGGATTCCATGGAGAGTGTTTAAAGAATGAAGAGATATTAAACTCTGATTATCCAATGCCAATTGCAGAAACAGCTTCTACATTCTGTGAAACTATTATTAAAAAAGCTGCTATAAAAGATGCAACTAAGGAAGAGGCTTTAGCTATTCTAGAAAATGAAATATCAGATTGTACACAAGTTATTGTAGATATATATTCTAGATTCTTATTTGAGAAGGCTTTTTTTGAAAAGAGAAGAGAAAGTGCTTTATCAGTAGAGGAGATAAAAGAATTAATGTTAAATGCTCAAAGAGAAGCATATGGTGATGGATTAGACCCAGAATACTTACATCCATATATGTGGACATGGAAGCCACATTACTATTATGCAGACTCTAACTTCTATAACTTCCCATATGCATTTGGATTATTATTTGCTAAGGGATTATATGCTGAGTATTTAAAGAAGGGTAAGGAATTTACTACTGAATATGAAAATCTTCTTTCAATTACAGGTAAAAATGCTATAGCTGATATAACTAAAGTTGTAGGAATTGATATTCATAATAAGGAATTCTGGAAAAATTCCCTAAAGACAATAGAAGAGGATATAGAACAATTTATAGAGTTAACTAAATAGATAGAAAAGGGATGTATCAAAAATATTTATGATACATCTCTTTCTTTTTTGGAAGAAGTATTATTAACTTGTTAGTTATAACTATTTGACTTATAATACTTAGATAAAGGATAGATTTTACAATATAGATAGGATGATATAAATGAAGTATGATGAAGCAATGGATTATATACATAAGGTAGGTAATTTCGGATCTAATTATGGCCTTGAAAGAACCTATAGACTACTAGAAATCCTTGGCAATCCACAAGAAGGATTAAAGTTAATACATATAGCAGGAACAAATGGTAAAGGATCAACCACATCTATAATAACTTCTTTACTTATGGAGAAGGGGTTTAAGGTTGGCATGTATACATCTCCTTTTTTAGAGGAGTTTGAAGAAAGAATACAAATTAATAGAAATAATATTCCTAAGGATACTTTAGGTAGACTAATGGATGTTTTAAAAGTTTCTGTTGACCAGGTTATTTTAGAGGGATATAATCATCCAACAGAGTTTGAAATAATTACTTGTTTAATGCTTTTATATTTTAAAGAGGAAAATATAGATTATGGAGTTATTGAAGTAGGCTTAGGAGGAAGACTAGATTCTACAAATGTTATAACTCCAATACTTAGCATAATTACCTCTATAAGTTTAGACCATACTAACCTTTTAGGAAGTACCTTAGAGGAAATTGCAGGTGAAAAGGCTGGTATTATAAAAAAAGCTATACCTGTTATTAGCTATCCTCAGGAAGAGGAGGCAAGGGCTGTCATTGAAAGAGTATGTAAGGAAAATAACTCTTCCTTATATATAGTAGATAAAAACAAAGGGCATTTTTTAAGTGTTGTTAATAAGGATAAGATATACCAAAAGGTAGAAGTAGAATTTAAGGATAGAAAAATAGAATTAGATTTTGCTCTTCTTGGAGAACATCAAATTACTAATTTATTAGTAGCTTTAAAGGGTATAAGCCTGCTTGAGGAAATTGAAAATATTAAGTTTACTCTAGACGATATAAAAGAAGCTGTAAAAAAGGTACAATGGAAAGGTAGACTAGAGGTTATGAAAAATAATCCTTTAGTTGTTATTGATGGAGCTCATAATATTCAAGGTATAAAAACATTAAATGAAAATGTACATAAGTATTTCACTTATAAGAATATATATTTATTATTAGGGATATTAGCTGATAAGCAAGTTGAAGATATGGTGAAAGTTATTACTCCAGAGGCTAAAAAGGTGTATGCGCTAACACCTCATAGCAATAGGGCAGAGTTATCAAAGGATTTAAAGAAGGTTATAGACAAGTACAATTCAAATTGTATTGCTCTAGATAGCTACGAAGAAGGGCTAGATTTAGCTTTATCAGAGGCTAATGAAGAAGACTTGATTTTAATAAGTGGGTCACTATATATGATAGGTGATATGAGAGGCATTATTAGAAGGAAATTCAATAAATAAAATATGCTAGAGGGTGGGGATTTTATGACCTGTGAAGGAAAGGATATATGCTACAAGGACCTAAAAACATTTTATGAGGAAAATAAAGGGGAGGTATACACATACCAAAACTTTGAGGAAGCAGGAAAAGATGAGGTAAATTCGATTTTTATGGGCAATGATTTACCTACCTTTGATATGATTGGAAATTCTAAAAGGTTATTAAGAATTATTGACTTAATAATTGAAGATGAATCTAATATTAGTGAAGCAATATCTTTCATAGAAGAACATCCTTTAATAAAGTATTATGGGGAGTTTATAGTATTAATTAATGGAAGAATTGAATCTAATATTATTAGCAAAAGGGATATAATAAAAGTTGGAAGATCAATGGCTTTTAAAGGGAGCTCAAAAGAAGAAATAAAGCTTGGATTAACCCTTTTGTTTTTTGATGAAATTGAAGAAATAAAGGAAAAACTTTTTGTTTTAGCCTTATATAATGAGTATTCTTTTTATGTTGCTAAATTACTTGTAAAGTTAAAAGATTCTGATGAGATATTATTTGATTTAGCTAAAGTATCTCAGGCAGCAGGAAGAGTAATGTATACAAATTATATAGATGTACTCAATAAAAATATGAAAGAGTGGATGGTCTGTGAAGGTTGGAAAGGGGAGCATTTTAAGAATTTTCTTTGGAATACCACTATAATTAAGGTGGGTTATGATTACTTCCTGAATAATGACAACATTAATGAGAAAACTTTCAGGGCTTTTGGAGAAGTAGTAAACAATATATTTGTATACTATAATTATGAAAAGCTATCTATATTTAATAGGTTAGTAAAAAGATATATTGATTTATTTGAGGAGTATGGTAAAGACACTAAAAGTTATTTAACCTTAGGAAATGTGTATAGATATATACTTGATGAATCAATAATGGAGGATGAATATTATAAAAAAACTCAAAAGTTCTATTTAAAAATAGATTGGACAAGAGTATTTAATGATGCTATAAAAGATGAGACTATTGATTCACCATTATTATTTCAATTAGCTGTTGAAATGGATGAGGACCTATCTGTAGAGGAATTAAACATGATCTTAAAAAGGAATCCTAGAGATTATGTTTGGTATAAGTATATAGAAATGTTAAATGAAACTTCTTATTCAAATTTATTAATAAGTACAGTTAAGAAATCTCTAAATTTAAAGGAAATATTTATAGGTCCAAAGGATTTATCAAAGGAAGTTTATGTTGAGGATAGTAGTGATTATTCATTACTTTTAATAGCTTTAGAATCTCTAACAAGAGAGAGCATAATTAGAAATCAAGATTTCCTTGTAGAATGCTTAAATGCTGATTTAATAGATATAAGATTATCAGCAATTGATAAATTATGGTCTATTGAAGATCGATGGACAAGAAAAACCCTATCTTCACTTGAAGATGCAATTGAAAATGAAGTTGTTGATTGGATAAGAAAAAAGTTAATTTTCATTATATATGAAAATAACAACAATTTTATAATTACTGATATTAATAATCCAGAAGAGGAGATTGAAGGAGAAGATATATTTTTAACTAATATAATTATACCTACAGTTACTGCTAACAAGCTTAAATATAATAATGAGTTAGTAAAAGAAGGAGATGTTTTGACTCTTATAAATGGCTTAGATGGATATAAAGAGGATAGAATATTCATTACTACTAGCTTTGGATTAGTTCTTGGAGAGTTAAGCAGTAGAGAAGGAGAAGTTATTAAGAATCTTATTATGGCAGGAGAGAGGATTGCAGGTAAGATTGAAAAATATGATGATAATATAGATTTTATGTATATAAGTCTATATAAAAAGGGAGATTACTTAATTAAAGAGTTAAGTAATATAATAAATGAAAAGTTCAAATTTCTTATAGAAGATTAAAAACTCAAGTATTATTACTTGAGTTTCTTTTTTATCTATTTTCTTTCCACTCTTTAAGAGCTTTAGCAAGTTGGTCTGGACAAGAAGTACCTCTCCCTCTGCAGTCTATACCTTGTAATTTATTTATTGCATCTTCAACATTCATGCCTTCTACTAATCTAGATATACCTTGAAGATTACCTTCACAACCTCTTAAGAAGTTAACCTCTTTAATAATATCATTTTCTATTGAAAAAGTAATTTCTGTAGAACATGTCCCCTTTGTCTTGTATGAATACATGAACATACCTCCCTGTAATTTTATTTATAACAAATTATATTATATATGGTAAGGGCATAGAAATAAAGTAAAAAATATGGTGAAAGTTGTCCCATTAGAGATAATGACACATATATTATAAGTACAATAAGGTTTCCTAAAGGGGTTGTTTTTAATGAATTCTATAGCAATTTGCAATACATCAAGTGATAATTTAAGCTTAATAGATATAGAGAGTTATTCAGTAGACCATATCCCCTTAGATTTAGGAGAAAAACCTGTTGGACCTCATGGGATAGAGTATGAAAATAATACTATAATCACATCAAATAATTATAGCAATAGCATATCTTTAATAGATATGCATTCAAAGAAAGAGGTAAGCAATCTATATGTTGGAGCGCATCCTAATGATGTTAAGCTTTATGAAAATAAGGCTTATATTGCCTGTGGAGAAAGTAATTCATTATTAGTAATGGATATGGCAAGTGAGGAAATAACATGTAATATAAAACTTGAATCATATCCCCATAGCATTGCATTAGATAAAGAGAAGGGAAGAATGTACATTAGTAATATGGACGGACACTCTGTATCTATTATAGATTGTTTAGATAACAAGGTGATTGGAAGAATTAAAGCACCAGAGTATCCAACAAAGATTTTACTATCTAAGGATAAAAAAAAGATTTACCTATGTGAAAGTTATTTAGGGTATGACATTGAAGGTTATATAGATATAATTTCTACAGAAAATTATAAAAGCATTGGAAGAGTAAGGGTAGGTATTACACCAGTTGATATGTATGAAGATGGAGAAGAATTATATGTATCTAATTTTACTGAGGGATCTATTAGTGTGGTAGATATAAATAGATTAAGGGAGACTAAAAAAATATACGTAGGTGGAATGCCAAGAGGAATTATAAAGCAAAAATATACTATATATATAGGAGATTATATGGGTGGAAAATTAAGAATTATAGACTTTAGTAAAGAAAAAGTAAAGACCATACCTATAGGCAATGAACCTAATGGTATGATCCTTATTAATTAGTTTCTTCAAATAAAATATTAATTATTTTATTATAAATTTCAGAAGGGTTTTCTTGCCACTTACTACAAAGCAAGGAAGCTTGTTTTTTAGTAGGAACTGATACTTTTAAATCAATTAAAGGTAAATTATCTTCAATTGCTGTTAGTTCTACTAAGAAGTTATCATTTTTAGCTAAAGTGTAATCACTTTGAATAGTTAATTCTTTTTTTATTAACTCTATTTTTTCGTTAATATAATTGTTTATTATAGATATTTTTGAAGGGGAAATTCTGTCCTTAAAAAAGGATAGAACATTTTCTCCTTTTTTTGTTAGTACTATTAACTTTTTTTCATTTATGTCTTCATATCTTATAAACTCGCTAGAATCAAGTTCGCTTATATATTGTTGAAGTGTAAAGTAGTTAATAAGATTGTTTTCTAGCACTATTTCTGTAAGCTGAGTATTTGATATAGGCCTGTTTAATTCCTTTAAAATATGTAAAAGTAATAGCTTATTTTCAGCTAATTCTGCTGTGTTTTCAAACATAATAAAACCTCCATCTCCACTGAAAGTATAGATTTATTATATCATAAATTATTATTAAGTGAATATAAATTTAGAGATAGAAATGATAGGGGTTAGAAGTTTGGAATGGAAAAAGGTTAGAATTGGATTATCCTTGTTACTAATAGCTGTTTTAATAGGTGGATCTTTTTTGATTAATGGAAAGACTAAAAGTACTTTTGGGGAAGTTGCAGAAGTACCAATTTATTCAGTAGATAAGGAAGAAAAAGAAATAGCACTAACTTTCGATATCAATTGGGCGGAAAATGATTACATCTATAGCATATTAGATACCTTGGATAAATATAATGTAAAGGGAACATTCTTCGTAATGGGAGGATGGGTAAATTATAGTGATGAAAATGTGGTGAAGTTAAAGAAGATTAGCGAGAGGGGGCATGAGATAGGGAATCATAGTTATAAGCACCCTATCTTTAGCAAGATAGGAGAAGAAAGAATTAAAGAGGAACTTAGAAAAACAGATGAAGTTGTTGAAAAATACACAGGAAAAAAGCCAAGCGTTTTTAGATTTCCAAGTGGAGATTATAATGCACAATCATATAGGACTGTAACATCTTTAGGATATAAATGTATTCAATGGGATGCAGATTCTGTAGATTGGAAGGAACAAGGTGAAGAAGTAGAATATAACAAAGTCATGAAGAAGGTAAAAGCAGGATCTATTCTTTTATATCACAATAATGCTAAATATACTCCAAGTAATTTAAATAGAATAATACCTGAACTACAAAAGCAAGGGTATAAATTTGTCACTGTAGGAGAATTAATCTATACAGAAGATGCTTATGTTGACAAAGATGGAGTACAACATAGAAAATAATTCTATTTAATATTGAAAATGGAATATGTAATGTATTATAATGGAAATAGGTGCTTGTGGGATCTTCTTTATTTACAATTTTATTACTAAGGGAGAGAGGGGTTACAATGGATAATTTAATGTTAAATAACAAAATCTATCTTGAAGGTAAGATAGTATCTGAGCTAGAATTCAGTCATGAAATGTATGGGGAAGGGTTCTATAGTTTTAATTTGGAGGTTATGAGACTTAGTGATTCAGTAGACATGTTAAATATTACTGTATCAGAAAGACTTTTAACTGGGATAGATATTACTATAGGAAAAGATATAATTGTTGAAGGTCAACTAAGATCCTACAATAAATTTATGGATGGTACTAATAAATTAATCTTAACTGTTTTTGCTAGAAATATAGAGCCTTGTATAGAAAGAAGCAAGAATCCAAATGAAATTTTCTTAGATGGGTATATTTGCAAGGAGCCTGTATATAGAACAACACCATTTGGAAGAGAAATAGCTGATGTTTTATTAGCTGTAAATAGAGCTTATAATAAGTCAGATTACATTCCAACTATAGCTTGGGGAAGAAATTCTAGATTCTGTCAAACTTTAAGTGTTGGTGACAATATTAGAGTGTGGGGAAGATTACAAAGTAGGGAATATCAAAAGAAGATAACAGAAACAGAAGCAGTAAAGAAAATAGCATATGAAGTTTCTATTTCTAAGATGGAGAAGGTAGGTAAAGAAGAGAGTGCTTCACAAGATGAAGAAGGAGCAGTGTAGATTAAATTAAATTTCAAACATATTTGGATAAAGATAAGAAAAACCACAAGAAAATTATAAAGTAAGATATAAAGCAGTCTTTGAAAGACTGCTTTTTCAATATGTATCACTTTCTTAAATCATCAAGTAACTTAGTTTTATACTTTGTTTGTTCATCAACATTTTTTATAATCTTAGCAGGAGAGCCAGCTACAACAACACCTTCTGGAACATCTTTTGTAACTACTGAACCAGCTGCTACAACAGATCCAGAGCCTATCTTTACTCCTTCTAAAATAACTGAATTAGCTCCAATCATTACATCATCCTCTATAACGCAAGGAGACATACTAGGTGGTTCTAAAACACCAGCAATAATTGCACCTGCACCTACATGAACCCTTTTGCCAATCTTTCCACGTGCACCGATAACTGAGTTCATATCTATCATAGAGGATTCCCCTATCTCAGCACCTATATTTATAACAGCACCCATCATTATAACAGCATTTCTGCCTATTTTAACCTTGCTTCTAATTATAGCGCCAGGTTCAATTCTTGCATCTTGTTCTAGTAAATTCAGCATAGGTACTGCAGAATTTCTTCTATCATTTTCGATTCTAAAATGCTTAATTATATCTTTGTTATCAAGAATTATATTAGTAATTATATTTGACTCTCCAAATAATATATAAAAATTATTAAATCCATACCATTCAGTTTGTTCAAGGTTAACCTTAGAAAGGTCACCATTAACATATACTTGTACAGGTGTGGATTTTTTTGATTGTTTGATAAACCTAGCTAATTCGTAGGGATCAGTAAAATTGTATTCCATATTTAAGCTCCTAAAATTACTCTTAGTATTATAATTATGATTAAGAGTAGTAATATTTGCAGAAATTATAAATTTTTTTGGTTATAATATATATAAACTAGAAATGAGGTGGATGTATGATACAAATATATACAGGTAATGGAAAGGGAAAAACAACTGCTTCTATAGGTCAAGGCGTTAGAGCAGCTGGTAGAGGATTTAAGGTATATATGGTGCAATTTCTTAAGGGTACCCCTACAGGAGAGTTGGAATCTTTAAAGAAAATAGATAATTTTAAAGTTTTTAGATTTGAAGAGAAAAGGGATTTTGTTTGGAATTTGAATGAAGAAGAAATTGAAGAGCTAAAAAAAGAAGTTATTAATGCATATAATTTTATTTTAGAAATTGTAGAAAATAAAGAATGTGATCTTTTAATAATGGATGAAATTATGGGAGTATTAAAGAATGGCTTTTTATCGGTAGAAGATATTATAGAAATAATTAATAGAAATAAACATGATATAGAAATTATTATGACAGGAAGAGATGTGCCTAAGGAGCTAGCAGACAGGGCAGATTTAATTACAGAGATGAATATGGTAAAACATTATTATGAAAAAGGTGTACCTGCTAGAGAGGGAATAGAGTATTAAAAAACATGTGGCTAGTAAGAGCCACATGTTTTTCTATGTCAAAAATGCGTAAGGAGATATATTCAATATCACAAGGATATCTTTTGTAAAAAACAAAGGAAATATACTTGCTAATTTATATGATCGCTTTGGAAGCCTTCTCTTTTTACTGAATGTTTCTTTCTAGTTCTATTATTATTCTTTCCTTCTTCACTAGTTATTGGAGTTTGGTAATTACATTTTTCCATTCTAGCGTGCTTATTATCGGGTTGGCTATCTTTTGTCAAGTTAATCACTCCTCGTTACTTTTATCTACTAATTTAGTATGTATAACTAATATTACTCTTATACCGTGAAATTAAATTATTATTAAAAATATAAAAGAAGCTATTATAGATAGAAATTTTCTACCTATAATAGCTTAATTTACTGTTATTTATTTTCTATAACATTTTCCATATTATATAAGCCTGCCTCAGTTACTTTGCTCATATATTGGCAAGCTTTTAAAGCACCAACAGCAAAAACTTCCCTAGAGATTGCTTTGTGAGTTAATTCTATAACTTCGCCAGTTCCAGCAAAAATTACATCATGATCCCCAACAATGGAGCCACCTCTAACAGCATGTATACCTATTTCATTATCTTTTCTCTTTGAATTTCCTTCTCTTCCATAAATATATTCTGTTTCATATGGAATAGAATCTTTTATTGTATCTGCTAATAGAATAGCTGTTCCACTAGGAGCATCTACTTTTTGGTTATGATGTTTTTCTATAATTTCAATATCATAGTTTTCATATAATAATGGAACTACCTTCTTTAATAGAGAATTTATTAGATTAATTCCAAGAGACATATTAGCTGATTTAAATAATGGAAGAGTTTTACTCTTTTCATTTATTAAATTTAAATCTTCTTTAGAATATCCAGTTGAACATAAAACTAAAGGTTTTTTAGTTTTTTCTGTTAACTCAAGAAGATTTGATAAAGCATCAGCTCTTGAGAAATCTAAAAGTACATCATAATCTATATTTACATCATGAACATTCTCAAAAATAGGAAAGCTAGTTTCAGAAGGAAACTTATCTATTCCAGCTACAATTTCAATATCGCTGAAATTTTTGGCAGATTCAACAACCATTTTTCCCATCTTTCCTGAGCATCCATTTAAAATTACTTTTGTCATATGGTCACTCCCTAAAGTAAATTATATTCTTTTAATGTGTCCTTTAATTTCATTAAGTTACTATCACTCATTTCATAAAGTGGTAGTCTTAAAGGACCAACTTCCTTACCTATTAAATTTAAGGCTGTTTTAATAGGAATAGGATTTGTTTCTATAAATAAGGTGTTAGATAGTTTTAGATTTTCTAATTGAAGGTCTAAAGCTTTTTTTACATCTCCATTTAAATAGCACTTTATCATGGTGTGCACAGCGTTAGGAATAATATTGGCTAGTACTGATATAACTCCCTTACCACCTAAAGACAATATAGGTATAGCTTGGTCATCATTTCCTGAATAAATATCTATTTTATCACCACATAAAGCTTTCATCTGTACTACTTGACTAATATTTCCACTAGCTTCTTTAATAGCAACTACATTTGAAAGGGTAGATAGTTCCTTTAAGTTTTCAGGAGTAATGTTAACTCCAGTTCTACTAGGAACGTTATATAAAATAATTGGTGTGTTTACAGAATTATTTATTGCCTCAAAATGTTTTATTAAACCTCTTGAATTTGTTTTGTTATAATAAGGAGTAATTACTAAAAGGCCATCTACACCAACACTTTCAGCATATTTACTCATTTCTATAGATGATAGAGTATTATTTGAACCTGTACCTGCTATAACTGGGATTCTTTTATTTACAACATCAACGGTAAATTTTATTGTAAGTTTTTTTTCTTCCTCACTCATAGTTGTAGCTTCACCGGTTGTCCCACAAATAATAATGGCATCAGTACCTTCTTTTATGTGCCACTCTAATAATTCCTTAAGCTTTTCATAATTTACTCCATTATCATTAAAAGGAGTAACTATAGCAACGCCAGAACCTTCAAAAATTGACATTAGAAATCCTCCAATCTTACTTTTTATCGATCATAAGCTCTGCAATTTGAATTGCATTTAATGCAGCACCCTTTCTAATGTTATCAGCAACCACCCATAAATTTAAACCGTTGTCCACACTAAAGTCTCTTCTAATTCTTCCTACATATATTTCATCTTTTCCTGTTACATATAAAGGTGTAGGGTACTTCAATTCTTTAGTATTATCATATACAACTACGCCTTCAGTGTTGCTTAATAAGTTAACTATATCATTTAATTCAAATTCATTTTGAAGCTCTAAGTTAATGCTTTCACTATGAGAATTTAAAACAGCAACTCTAGCAGTTGTAGCAGTTATTTTTAATGTGTCATCATGAAGAATTTTTCTTGTTTCATTAATCATCTTCATTTCTTCCTTTGTGTATCCATTTTCTTCGAATACATCAATGTGTGGTAATACATTACCTGTTATTGGATAAGGGAATTTTTTAGGTTCAATTCCTTTATAACCATCCTCTAAGTCTTTTATTCCTTGAATTCCAGCCCCTGATACCGCTTGGTAAGTTGAATATACAATTCTCTTGATTCCATACTTCTTATGAATAGCGTTTAGTACAGGCATAGCTTGAATAGTAGAACAATTTGGATTAGCTATTATTCCGTTATGCCACTTTATATCTTCAGGATTAACTTCAGGTACTACTAGTGGTACCATTGGGTCCATTCTCCAAGCACTACTATTATCAATAGCAACAGCACCGATTTTAGCAAATTTAGGTGCAAATTCTAAGCTTACACTTCCCCCTGCCGAAAATAAAGCAAAATCAATTTTCTTATTTACTATATTTTCATCGCAAGTCTCCTCAACAATGAAGTCCTTTCCTTTAAATTGTAATGTTGTACCTGCGGATCTTTTAGATGCGAAAAGATACAAATTTTTTACTGGAAAATCTCTTTGTTCCAATATTTCTAAAAATTTTCTACCTACATTTCCAGTAGCCCCAACAATTGCAACGTTATACAAAAGTATCCCTCCTAAATATTATTAATATAATTTCTTATATACAATTAATATAGTTAAAGTGTTGGGAAATATCAATAGTATTGGTAAAAATAATACAAATTTCTTGTATTTACAAGAAGGAATAAATATAAGCTATGGGGGAATAATAAGCTTGAAATTTAAGAGGGAGTGAAAGTTTTGAGTAAGACACCATTAAAAAAAGTAATAAAAGCTAAATTAAAAGGAAATAAAGAATTAACACCTGAAGAGGAGTTAAGAGAAAAAATAAAATACGAAATAGCAGAGGAACTTGGGTTAAAGGATAAAGTGGATGCCTTTGGTTGGGGTGGACTAACAGCAGAAGAAACAGGCAGAATTGGAGGAATTATGACAAAAAGAAAAAAAGATCTTCATATACCTACCAATAATGAAATTCTTGGTAGAAAATAAATTGACTTAATGAAGGAATAGCTTTAATATATTTGTAGTAATTATAAAACTACTGGGGGAAAAGTTATGGCCTATGGCGAATTTGCAAAGATTTATGATGAGTTAATAAATGAAGATATTAACTATGATTCAATGGTAGTAAGATTGAAAGAAATAATTGATAAATATCAAAGTAATCCAGTTGATTATTTAGATTTAGCCTGCGGAACAGGTAATATTGGCGTAAGAATGGCTAAATATTTTAAATCTACATATGCAGTTGATTTATCTGAAGATATGTTAAGAGAGGCTTTTGATAAATTTAAAGCTGAAAGGATTAAAGCTAAAATCATATGTCAAGATATGAGAGAGCTTTCCTTAAACCATAAATTTGATGTAATAACATGTGTATTAGATTCAACTAATTATCTTATAGAAGATGGTGATTTAGAAAAATACTTCACAGGAGTATATGAACATCTTAAAGATGGAGGATTATTTATTTTTGATATCAATTCTTTTTATAAATTAACCAATATTTTAGGAAACAATATTTACACATACAGTTCTGAGGATGTTTTTTATACTTGGGAAAATACAATTGAAGATAATGTTGTAAATATGTTTTTAACTTTCTTTGTTAAAGAGAAAAATGAACTTTATGAAAGATTTGAAGAAGAGCATTTTGAGAGAGCTTATGAAGAAAGTGAAATAGAAGAAGTTTTAAAGCAAGTAGGATTTACTTTATTAGGTAAATTTGATGGATACAATAGAGATGAAGTACAACAAGAAAGTGAAAGAATTTTATATGTTGTAGGAAAGAATATGGAGGTATAGTATGAAAGATAAAATTATAAGAGCAACTGCTAAGGATGGTATGGTTAGAATAATTGGTGGTATCACAACTACTATGGTTAATGATGGAACTAGCGTTCATGAATGTACACCTTTAGCATCTGCAGCACTAGGTAGAATGTTAACAGCAGCAGCTTTAATGGGAAGAACATTAAAATCAGATGATGAAGTTGTAACTATAAAGATAAATGGCGGAGGAATAGCTAAGGGAGTAACAGTTACAGGATATCAAAATGCATCAGTTAAAGGATTTATAGGTAATCCATATTTAGAGCTACCACTAAACGCTAAGGGTAAATTAGATGTAGGTGGAGCAATAGGTAAAGATGGCTTATTATATGTAATAAAAGACTTAGGATTAAAAGAACCATATGTAGGTCAAGTTCCAATACAAACTGGAGAAATCGCTGAAGATTTAACATATTATTTTACTGTTTCTGAGCAAACTCCTTCAGCAGTATCTTTAGGGGTGCTTGTAGATAAGGACTATTCAATAAAGGCTGCAGGTGGGTTTGTAATTCAAATGATGCCAGGTGCAGATCCATTATTAGCAGATTTATTAATGTATAGATTAGAAGAAATACCTTCAATAACAACAATGATAAGTGAAGGTAAAACAATTGAAGAAATATTAGAGTTCATTTTTGATGGAATGGATTTAAAGATATTAGATGAAGTTGAACCTAAGTATGTTTGTGATTGTTCAAGAGAAAGAATAGAAAAAGCCCTAATTAGTATAGGTGAAAAAGATTTAAGAGAAATATATGAAGATGGTAAAGAAGAAGAAGTTGTTTGCCACTTCTGTAATAGAAAATACAAATTTACTAATGAGGATATAAAAGATTTATTAGAAAAAGCTACGAATAAATAAGGAGACAGTGGCAATAGAGAAAACTTATTCTCTATTACCAAGACTATATTCTAAATTCTATATGCAAAAATATAAGTTCTTAAGTTTTTAAAAACTTAAGAACTTAAGAAGTTATAGTAAAAATGCGATGTTGAATGGATCTTGGTGAGATGATATGCTAATTCGATAGCTTAAAAAAGACTACTACAAAATAAAATATTTTGTAGCAGTCTTTTTTTATGGAGGCGCCGCCCAGATTTGAACTGGGGATAAAGGTTTTGCAGACCTCTGCCTTACCACTTGGCTACAGCGCCAAAGCTTATATTAATAATGTATACATTAACCTTAGATTTGATACTACTTTTATAAAGATTGATTTATAATGAAGTGGACAAAAGGAAATACTAGTTGTAATAGGAGGTGATACTTGTGAAATTACAAGAGAAATTTAATGAAATTGAAAAACATTTATTAGAAGATGATAAGCCTTCGGTATATTTAAATGAATTAAAGAGTTCAGGAGAACTAGCTGTAGAACCTTTTAATTGGTTAATAAGTCTAGAAAAAATAGAACAATCACCTAAACATCATCCAGAAGGAGATGTATGGGTACATACTATGATGGTTGTTGATAAAGGGAGTTCTTATAGAGATTATGTAGAAGATAAAAAGGTATTTATGTGGGCATTATTATTACATGACTTAGGGAAGAGAAGTACAACTAAGCTAAGAAATGGAAGATGGACTTCATATGATCATGATAAGGTTGGAAGAAAAGATTCCTATGATTTTTTAAGTTGTTTTAATTTGGATGAAGAATTTAAGACGAAGGTTTCTATATTAGTAAGATATCATATGCATTTGTTATTTATAATGAATAAATTGCCATATGGAGATATAAAGGGAATGAAAAAAGAAGCTAATCTACATGATTTATCATATGTATTTCTAAGTGATAGGTTAGGTAGAGGAGGAATGGATAAAGAAGAAATAGAGAAGGTAGAAAAAGAAGTAGAGTCATTTAGAAATAAGTTTTTTAATATGAAAATATAATAACACCTTTGATTATAGCAAATTAAAATTTTATATTTTCTTATATAAATAGGATTAAGTTTTAAAGCTTAATCCTATTTTTAATTATTTAAAGGTAAATAATTTTCATAGAAACATTTTTATAACTCCTACGTAATATATATGGAAAGCTAGATGCATAAGAGACTTCCTCGGTCTATGAGCTTTCCTTTTTTTAACGCTATTGGCTCTATATCATGCTTGTAAAGAAAGTTATAAACTTCTTTGCCATAAGCATAAGAATTTAATTCGCCAAATAAGGCTAACCTATTTTCGGATATCATTCCGCCAACTCCTCCTATGAATCCATAATTCAAAGAGGGTAATAGTATGTCTCCAGGGGGAATAAGAAGTACGTCTAAGTCTTCTTGAATTAATTTTTTATAAATTCCTTTATCACTTGTAATGAAGGTATCTTTTCCTAGTGGTAATACGGAACATTTGGTATATCCTTGCTTAACGTTAATTACCTTTTTATTATCCTGAAGTTTAAGAAGGTTTGGGTCTGTGTAATTTAAATCGTGAACAAAAAGATTATCAGTAATTAGTGCATTTATAATTATATTTTCTGGGTAATTAGTTCCTAAAGAATTCTCAGAGAGTATATAACCAATTCCTTTAGAGGATAATAGATTTAAAAAATCCTTAGAAATATCCTTTTGCACAATAACTTTCTTATTCTTTTTATCAAGGATGTTAAGTTGGATATCAACATGACCATTTATAGCTTCATAAACCTTTGAACATTTTGGTATTAAAATAGGTTCTATATTTAAATTTATTATATTATTTAATTCTTCATTACTAATTCTGTAGTCTAAAAAACAATACATGATAAAAACTCCTAATTATTTCTATAAGAATACATTACTATATCATGTAAGCAAAAATCAATATGTACAAAGGGGTAAAAATAAATTCCGTATATTGAAGAGATTTTAATACATACTATTACTATGGAAGGGAGTGAAACCCATGCTTGTACTACAGTTAGCTTATTCAGGTGAACTAGATTTTGTTGAAGAACTTCAAGAGCTAAAGGAACTATTGAAAAAGAAGCACATAATAATAGGTGTGGTTGAAAGTTTAGAAGGGAAGACACATGTCATAAAAGTTATGTGTGATGATTCGAATTATAGTGATAGAACAGGTAATATAATTAATTTATATATTAGTAATATCCTTTATAAAATTGTTATTACAAAGTACAAAGAAAAAGAACTTTTTGAGTATTTGACAGACACATACTTTTTCTTGAAGCAAGATGAAATATTAGAAGTAGAAGAAGAAATAATGAAGGTCCTATATTGTGAGGAAGGCGTTCATGATTCTAATTTTATATTTTATTCTAATAAAACAAACGCAATTATAGATAAAATAAAAGAATGTATTGAAGAAAATAATGAGATTAATATTAATGGATTCATTACTTTTAGGATGCGAGAGTTGAGAAAAGATATTGAAGATGTTATAGATAAAGTAGTTGAAAGATATATGGTTGAAAAAGAATATAGAGAATTTATACGACTGTTAAAATACTTTGTTGAAATTCAAGAGTGTAGAGTTGAGGAAATTAACTTAACAGCCTTACCATCAGGGGGATATATAGTGACAGATGGATATGGAGAAGATATATTTCCTACATTTTTAAATGAATTATCAGACTGTAAAATAGGAATTGATGCCAATGTTGAAGATATAGTTATAAGTGGATTGATAACCAATGCCCCTCAAAAGATAGTAATACACAAAAGAGAGGAATGTAAAAATAAAGAGTTTATAGAAACTATAATAAATGTCTTTGGTGAAAGAGTAGTATTTTGTGACGGATGTAAATTGTGTTCAAAAACTAATATAAAAATGTAAAAAGTTGTTGACAATGTATATAAGCAATGATAAAATAACATTTGTTAAGAAGAAACAGCCGTTTCTCACCATGCAACTTTGAGTTAGCTTGGTTATTTATCTAGATTATTTATGTGAAGTAATTACGATAATAGAAAACGGCGTTTTACGCCGTTTTTTTTATATTATAAAGTTTGCTTTAATTTTTTCGGAGGTGAAAACTATTAATAAAAATTATATAGTGAATGAGGATATTAGAGACAAGGAAATCAGAGCTATTGGTGCTGATGGTTCTCAATTAGGTATCTTACAAACAAAAGAAGTCCTTAAGATGGCTGAAGAAGCGGAGTTAGATTTAGTGATGATATCACCAAATGCTAAGCCTCCAGTTTGTAAAATAATGGACTTAGGAAAGTTCATTTATGAGCAATCAAAGAAGGAAAAAGAAGCTAAGAAGAAGCAAAAAGTTGTTAGTATTAAAGAGGTAAGAGTTAGTCTTACAATAGAAGAGCACGATATCGAAATTAAAGCTAAAAATGCTAGAAAGTTCTTATTAGACGGAGACAAAGTTAAAATCACTGTTAGGTTCAGAGGAAGAGAAATGGAACTTAGTCACTTAGGTGCAAAGATCCTTGAAAACTTCGCTAACAAATTGGCTGATGTAGGTAATATAGAAAAGCCAATTAAAAAAGAAGGAAGAAATATGACAGTGGTTATTGGCCCTAAAAAGGCATAAACTGAGAGGAGGAAATTTATCATGCCAAAAATGAAAACTCATAGAGGTGCAGCAAAAAGATTCAAGAAGACAGGTACAGGAAAGCTAAAGAGAGCTAAGGCTTTCAAGAGCCATATCTTAACTAAGAAGAGCTCAAAAAGAAAGAGAAATCTTAGAAAGACAGGATATGTTTCAACTACTCAAGAAAAAGCAATGAAGAAATTATTACCATATCTATAAGAATTGGTACAGGAGGTTTAAGGAATGGCAAGAGTAAAAAGAGCGGTTAATTCTCGTAAGAATCATAAAAAAGTTTTAAAGCTTGCAAAAGGATACTACGGTGGGAAGAGCAAGTTATTTAAAACTGCTAACGAATCAGTTATTAGAGCATTAAGAAATGCTTATGTTGGAAGAAGATTAAAGAAGAGAGATTACAGAAGATTATGGATAGCTAGAATAAATGCTGCTACAAGAATGAATGGTCTTTCTTATTCAAAATTCATGAATGGAATCAAGTTAGCTGGAGTTGACATAAACAGAAAGATGTTATCTGAAATAGCTATCAACGATCCAAAAGCATTTGCAGACTTAGTTGAATTAGCTAAGAAGCAATTAAACGCTTAATATAAGAATGCGGCCTAAGGTCGCATTTTCTTTTAATATTAATAAAGTAGTAAATTGCTTTATTATCTAAAGAAAAAAGTTACTTAGGGTATATTATGTCTTGCTCAGTATGATAATACTATTGGCAGGATATTATATACTCTTACTTTTATATAAATATAAAACAAAAGAAAATTGATTTGGTTTATAAAGAGGTATAATAAAGCATTAACTTTTGGAGTGATTATATGCAAAAAATGAAGAGGATTAATAAATATAAATTAAATGGGGTACAGACGTTAGCCCTTGGTTTCATTGCTCTAATTATTATGGGAGGATTGATACTTAGTTTACCTATATCTTCTGCAAGTGGAGAGAGTACCAATTTACTAGATGCTCTATTTACGTCTACCTCTGCTGTATGTGTTACTGGTTTAGTAACATTGGACACAGGGACTCATTGGAATGCATTTGGGCAAACAGTAATCATACTACTAATAGAAATTGGTGGCCTAGGTTTCATGTCATTTACTACTTTTGTAGCAATATTATTAGGTAAAAAGATAACTCTTAGAGATAGATTAATAGTGCAAGAAGCTTTGAATACATTTAGTATACAAGGTCTTGTAAGAATGGTTAAATATGTACTTGGGTTCACATTTGCGGTTCAATTCTTTGGGGCATTGCTGTTATCAACACAGTTTATACCTGAGTTTGGACTTAAAAAGGGATTTTTTTACAGTATATTCCATTCAATATCTGCTTTTTGTAATGCTGGTTTTGATTTGTTTGGTAAATTTTCAAGTCTTACTGGATTTTCAAGCAATATAGCAGTAATTTTAACAATAAGTGCACTTATTATTATTGGAGGGTTAGGCTTTACAGTATGGCTTGAAATATATAGCTATAAGTATAAAGGATTAAAAAAATTATCCGTACATGCTAAAATAGTTTTATTAATAACAGGTATTTTATTAATAGGGGGATTTGTAGCTATGTTTTTTATAGAGTATAGCAATCCAGAAACTATTGGTGGCATGGGATTAAAGGATAAGTTGTTAAATTCCTTCTTTGCATCTGTTAGCCCAAGAACAGCAGGATTTAATAGTGTATCTACAGATGGAATGACAACAGCAGGTAAGTTCTTAACAATTATATTAATGTTTATTGGAGGATCACCAGGTTCAACAGCTGGAGGGCTTAAAACAGCAACTTTTGGTTTGGTAATACTTACAGTTATAAGTGTAATTAAAGGTAGAGAAGATACAGAAGCCTTTGGAAGAAGATTTGCCAAGGAATTAGTATATAAGGCTTTTGCATTATTGATAATAGCAATGGGATTAATAATAGTAGTTACAATGTTATTATCAGTAACTGAAAAAGGAATAGAATTTATAGATTTACTTTATGAAGCAACTTCAGCCTTTGCTACAGTAGGGTTAACTACAGGTGTTACACAAAAACTAAGTACAGTAGGTAGAATTATTATAATGATAATGATGTACTTTGGTAGAGTTGGTCCACTAACTGTTGCGCTTGCACTTACTAATAGAAAGAAAAAAGTTGATTATAAATATCCAGAAGGAAAGATATTAATAGGTTAGGGGATGATTTAATGGCTAATAAACAATTCGTTGTAATAGGACTTGGAAGATTTGGTGCTTCAGTTGCAAAAACATTATATTCTTTAGGAAATGATGTTTTGGCTATTGATAAAGATGAGGATTTAATTCAAGATATATCAGATAGTGTTACTCATGCAGTACAAATGGATGCAACTGATGAAAATGCATTAAGAACATTAGGTCTTAGAAATTTTGATGTTGCAGTAGTTACAATAGGTGCTAATATTCAATCCAGTGTAATGGTAACACTGCTAGTAAAAGAATTAGGTGTAAAATATATAATTGCTAAAGGAAATAGTGATTTACATGCAAAAGTATTATATAAAATTGGTGCTGATAGAGTAATTCTACCAGAAAAAGATATGGGGGTTAGAGTTGCTCATAATCTAGTTTCATCAAGTATACTTGATTATATAGAATTATCACCTGATTATAGTATAATGGAAATTGAGGCTTTAGATGAATGGCAAGATAAAACATTAAGAGATCTTAAGCTTAGAAGTAAGTACGGAATAAATGTAATGGCTATTAAGAAAGGTGATGAAATTAATCTTACGCCTTCAGCAGATGATACTGTTGAATCGAAAGATATTATTGTTGCTATAGGGTCAGCTCAAGATTTAGCAAATCTTGAAGGTGTAATAGTTAAATTTAAATAATTGAGGTGTAAACTTTGGTTCTTATAGAAAGTAAAGATAACAATTTATTTAAAGAAACCAAAAAGCTTAAAGAGAGAAAAGGAAGAAATAAGAGCTCTAAGTATTTAATAGAGGGATTTAGATTAATAGAAGAAGCTTGTAAAGCAAATCTACCTATAGAATGTATTTTTATAAGTCATAGGTTAGAAGAAAACAAGTTTGAAGAATATTTGGGAAAATATATAACTAATAATATGAAACTTTATACATTGAAAGACAGCTTGTTAAGAGAGCTATGCTCAACTGAAGAACCTCAAGGGGTTGTTGCTGTTGTTAAGATGAATGAAGTTGACTTAAATAAAGAAGGTAGTTTTTATATTTTATGCGACAAGGTTCAAGATCCTGGTAATTTAGGTACTATTATTAGAACTGCTCATGCAGCAGGTGTAGATGGAGTAATTCTAACTAAGGGAACTGTTGATATATATAATGAAAAGACTATACGTTCTACAATGGGATCTATGTTTTATATTCCAATAATCTTAGAGGATAGTGATTTTACAATTACTAAATCCTTAATAAATAAGGGCTTTTCTCTTTTAGCTACATCCTTAGATGGTGATAAGGATTTCTTTAAAGAAGATTTAAGCGGGAAGATTATTATTTCCGTAGGCAACGAAGGTAATGGTGTAAGTGAAGAAGTATATAACCTTTCTAATAAGAAGGTAAAAATACCTATGCCAGGAGGAGCGGAGTCACTAAATGTAGCAATAGCTACATCTATAGTGATTTATGAAAAAGTTAGACAGAATCAGTTGAATTTTTAGAAAAACATTTGTATAATAGGAAAGTAATAGAATATTAAATAAACTATGATTGAGAGAGTAAATATAAGAAACTTTTTCAGGGAGAAGGGGTCGTGGACTGAAAGCCTCTTTATAGAGAATTATATTGAAGTTCGCTCAGGAGTTCTAACTATGAAATAATAGTAGTAGTTAGCGGGGAACCGTTAAATTAACTAGAGTTGGGTATCTATTTTTATAGAACCAATTAGGGTGGTAACGCGGATAATCCGTCCCTTTTTTAGGGACGGTTTTTTTTATTTTATAGAGAATTTTCTATAAAGTATTCAATGGCCCTAGAGGTAAAGAAGAAAGGAGAATAAAAATGCAAGAAAAGTTAATGCAAATTCAAGAAGTTGCTTTAAGAGAAATTGAAGAGGCAAATAACAGTTCAGCTCTTAGTGATATAAGAGTTAAGTATTTAGGTAAAAAAGGTGAACTTACAACTATTTTAAAAAGTATGGGAGGGTTATCAAAAGAAGAAAGACCTATAGTTGGTAAGATGGTTAATGACGTTAAGAAGGTTGTTGAGGAAAAACTAGATGCAGCTATTAACGCTATAAAAGAAAAGGAAAAGAATGAAAAACTTCAAAATGAAATTATAGATATTACTCTTCCTGGAAAGAAGAATGTATTAGGAAAGAGACACCCATTAGAATTAACTCTTGAAAGAATTAAGGATATATTTATATCTATGGGATTCTCAATTGAAGATGGTCCAGAAGTAGAATTAGACCACTATAACTTCGAAGCTTTAAATATTCCTAAAAACCATCCAGCTAGAAGTGAACAAGATACATTCTACATTAATGATAATATAGTTTTAAGAACTCAAACTTCACCAGTTCAAATAAGAACTATGGAGAATCAAGAACCACCAATAAAGATGATATCTCCAGGTAAGGTTTATAGATCAGATGCAGTAGACCCTACACACTCACCAATATTCTATCAAATGGAAGGGTTAGTTGTAGCTAAGGGAGTAACATTTGCAGATCTTAAGGGAACTTTAGAACTATTTGCAAAGAAGATGTTTGGAGATAAGGTTCAAACTAAGTTTAGACCTCACCATTTCCCATTTACAGAACCATCAGCTGAAATGGATGCTTCATGTTATGTATGTGGAGGAAAAGGATGTAATGTATGTAAGGGATCAGGTTGGATAGAATTACTTGGTTGTGGAATGGTTCATCCAAATGTATTAAGAAACTGTGGTATAGACCCAGAAGTGTATAGCGGATTTGCTTTTGGCTTTGGTATAGATAGAATGGTAATGCTTAGCTATGGCTTAGATGATATCAGATTATTATATGAAAGTGATATGAGATTCTTAAATCAATTCTAGAGGAGGATAAGGGAATGAAAGTACCATATAATTGGCTAAATGATTATGTTGATATAAATGTAGATGCAAAAGAATTAGGTGATATTCTGACTTTAACAGGTTCTCAACTTGAAGAAGTAGAAATACAAGGTGACAATATAAAGAATGTAGTTGTATGTCATATTTTAAAGATAGAAAAACACCCTGATGCTGATAGATTAAATGTTTGTCAAGTAAATATAGGAACAGAAGAAATTCAAATAGTTACAGCTGCTACAAACATGAAGGAAGGGGATAAGGTTCCAGTAGCTCTTCATAAATCTATTTTAGCAGATGGAACTGAAATTAAGAAAGGTAAGATGAGAGGGGTCGTATCTAACGGTATGTTCTGCTCAGAAGAAGAGCTTGGAATTGCTGGAGATGAACCAGTTCATGGATTAATGATTTTACCTGAAGATGCTCCTGTAGGAATGGATATTAAAGAGTATCTTAAGCTTAATAAAGCAATATTAGATTTTGATATAACTTCTAATAGACCAGATTGTTTAAGCATGGTTGGTATGGCTAGGGAAACAGCAGCAGCTTTAGGAACTACTTACAAAATGCCAAACATGAGCTTTGAAACAAAATCTTCAAAGAATATAAATGATAAGTTAGAAGTGGAAATAAAGAGTAGCCTTTGCAACAGATATATGGCAAGAGGAGTAAAAAATGTAAAGATAGCTCCTTCTCCAGGTTGGATGCAAGAAAGACTTCTTGAAGCAGGTATTAGACCTATAAACAATATAGTAGATATTACAAACTTTGTTATGCTTGAAATTGGAGAACCAATGCATGCCTTTGATGCTAGACAAATAACATCAAAGAAGATTGTTGTAGATACTGCTAAGGATGGAGAAAAGTTCACTACTTTAGATGAGCAAGAGAGAGAATTAAATTCAACTGTTCTTTGCATTAAGGATGGAGACAGAACAATAGGTCTTGCAGGTATAATGGGAGGATTAAACTCTGAAATAGAAGAAGGTACTACAGAAGTAGTATTTGAATGTGCTAATTTCGATGGAACTAATATAAGAGTTAACTCAAAAGCACTAGGAATAAGAACTGAAAGCTCAGCAAGATTTGAAAAGGATATAGATCCAAACCTAGCTGAATTAGCTATTAATAGAGCATGTGCACTTGTATGTGAATTAGGTGCTGGAGATGTAATGGAAGGAACTATAGACCTATATCCAAATAAGAAAGAAGAAGGTCATTTAACTGTTTCTGCTAGTTGGATTAATAAGTTCTTAGGTACAGAAATACCTGTAGAGGATATGAAGAAATACTTAGATTCTTTAGATATGCCTACAACAATAAATGGTGATGATTTAGAAATTACATCTCCTACATTTAGAGTTGATATAGCTATAAAAGAAGATATAGCTGAAGAGGTAGCAAGAATCTACGGATATGATAAAATACCTACTACTGTATTTGATGAAACACCAACAAGGGAAAACAAACACAAAAATGAAGTATTAAGAGGTATTGTAGTTGATGCTTTAATAGCTTCAGGAATAAATCAATCTATATCTTATTCATTTGTATCACCAAAGGTATTTGATAAAATTAGATTGCCAGAAGATTCACCATTAAGAGATGTAGTTAAAATTAAGAATCCTTTAGGAGAAGATTACTCTGTAATGAGAACTTCAACTATACCATCAATGATGGATTCTTTAGGAAGAAATTATTCTAGAAGCAATGAATATGCGAGATTATTTGAAATAGGAAAAGTATATCTTAAGAATGAAGATGACAACAAGTTACCAACAGAAAAGAATGTTTTAACAATTGGTATGTATGGAAACTGTGATTTCTTAGACCTTAAGGGTGTTGTAGAAAATGTACTTGATAGATTAGGAATAACTAAGGCAAGATTTGTACGTGAAAGTGAAAATCCAAGCTTCCATCCAGGTAAAACTGCTGGAATTCAATTAAGAGGTAAGTCTGCAGGTGTGTTTGGAGAAATACATCCAGATGTACAAGAAGCTTATGGACTAGATGTTGCAGCCTACATTGCTGAATTAGATTTAGATTTACTATATGAAGCTTCTGAAACAGTTAAGAAGTATACACCTATTCCTAAGTTCCCAGCAGCAACAAGAGATATAGCTATATTAGTAGACGATTCTGTTCTTGTTGGTGACATTGAAGAGGCTATAAGAAAAGCAGGAGGTCCTTTAGTAGAAAAGATAACTCTATTTGATATATATAAGGGAGCTCAAATTGAAGAAGGAAAGAAGAGCATAGCTTATGCAATAGTTTATAGAGATCCTAAGAAATCATTAACTGATAATGATGTAAATAAGGTTCATGATAAGATATTAAAAGCATTAGAGCATAAATTAGGAGCTCAATTAAGATAATTTCCTAGATATTTAAAAAGCAGTATATTTGTTTAGAGCAAATATACTGCTTTAATTTAACTATTTATAATTTCGTTAGTAGACTTATTTGAATCTTTAACTCTGTTAAAGACATCTTCACTAAGGCCTTCTATATCATTTGATTTTAGAATTTTATTTGTAGGTAATATATTATAGACTGTCTTTCCAGAAGCATTAACATATTTATATACCCAAGTTGGTTCTGTCTCATAAGAAGTTAACTTTAATTTGTTATTAGAATCTTTAGTAATAAACAGTTTAACCATTAACCCATCTTCTGATTTTATATTTCCCATTGTTTCAAATCTTTGATTAGATATAAAATTTCCTAGAGAATAGCAAACCAATGTTTCATTTCCGTTGGTATCATTTTTTAGCGTTCTTATAGGTTGAACCACATGAGGATGACTTCCAAAGATAACATTTACCCCAATAGAATTTAGCATACCTGCCAATTTTTCTTGTTGAGCACTTGGTTGTAGCTGATATTCATTTCCCCAGTGTATATAGAAAATGGTAAATTCAGCTCCATCTTTAATCATATTATCATAAGTAGACTTCATATTATTTATGTCATTCTCTATATTAGAATCACTAAATAAGTTTATTTTAGGCTCCATTTCCTTAGATAAGGGAAGTCCATTTATATATCTATAGCCATTTTTATCTATTGTTGAATAAGTATAATTAGTTATTCCAATCTTAACACCTTTTATATCCTTAACTATATAATTTTTATCGCTAACTCCATTCTTTATTCCAAGAAGGTCTAAACCAGCTTCTTTTATTAATTTAGCAGTACTCTCAATACCCTTATCTCCCATATCATTAATATGATTATGAGTAGAACAGGCCATGTCAAAACCTGCATTTTTTATGGAATCTAATATTTCTTTAGGGCTATTAAACTTTGGATAGCCACTAAAATTATGTCCCTTACCTAGATAAGTTGTTTCAGAGTTACATATGGCTAAATCAGAAGAGGATACATAGTCCTTTACATAAGTGAAAAAGTCATCATAATTATAAGTATTTGTTTTTGAATCGTATCCTGAATAAACTTGTTCCATATGCATAAGAACATCTCCTGCACCAAGTACAGAGATGGTTGTATCTTCTTTTTCAGCTATGGTAGGAGTAGTTGGTTCATTATAGCTATTACAAGATATAATTGTAAATGATAAAATTAAAGTTAATAATATTGAAAGAATTATTTTCTTATTTTTCATATAAGCACCTCACTAAAGAAATAATATCATAAAGTGAAATGTTTGTAAAATTTTTACAATTAAAGGGAGACTTTAAAGAAAATAAAGTGATAAAATAGGTTTAAAACATATTGTAGGGGAGTGGATATTTGCTTTCTGTGACTTGAGTTTTACCATGGAAGAAGCAAAATAAATATTTAATCCACTTTTTTGTAAATTAGTAAGGTACTTTTTGTAAAACATAATTGTTTTATGTAATAATTTCACCTATAATTAAATATATAAGGTTTCGTGAGGTGTTTAATATGATAAAGGTTACCGTTAAAATAAATGGAATTGAATATAGTCTAAAGGGTAGGGAAGATGAAAACTATCTAAAGGAAGTAGCTGAATATGTAAATAGTAAAATGAATGAGATAAAAACTAAAAATCCATTATTAAGTACTGTTGATTCAGGTGTACTTGCAGCTTTAAATATTGCAGATGAATTATATAAAGCTGATATTGAGATAGAAGAGTTTAAAAAGAAGAAGGAATCTCTAGAAGAAAGAAATTCAGGACTTAGAGAGGGTATAAAAGAAGTAAGAGAAGAAAATGAAAAGGTAAAAGCGGAAAAAGAAAAAGCAGTAAAAGATCTAGAAGGTAAGATTAAGGTACTACAAGATGAAATAAAAGTGCTTATGGAAGAAAAGAATGTTTTAGCCATAGAAAATAATGATATAAAGAAAGATAATAACATTCTAGCAAACCTTAATAACAAGCTTAATGAAGAAATTGTACAAGTTAATAATTTAAGTGAAATACTTAATAAAGAAATAGTTGAAATAAAAGAAAAGAATTCAGCCCTAAAGAACAATATAGATAAATATGTAGAGGGTGAAAAGGGTTATAAATCTCAAATTGAGAAATTAAATAATGAAATTAAAAATTTAAATGATAAGATTGAGGGAAATAAAAAGAAGGAAGATGTTTTAAAAGAAGAAATTAGCAATCTTAAAAAACAAAATTCTAAGTTAGATGAAGATGTGAATAGAGCTTTAAATTCTAAATCTTTATTAGAAGAGGAGTTAGACCTAACTAAGGCTAAGAACCAAGAAGTTAAGGAACAATTAAACTCATTAAACTATAATTTAAGTGATTTAGAATATAAGTATGAAGATAATAAGAAAGAATTAGTGAAAGAAAAAGAATTGAATAGATCTTTAGTAGAGGAATTAAATTCAATTCATAAGAATATAAAAGCTCTTGAAGATGATAATTTACAAAACAACGAAAGTGTTGAATTATTAAATAAGGAAATCATTGAATTAAAAGATGAACTTGAATTGAAAAATAATGAGCTGATTGAAGCTAGAGATAAGGCTGAAAAGCTATCATATGAAAAGCAAAAAATAATGGAAAATGGTAAAGATTCTAGACAAGAGTTAAAGACTAGCAAGTATAAAGTTTTAGATCTAGAAAAGAAGTTAATGGATGCTCAAATAGAAATAGCAAAGTTAAAAAAGGAAAGAAATCCTTTAATGAAATAAGTTATTAAGAGACAAGTGAGTAACATCATTGTCTCTTTAATTTTGTATAAAATTATAAATTAGCATAAAAAGATGTTTTATGATATAACTTTATATAGCATACTAAAGATATAGTTAAATTAATTAGGAGAGAATTAAGATGGAAAAGATAGAATTATTAGCACCAGTTGGTAGTATGGAAAGTCTTTATGCTGCTGTAAATAATGGTGCAGATGCAATATATTTAGGTGGACCTAAGTTTTCAGCTAGAGCTAAGGCTATAGAATTTGATAATGAAAAAATGAAAGTAGCAGCTGACTATTGTCATAGCTATGGAGTAAAAATATATGTAACGATGAATACAATTCTAAAGGAAAAAGAATTAAAGGATGCCATTAAATATGCTGGATACCTTTATGAGATAGGAATTGATGCCTTAATTATTCAAGATTTAGGATTTTTAAAATTAATAAAAGAAAAATATCCTGATTTTGAGGTTCATGCTTCAACTCAAATGACAATTCATAATGGGGAAGGAGCAGTTTATTTTACTGAAAAAGGCTTTAAAAGAGTTGTTTTATCTAGGGAGTTAAGCTTAGAAGAAATTGAATATATATCTAAGGACCTAGGTATAGAGACAGAAATATTTGTACATGGAGCATTATGTGTTTCATATTCAGGACAATGTTTGATGAGTTCCATGATTGGTGGCAGAAGTGGAAATAGAGGGAAGTGTGCTCAACCATGTAGACAAGAATATAAGTTGGTTTCTGCCTCAGGTGGAGAGAAAAAGGGGCATCTTTTAAGCACTAAAGATACATGTACTATTGATGATATGAAAGATATTATAGAGAGTGGTGCATTGTCTTTAAAAGTTGAAGGAAGAATGAAAAGACCAGAATATGTGGCTGGAGTTATAGAGACATATAGGAAGGCAATAGATAAAGAGTTAGAAAACAGGGAATTTAATGTTGAAGAAGGAAAGAAAACTTTACTTCAATTATTTAATAGAGGTGGATTTGCCAATGCTTATCTAAAAAAGGACTCTGGTAAAGATATGATGAGCTTTGTAATTCCTAAGAATACTGGTTTAGAACTTGGAAAATCAGATGATAAGGGAGAGATTATCCTACAAGAAGATATAACAATAGGTGATGGTGTAGGATATGGAAGTAAAGGCTTTACTGTAAGTAAGATACTCCTAAATGGAAAAGAGGTATTAGAAGCTGATAAGGGAGACAAGGTAAAGTTATTCCCAAAAGGATATAAAAAGGGAGATTTATTATATAAAACTTCTAGCAAAACATTATTTGATGAACTGTCAGAGAAAATAAAACCTTATTATAGAAAGATATCCTTAATTGGTGAAGTTAGATTTAAAGTTGGAGAAGAGATGGTTCTTAAGGCATCTTATAATGGCATTGACTATGTAGTTAAGGGTGATATGGTAGAAAAAGCTGAGAAGAGGCCTTTAGATAAGGAAAGAATTATTGAAGCATTAACTAAGTCAGGTGGATATCCATATAAGATGGATGAAGTTATTTTTGAAGACTTCCAAGATGGATTTATTAGAGTAGCTTCATTAAATAATTTAAGAAGAGAATTATTTGAAAAAATAATGAAAAATGAAACTTCAAAATATAGAAGAAGAAGAGATTTAATTAATGAAGTACATGAATTTAAAGTTCCTAAAAAGCCTTTGGATTTAGATTTATTAGTAACATGTACAACTAAAGAACAACTTAATACTCTTATTGAACTGGGAGTTAAGAATATTGGTGTTGATATATATAGTAGAGAAAAAGACTCAATAGCAATAAGTGATATAAAATCTATAAGTGGTATTAATTTCTTTATACTAACACCAGAAATTATTAAGAGTGAATTTAAAGGTGTTGTAAATGTTATTGAAAAGGCAAAGGATAATGTAAAAGGGCTAATAACTGCTAATGCAGGTATAATCAACATCTATAGAGATAAAATGAATATAATAGGTGATTATAAGTTAAATGTATTTAATAGTTATGCTATAGATTTTTATAGAGAAGATATAGGAAATCTTTCATTAAGTCTTGAATTAAATAAAAGAGAAATTAAAGAGGTAATGAAGAATATGCCATCAGGAGTTGCATACCAATTGTATGGAAAAACAGAGCTTATGGTTAGTGAGTATTGCCCTATAGGAAGTACATATGGTGGTAAAAATAAAGATAAGAAGTGTAACTTAGCATGTACAAGAGATAGATTTACTTTAATTGATGAAGTTAATGAAAGATTCAGAGTTATGACGGATGTATTCTGTAGAAGCCATATTTTAAATAGTGTTGCTTTAAATCTTATAGGAGAAAAAGATGAGTTAAAAGCAATGGGGATAGAATCATTTAGAATAGATTTTAAAGATGAATCTAGGGAAGATGTTATAAAAGTATTTAAAATGTTAAATGGAGAATTAGAGATAGAAAGCAAGTATTATACAAAGGGATGTTATAGAAGAGGTGTAGATTAAACAATGAATGAAAGATCGCTTAGAGTATTAGAGTTTAATAAAATAAAAGAAAATCTAAGGAAATATGCTGTAACAAGTGGGGGAAAGGAGCTTGTAGATAACTTAGCTCCTTACTCTTCAGCTTATGAAGTTAGGGAAGCTCTAGAAGAAAGTAGGGAAGCCTTAGAACTATTAATAAAAAAAGGGAATCCTCCTTTTGAGGGGCTTCATGATGTTAGAGAAGGAATCGAAAGAGCTAAAAAAGGTGGATGTTTAAATCCAGCACAATTACTTTATATCGGCAATATGCTTAGATGTACTAGTAGAATTCAAGAGTATTTAACTAGAAAAGAAGAGGAGGAAAGTTTTCCAAAGTTAGAGGATTTAGCTTATATACTTACTCCTATAAAAAATCTAGAAAATGAAATTGAGTATGCAATTGTTTCTGAAGAAGAAATTAGTGATAGAGCTAGTTCTACTCTTCACAATATTAGAAGAAGTTTAAAAGAAAAGAATTCTTCTGTTAGGGATAAGATAAATTCTATAGTTAGAAGTAATGCGAAATATTTACAAGATGCCATTTATACAATGAGGGGAGATAGATATGTTTTACCTGTAAAAGCTGAATATAAAGGAGCTGTTCCAGGTTTAGTACATGATCAAAGTTCCACAGGAGCTACATTGTTTATTGAACCTATGAGCCTTGTAAATTTAAATAATGAGATAAAAGAACTTAAGCTAAAAGAACAAGCTGAAATTGAAAGAATTCTTTGGGCGTTATCCAAAAAGGTTAAAGATAATTCAGATGTATGTAGTAGTAATATGAAAATTCTTTTACAAATAGATTTTATCTTTGCTAAGGGTAAATATGCATCTTCAATTGATGGAATGATGCCAAAGGTAAATGAAGATGGTTCATTTAATCTTGTAGGTGCAAAGCATCCTTTAATTGATAGGGATAAGGTGGTTCCTTCAGATATATATTTAGGAAATAACTTCTCAGTACTTATGGTTACTGGTCCTAATACTGGAGGAAAAACTGTTACTATTAAAACAGTAGGCTTATTACACTTAATGGGGATGAGTGGACTATTAATTCCAACTAGGGATGATTCTTCAATAAGTTTCTATAGAGAAGTATTTGCAGATATAGGTGATGAACAAAGTATAGAGCAAAGCTTATCAACATTCTCATCTCATTTAACTAATATTGTTGGAATAATGAGAGAAGCTGATAGAGATTCATTAGTTTTATTTGATGAATTAGGAGCAGGAACTGACCCTACAGAAGGAGCAGCCCTTGCTACAGCTATAATAGAAACCCTAAAAGAAAGAGGTACTAAGATAATTGGTACAACTCACTATAGTGAATTAAAGGGATATGCACTAAAGACTCCTGGGGTAGAAAATGCATCGGTTGAGTTTGATGTTGAAACACTAAGACCTACTTATAGATTACTTATTGGGGTACCAGGTAAATCAAATGCCTTTGAAATTAGTAGAAGATTAGGTTTAGACGATTTTGTAATAGAAAAAGCTAAGGGATTTGTATCTGAAGAGAATATGCAATTTGAAGATTTAATTAGAGATCTTCAAGAAAAGAGTATTATTGCTAATAGAGATGCAAGAGAAGCAGAAAGAATAAAAATTGAGACTGAGAAAATAAAGAGAACATATGAAGAAAAACTAAAGAGATTAGAGACTACTAGGGATAAGGCTTATAATGAAGCTAGAAGAGAAGCTAAGGAAATAATATCAGCTGCAAAAGATGAGGCTGATGAAATTCTTAAGGCTATGAGAGAGCTTGAGAAGCTTGGTATATCAGGTGGAGGAAGAAAACGCCTTGAAGAGGAAAGAAAAAAATTAAAGGATTCCTTAGAAGATAGAGAAAAGGCTTTAATAAAAGAAAGAGAAAATGCTGGAGAAGTAATAGAAAAAGTTACATTAGGAATGGAGGCTTTCTTACCTTCTTTAAATCAGAAAGTAATTATAATATCAATGCCTGATAATAGAGGGGAAGTTCAAGTTGAAGCTGGTATAATGAAAATAAGTGTAAAGCTAAAAGATTTGAGAAAAGCTGAAAAGACTAAGGAAGAAAAGGTTAGAAAGAAGAGAGAAGTAAAATTAAATTTAAGATCAGTAGAAAGTAGATTGGACTTAAGAGGGCTTGATGCCGAAGAAGCTTGCTATAGAACTGATAAATATTTAGATGAAGCTTATATGGCAAACTTAGGAGAGGTTACTATAGTACACGGAAAAGGAACTGGTATTTTAAGAAAAGCAATAAACGATATGCTAAAGAGACATCCTCACGTAAAAAGCTATAGGTTAGGTGCATATGGTGAAGGTGGAGATGGAGTAACAATGGTAGAATTAAAATAATAAACAAAATTCGACAAAGTGTCTTTATTTTTTAAGTTAATTCTAATATAATAAGTTTATTGTTATGTACAAAAGAGTAGGGAGCTGGAAAAGTAATATGAAAAGTGATAATGCATACGTATTAGTGTTAGGGGCGTCTATAGTAGATATTTTGGGATTTAGTCAAAATACTTATAAGCAAAAAGATTCAATACCAGGAAAGATAAAGATATCTCTAGGTGGTGTTTGTAGAAATATTGCTGAAAACATGGCAAGGGTTGGAGTTAACACAAAGTTCATTTCAATACTTGGTGATGATGAGCAAGGAAGAAATATTTTAGAACACTCTAAAATAATGGGCTATAATATGGAGCATTCTTTACTTCTTGAAAATAGAAGAACACCAACATACATGGCAGTATTGGATGAAAATGGAGAAATGGTGTCTGCCATTGTAGATATGCACTGTTTAGATGAAATGGATGAAGATTTTATAGATTCTAAGAAAGAAATTATATGTAATTCTGAGTATACATTTTTAGATGCAGATAATCCTAAACTAATGGAGCACATATTAACTACTTATAGTGAAAAAACTAAATTTGTTTTAGACCCTGTTTCAGCTGTAAAAGCTGAAAAAATAAAACATTTAATAAAGTATTTCCATACTATAAAGCCTAATAGATATGAAACAGAAATTCTTTGTGGTTTTAAAATAAACAACGATGATGATTTAATAAGGGCAGGGGAATATTTCTTGTCATTAGGAATTAAAAATGTATTTATAAGTTTAGATGAAGACGGGATATTCTATACAAATGGAACTGAGCAAGGAAGAGTTAAGGCTAGTGCTGTAAAAGTTAAAAACACTACTGGAGCAGGAGATTCCTTTGTTGCTGGTGTAGGATATGGATATATGAATAACCTTTCTTTAAAGGATACAGCTAAATATGCTATTGCTATGTCAGTTATAACTATATCTCATGAAGATACAATTAATCCAAAGATGGATAAGGATTATGTTGAATACTATATGGATAAAATTCAATGGGATGAAAAAGAAATATAAGTTAATAATATCCTTATAAGAAAAATAAGAATCTTAGTGAAAACTAAGGTTCTTATTTTTGCAAAGAAATTTTAAAATATGGTATAATCTAGAAGCAGATTATATATAAGGAGCAATAGTGTTATGTATTTAATAAGTGCATGTTTATGTGGAGTAAATTGTAAATATAGTGGTAAAAACAATTTGAATGATAGATGTTTGGAGTTATTAAGGGATGGAAAAGCTATATTAGTTTGCCCAGAACAATTAGGTGGGCTTTCTACCCCAAGAGAACCTGCAGAAATAATAGGAAGTCCTAAGGAAGTTTTAGAAGGAGCAGATGGGAAGATTATAAGCATATCTGGTAAAGATGTAACAGAAGAATTTTTAAAGGGTGCAAAAGAAACATTAAAAATTGCTAAAGCTATAGGTGCAAAAAAGGCTATATTAAAAGAAGGAAGTCCATCATGTGGGTGTAATTTTATATACGATGGGAGTTTTTCTGGTAATAAAATAAGAGGAAAAGGTCTTACGGCCTATATGTTAGAAAGGGAAGGAATAAAGGTTATTTCGGAAAAGGAAGAATTTTAACTATAAGAGGAAATGAGGCATATGAGAGAGGACATAAGAGATAAATTACTAAATATTTTTTATATACTGTTTATAAGTATATTTATTTTTGTTGTATGGACTGCAATATTTAATAGTGTTGATTTATTCTATAGAATGAATTCAATGATAAATATTATATTATCCATAATATTTTTTATATTTCTTTATTTAACCTATGTTGCTTTAAAGAAGTTAGATAGGGATAAACTTAAAAAAGTTATAACTATAAGTTTTGGTGTATTGATAAGTTTACAAATAATTTTTTTATTTTTCTTTTTAGTGAATCCTGGTTGGGATTTTGGAATTGTTACACGTAATGCAAAACAGTTAGCACTATATGGAGAAAAGTTACCAGTTTATTTTTATAATAGCTATCCTAACAATATTCCTATTACACTAGTTCTTTCATATATATTTAAAGTAGTAGCTTTATTTACAAAAAACAATAATGTATTAATGGAAGTTGGATATATCATTAATTTGATTTTAATAAATTTAGCTGTCTATATTCTTTATAAATTAGTAAAAGAAACAATTAATGAAGTTATGGCAGCATTAACTATAATATTTTGTATATTTGTAACTCCTTTATATACATATTCTCAAATTATATATACAGATACTTTTTCTATGATTTTTCCAATTGGAATGTTTTATTGCTTTTATAAATATTTAAGTTCTAGTGATGAAAAAAGAAATATATATTTAGTTCTAGTTTCTATTTTTGGGGGAATAGGTACTATAATAAAATCCAATGTAATAATTGCTTTTATTGCAATTGTTATATTTCAGCTTATTAGTTCCACTAAAACAAATAAAATAAAAATCTTTACTATGTTATTAATTCCTTTTCTCGTTATAACAACTATAAATAAAGTGGTTATTTCGAGAAATATACCAATTCCCTATAATGAAGCTGGATTGCCAGCAACTCATTGGGTTATGATGGGCCTTAAAGGGAATGGTGGATATAATGAAGAAGATGTTACTTTTACCCGAAGTATAAGGGTTAGTAATGGGAAAGAAGCAGCAGAAAAGGCTAATTTGAAAGAGATAAAAAATAGGTTAAAGAACTATGGATTAAAAGGATATTGTAAATTTTTAGTAGGTAAAATTTCATTCACATGGGGGGATGGTTCATATTATGCCCCTGCAATATTATCTGAAAAACCTATCAGTCATAATGAATTGCAGGAGTTTGTTATTGGAAACAAAAATGATGGCTTTATATATTTTAGCCAAGTATCTCATATTGTAATATTAGTATCTATACTTATAAGTGGAATTTTTGCATTTAAAAAAAGAGAAGTGTTAATTAATTCAGTTCATATATGTATATTGGGATTAATATTATTTCTTATTTTATGGGAAACAAGATCTAGGTATTTAATATGCATGCTTCCTGAAATGATTTATTCTGCAATTTATGGAATGGAAAACTTGTTTAAAATAATAGATAAAAAAAGATGTGCCTTTAAAAAATAGGCACATCTTTTTTACTGTCTAGTAAATTATAAAATTTCAATTAGCTATAAATCAAAGGTATTATTACATTTTCATATTAAAAAATATAAAATAAAGGATAGTAATTTTATAATTTCCTTACCTTTAGTACGCGTGGGGTGGATATTTGTTTCCATGTGACTTGGAGCTTGCGACGGAACAAGCAAAATAAATATCCACCCTACCTTTTTTACTCTTTAACAATTTTAATATATTTAACTTCTGAATCTTCAGTTCCTTGTACATAAAGATTAGCTCTTTTTAAGTCATGTACATATTCTATTATTTCCTTTGTTATAACTTCACCAGGACATAATATTGGAATACCTGGAGGATAAGCTAATAGGAACTCAGCAGATATCTTTCCTTCACTTTTTTCTAATAAAATATCTTCTTTCTTAGAGTTAAATGCTTCCCTAGGATTTAATATTCTCTTAGGAATTTGAGGTATATCTAAGAAATCTTTAGTAGCAGGTCTTTTTCCATAATACTCATCAGAGATTTCTTTTAATGCAGATAGAAGTTTATCCATTCCATCCTTTGTATCACCAAAAGAACCAACTGCTAATACATTATAAAAATCTGATAATTCCATTTGAATATGATATTTATCAGCAAGAATAGTGTCAAGCTCATAGCCAGTGATTCCTAAGCCTCTACAAGAGATTGTAAGCTTTGTAGGATCAAAAGCAAAGGAACCTGGAACACCTAGTACTTCACTTCCAAAGCAATGGAAACCAGGAATTTTATTTATTTCACTTCTAGTATAATTGCATAAATCTATAGTTTTAGCTAATAGTTCTTTTCCCTCTAATGCAATTTGTCTTCTAGCACAATCTAGGGATGCCATTAAGATATATGATGGCGATGTTGTTTGCATTAAATTAAGAACTTGTTGTACTCTTTTTGGATTAACTAAATTACTTTTTACATGTAATAAAGAACCTTGAGTTAAAGCTCCTATTATCTTATGAGTACTTTGAGCACAAATATCAGCACCAGCTTCTAAAGCAGAAGTTGGTAGTTTATCAGAAAAAGCTAGATGTGGGCCGTGGGCTTCATCTACTATAAGTGGAATATTATATTCATGAACTATATCAGCAATTTTTTTAATGTCTGTAGCAACCCCGTAATAAGTTGGATTTATTATTAAAACTGCTTTAGCATCTGGATTTACTTCTAAAGTTTGTTTAACTGTTTCTGGAGCAACCCCATGAGCAATTCCTAGTTTTTTATCTAATTCAGGCTCCATGTATACTGGAACAGCACCACTTAAGATTATTCCAGCAGTAACAGATTTGTGAACATTTCTTGGAACTATTATTTTATCCCCATCAGATACAACAGACATTATCATAGCTTGAATAGCACCTGATGTACCATGTATTGAAAAGAAAGTAGCATCTGCACCATAGGCGTCAGCAGCTAATTCTTGAGCTTCTTTTATAGGACCTTTAGGGTGATGAAGACTGTCTACTAATTTAAATACCGTTACATCTATTTTAAAAGGATTCTCACCCATAAAATTTTTAAATTCAGCATCCATTCCAATTCCTTTTTTATGACCTGGAACATGGAATGGAAGGGTATCTCTATTAACATATTCTTTTAGTGCATCAAATAAAGGAGTTCTAGTTTGATCTAAATGATTCATTAAAGCACCTTCTTTCATTATCTAGTGTTTGATTTTTTTATAAATTTATAAGTATAAACAATATTAAATTAAGACAAATCTACTATATTATATTGGATAAGTTCCATATGTTCAATAGTTTATTGTTCTATAAACAAAAAAATAATAAATTTGAATATTTTGGACGTATATAAGGAATAATGTAAAAGGAGTTTGAGAATTTACTTGATAAGAAGGGTGGTAGAACTTTGAATAATTTAAATTTAGTAAAAAGAGAAAATAAAACATCTCACTGGGCAAAAAAAGAAAGAAGAGCAGGAAAAGTTCCAGGAGTATTATATGGAAAAGGTGTTTCAAACCTTTTATTTGAAATTGGAGAATTAGAATTATGTAGGGAAATTTCATCAACAGGTGAACATGGAATAATAAATTATAATATTGAAGGGGAAGAACATAAAGCTTTATTAAGAGAAGTGCAAAGAGATCCTGTTACACATAAGATTATTCATGTTGACTTAGAAGAAATTGAAGGAAATAATGTAATTCAATCTGAAGTACCAATTCAATTTGTTGGTGAAGAGTGGATAAGTAAGAGAGGTGCAATACTTCAAAAGGAACAAGAATTAGTTAAGGTATCATGTAAGCCAGATGAGCTACCTAAATCTATAAAGTTTGATGTATCTAAGGGCGGATTAGGTTCAGTATTTAGATATTCCGATTTAGAAGTAGGAGAAGAAATTTCTATTCTAGATGATATAAAAGGAGTAATTGCATCTATTAGCAATGAAAAGAAATTAACTTCTGACTTAGGAGAAGAAGAGAAGGAAGATAATTAAAAGACATGTTTTCATGTCTTTTTTTTTCTTTAATAGATTAGTAGAATAAACTAAATTTGTTATAATTCGTTGTAAACTTAATCATATATTTGTATAATATACCTGTACAGAATTTAAGGAGGGATAGCTTTGTATAAAGAAAAATACAATGAATGGATCAACTCAGATATAATTAATGAAGAAATAAAAGATGAACTTAAGAATATTAAGGATGAAAAAGAAATCGAAGATAGATTTTATAAGGATTTAGATTTTGGTACAGGTGGTTTAAGAGGGATTATAGGTGCTGGAAGTAATAGAATGAACATATATACAGTTTCAAAGGCTACACAAGGATTTGCTAATTACTTAAATGAAAGTTTTGAAAATCCATCAGTTGCAGTAGCTTATGATTCAAGAAATATGTCAAAGGAATTTGCTACAGCAGCTGCATTAACTTTATGTGCAAATGGTGTTAAGGTATTTTTATATGAAAGTTTAAGACCAACACCTGTATTGTCTTTTGCAGTTAGACATTTAAATTGTAAAGGTGGAATTGTTGTTACTGCTTCTCATAATCCAAAGCAATATAATGGATATAAGGTTTATGATGAATTTGGTGGTCAAGTAACAGATGAAAAGGCAAATAAGATAATCTCACTAGTAAATGAGGTTAAAGATTTTTCAATGATTAAGAATATGTCAGAAGAAGAGGCTTTAAACAAAGGATTACTAGTATATATTGGGGAAGATGTTGATAAGGCATATATAGATGAAGTTAAGAACTTAACAATAAGAAAAGAGTTAGTTAAAGAAAAAGCAAAAGATTTAAAAATAATATACACTCCAATTCACGGAAGTGGAAATATTCCTGTAAGAAGAGTATTATCTGAACTTGGATATTCAAACGTAAAGGTTGTTAAAGAACAAGAAGAACCAAATGGAAACTTCCCAACAGCACCATATCCAAATCCAGAAATGCCACAAGTATTTGAATTAGCATTAGAAATGGCAAAACAAGAATCACCTGACATTATTTTTGGAACAGATCCAGATTGCGATAGAATAGGTGTAGTTGTTAAGGAAAGCAATGGAGAGTTTAAAGTATTAACTGGTAACCAAACAGGATTATTATTAACTCATTATGTATTAAGTGCATTAAAAGAAACTAATAGCCTTCCAGAGAATGGAGTTGTAATAAAGACTATTGTTACAACAGAAGGAGCTAGAAAGATAGCAGAAGACTTTGGAATAGAACTAATGGATGTACTTACTGGATTTAAGTATATAGGTGAAAAGATTCGTGAATTTAGAGAAAGTGGAGATAAGAAGTACTTATTTGGTTTTGAAGAAAGCTATGGATATTTAGCTGGTGAATTTGTAAGAGATAAGGATGCTGTTATTGCTTCAATGTTAATAGCAGAAATGACTTTATACTATAAAGAACAAGGTATGAGTTTATATGAAGCTTTAATAAAGCTATATGAAAAGTATGGTTTCTATAAAGAAACATTAATATCTATAGAATTAGAAGGTAAGGAAGGGCAAGAAAAGATTGCTTCTTGCATTGATGCTTTAAGAAATTCTCCTATAGAATCAGTAGAGGGGGTTAAAATTTCTACTAAGTTAGATTATAAGTTAAGCCTAGAAGAATCTAATGGAGTAAAATCAGAAATAAAACTTCCAAAGTCTAATGTATTAAAATATATATTAGAAGATGGATCATCTTTTGTTGTAAGACCTTCAGGTACAGAACCAAAGATGAAGATCTATTTAGCAGTTAAGGGAAGTAGCTTAGAAAATGCTGAATCAGAAATTGAAAGATTTAAATCAAAAGTTATGGAAATAATAAACGAAAAGTTAAAATAGTGAGAAAAATGCTATCATTTATTAAATGATAGCATTTTTTTTGTTTTGGGGTATAATTATAAGAGACATAATGTGTTTAATGGAGGAAGAGATGGATTACAAAGCAGTATTTAAAGAAAAGTTAGGAAAATTATTATTTTTAGAATTGAATTGGGATGGTTTCAAAAAAAGTGTCGGTATTCCAGAGGGGGTATCCCTAAAGACTAAAGATTTATATATGCCAATAAGCTCAAGTTATGTAGCTAGTCATGCAAATGACACATATAAAATAAGCAATTTACCTATTTATTATTTTATTGAGGGTATGCTTTTATCATTAGGAGCAGATGAGAATCTTAGCTATTGCGAAGACTATATAATTATTTTTAATAATTTAAAGGATAGCGAAGAGTGTGGTAAAGCATTAGTAGCAAATAAGATTAAGAGTGATGAGTTAATTGACGCTTATTTATTACTTAAAGGTCTTTATTTAGCAACAGGAAATGAAGAGTATTATAAGAGACTTTTATTAGTTGGAGAAGCTCAAAGAGAGAAGGATAGTGCATTTTCTGAGATTATTTTAATTGATATAGAAGAAGGTAAGAGTGAATTTATTGATTTACCAGATCCTTATCTTTATAAGGCTATAATATTAAAGTCTAAAGGTGACTTTAAGGGAGCTAAGGTAGAGATAAATGAATATGTAAATAAAGGTGGAGAAGTAACTTCTGAAATAAAAACTATAATTAATGATATAGATAATGTTTCTTCTTACGAAAAAGCTATAGAGTTATTAGATGAAAGTCCTGAAAAATCAATAGGGTTACTACTTTCTCTAGTTGATGTTTTTGATAGTAATCCACTATTGTATTATTACTTAGGAGTAGCCTATAGAAAGCTTGATAACTATGAAAAAGCTATTTACTACTTAAATGAAAGCTTGAATATTGAATCAGGAATATTAGAAGTAGTTAATGAATTAGGTGTAAACTATGCTTGCTTAGGAGACTTTGAAACTGCAATTAAATACTTTAAGAAGGGATTTGAAGCTTCTAAAGATGTTGAGATCTGTACTAATATAGTAATGTGTTATCTGAATTTAGGAGATAAGGAAAATGCAAAACTACATTTAGATATAGCTAAGAAGTTAAATCCAGAGGATGAGGTTGTTGTAGACCTTGATAGAATATTAGCTAAGTAGAGGAGCTATTTATGTATACAAATATTTTGGGATATAAGGTGTTTAATAAAAGTAAAAGTGAACTATTAAAAAAGATAGATAGTATGGATAAGGTTAATATTGTTTCTGGAAACCCAGAAGTTCTATATAGTGGATTAAATAATGAAATGCTTAACCATAGCTTTAATTCAGAGTATTCTATAATTATTCCTGATGGAGTAGGAACTGTTATAGCATCTAAAATAGTTAAAGAACCAGTAGAAGAAAAAATAGCTGGTATTGAGGTTATGCATGAAATGCTACTTAAGTGTGCAAGGGAAGGAAAAGGCGTTTATCTTTTAGGTGCACAAGAGGAAGTATTACAGGAATGCAGAAAGAATCTTGAAAAAACTATTGAAGGATTAAAAATAGTTGGATATCATAATGGCTTTTTTGATTTAGATAACTGTAAGGATATAGTAGATGATATAAAGAAAAGTAATCCATGGGCTTTATTTGTTGCGATGGGCTGTCCAAGACAAGAAAAATTTATAGAGGAACATATGGATGAATTGCCTTGTACATTTTACATGGGGGTTGGTGGTAGTTTTGATGTATTTGCAGGAAATACTACTAGAGCACCTAAGTGGATGATATCTGTAGGGCTTGAGTGGTTACATAGAGTATTGAAAGAGCCATGGAGAATTAAGAGACTTACCTCTATACCTAAGTTTTTATGGAGAGTAGCAATAAAGAGATAGATATTTTGAGAGGAGATTATTAATGGTAAATGAATTAATAAAGTGGGGATTTTTTATCTACTTGGGTATAATCCCATTAATACCGGATACTATAAATTCAAAATATAGAATAATGGACATATATCTTGTTTTACTAGTTTTTGTTTATCTTATAAATATGTTAGTGAACTATGATAGAAGAAATAAGTTGTGCAATGACTTAAAAAAGTTTTTTAAGGACTCAATAGTAATATTTATGCTAATTGTTATTGTACTTATGGGAGTGTCCACGGTTTATTCTGTAGATAGGGGATTAGCATTACAAGAAACTATTAGGTTTGGTACTTATATAGCAATATTATATTACTTTGTAAGTGAGATTGACATAAAAAAGGATTTAGGAAAAGTAGTTAGGTTTATTTATTATCCAGCCTTTATTATTGGAGTGTTAGGAGTAATTCAATTTATTACAGGTAAAGGAATAACAAGATATGCTAATGGAGTAGCAAGAATTGTAGTGACATTAGACAATCCCAATACTTTAGGAATGTACTTTATTGTACTATTATTTCCTTTAGTAATGATTGCATTTTATGAAAAGCGTACAGTGAAAAAAGTGATAATAGGGCTAGTATGTCTTCTATTTATATTAAACATTGCATTTAGTTTTTCTAGAAACGCTTGGCTTGCATTAGTTGTTGGAATATGTATTTTAACAATTATATATAACTGGAAATTTATTATTGGATTATTTATAGCAGGGGCTGGAGTTTTATTATATCCGCCATTAAGTACAAGAATAGTAGGACTAGGTAAGGCCGTAATGAATGATGGAAGATTAAAGCATTGGGGAATAGCATTAGAAATGTTTAAGGATAAACCATTAACAGGGGTAGGAAATGGAAACTATGTTACCTTACATCCAGAATACGTGAAACTTTTTCCTAAATTTATTGTTCCAGGAGAAGAAAATTATCCTACACATAATTCTTATTTTAAAATATTATCTGAACTTGGAATTTTAGGTTTTATTCCTTTTATGCTTTTACATACTACGATATTTATAAGATCTATAAAGGTGTGTAAATTATACTCTGAAAAGTATAAAGGACTTATAAAAGGATTAATAGTAGCCTTGTTAATTTTCTTCCAAGCAAATTTATTAGATAATATGTGGTTTGTACCTAAAGTAACATTTTTATATTGGATTATAGTTGGTATATTAATTTTATTATATAGAAATAAAAAGGCAGCAAAATAATATGATAAGACAGGTAGCTGCATATTGTTTTAATTTAAATCGAAACATTGTATAGGTGATTTATGAATAAGATTTTAAAAAACTTTTTAAGTACGTCAGTAGCTAATATAATAGGTCAATTGATAGGTTTTGTTAGTATAGCATATTACTCTAATATTTTACTTGAATATAACTATGGAATGATAACTTATGCTCAACAATTTATATTATATTTTACTATGATAGTTCTATTTGGGGTACAAACCTTTGGAACTAGATTAGTTGTACAAAAGGATAAAAACTATGAGGATTTAGTTAGTGAACTATTTACATTTAGATTTATTATAGCAGTTGTATGTTGTGTTATTTGCTTAATTATGTCCTCGTTTCTATCTGATGATTCAAAGTTTCCATTAATAATAATATTGTGGAGTATTATATTAATACCAACCTCAATGAATTTTGACTGGTTCTTTTCTGGAATTCAGGACATGAAGCATAATGCTGTATATAATTTGTTAAAAACAATTGTGCCAGCAGTAATAATATTTATTTCGGTTAAATCTAGTACTGATATTTATATTATACCTATAGCTATGGTTATTGGAGTCTTAAGTGGTGCACTTTATTATTATGTTATTTTAAGAAGGTACAATATAAAAGTACATTTTAAGTTTAGTAATAAAATATTTAAAAGGTATTTTGTTATAGGAATTCCTTTTTTATTATCTGGATTGTTAGCTATGGTAAATGGGAATATAGATAAGATAATTTTAGGTGCTAGTAATTCAAGATTTGGAGAGTTAGGTATATATCAAGCAGCATATAATTTTATTAATTTTATCATAACATTTATAGGAGTTTTATTTTTACCTCTATTTCCATATTTGGTTAGATCATATAGTGAGGGAAAAGAAAAAATAAAGCGAACTATTAAATTAGTTATGAAGGTTGTCTTAATGATAACAATACCTATTTCTTTTGGTGGTTTTATTTTAGCAGATAAGATAATTTTACTATTTTATAACGAGCAATATTCACCAGCAATTGAGCCGTTGAAAATATTAATGATATATATTTTTATAATATCAATAAGAGAAGTATATGCATATTCCTTAAATGCCTTTGGATTGGAAAAGAAATATCTAAAGGTTGTAGGAATATCAGCAACTATTAACCTTTTATTAAATTTAGTTTTAATTCCTAAGTATGGATATATGGCTGCAGCTTTAGTTACAACACTAACTGAGGTTATAAACTTAATTTTAATGAGAGATTATATAAGAAAAATAGTAAAGTTCAATGACATAAAGCAAGTTGTTATATTACTGATACCATCTATAGTAATGGGATTAGTACTTAGTATTACAAGAATATTTATAAGCAATATATTTGTTCTTATATTAATATCTATAGTTATATATTTTATTACATTGTTTACATTAAAAATAGTAACTATTAATGAACTTAAGGAAGGGTTTAAGGACTAAATACTATGAGCAAGAGATATGGAATGATATATTTGAAATCTACCAATGTCCATTTAGTAAAAGATATGGGAATGATTCCGTTTAAATTATATGAAAAGTATGGATATGATTCATCATTAATAACTTTCAAAAATGGAGAATACACTTTTCAAAATGATGTCGTAAAAGGCTTGAAATTAGAATTTGTTAAAAATAGATTTAATAGCTATGCTTTAGATGGAAGTATATATTTGTTAAAGAATAGTAAAAACTATGATATTCTTCAAATGTTTCACGTTACTCTATCTTCTTTTTGCTATGCATATATTTATAAGTTTTTAAATAAAGAAGGAAAGCTATATTTGAAATTAGATTGTAGTCACTTATTACCTGAAAGAATAAGTAAATTAAACAAAATAGGTAAAGTTTTTCTGAAAAAATTCTTTAATAAGTTTGATTTAATTACAGTTGAGCAAGAAAAGATATATAAAGATTTAATTAATCAGCTACCTTATTTAAAGGATAAGCTTAAAATATTACCTAATGGTGTGGATTTCAAATTATTAGATTCCTTAAATATAAGTTATGATTATTCCGCTAAAGAAAATATAATTTTAAGTACAGCTAGAATTGGTGCTGAAGAAAAAAATACTATGATGCTATTAGAAGCATTTAAAAATATTCCAGTAGAAATAAGAAAAGGGTGGAAGTTAAGGTTAGTTGGCCCTATAGAGGATGGATTTTTAGATTTATATAAAAAATTTTTAAATGAAAACTCTGGGTTAGAAGATTCTATAGAACTTGTTGGGAATGTTGATGATAGGGAAGCATTATTTAATGAATACAAAAAAGCAAAGATATTTTCTTTAACATCTGATTTCGAAAGTTTTGGAATTAGCTTTATAGAAGCAGCTGCCTTAGGCGATATAATCGTTTCAACAGATGTAGGTATTGCTTATGAGATAGTAAATAAAAGTGGTGGAATATTAGTTAAACCTGGAGATGAAAAGGCCTTGACTGAAGGTTTGATTAATTATATGACTTGCCGTGATCTGAAAGAGATTTCGCATAAGACATATAGTGAAGCAGTTAATAAATTTGATTGGGATAATATAATTGATAGACTAAATGAACATTTAAAAAGTATATTATAATAAATCACTTTTATTGGAGTAGAGAATGTTTGAGATATTTAGTAATATTGTTTCTATTTTTTTAATCTTACTTATTGGAGTATATGGAAATAAAAAAGGAATAATAACTGAAGAAACACAAAAGGGACTAATTGAGATGTTATTAAATATAACACTTCCTTTAATGATAGTATCATCTTTTTCCTTTAGCTTTCATGAAAGCATTATGGACAATATAATAAAGGCATTTGTTTATAGTTTTGTATGCTTTATTATAGCTATACCTTTATGTTATATGCTATTTAAAAAAGTTAAATCTGAAGGGAAAAGAAGAGTTCTTCAGTTTTCTAGTGTATTTTCAAATTGTGGTTTTATAGGATTTCCAATAGTTAATATGGTATTTGGTTCAGAAGGGGTTATTTATGCATCAATATTTAATCTGTTTTTTACTATATTTTTATGGACCTATGGAGTAATTCTGTATTCTGATAGTAAAGAAAAAAAGGATATAAAAAGAATATTATTAAATCCATCAATGATTGCAGTATATATTGGGTTACCAATACTTATTTTTAATATCAATATTCCACAAGTTATTTTAAACCCTGCTAATATGGTGGGAAGTATGACAACCCCAATTTCTATGATAGTTATAGGGTGTGTTTTATCAAAAGTGGACTTTAGGAAAATGTTAAAGGATGGCTCAATTTATTATGGGGCTTTAGTAAAGTTAGCTTTATTGCCTTTAACAGTATTGATACTTGGAAGCATCCTTAAGGATAATACTATAGTTATAAAAACTCTAGTATTAGTACAAGCTATGCCAGCTGCTACAACAACTACTATTTTTGCAGAAAAATTCAATATGGAAAAGGAATATTCAGCCATTATTGTTCTTGTAACTACATTTATATCCTTATTTACATTGCCTCTTTGGATAAGTTATATAGTATAAAAATACGAAAGAGAGAAATTCTAATACTGAATAATTTTATAGGATGGTGTTTAGTAATGGAATTTTTTGATGTTATAAAAAAGAGAACTAGTATTTCTAAATACAAGGACAGTAAAATTTCAAAAGAATCTATAGATAAAATGATAGAAGCAGCTATGAGAGCTCCTTCATGGAAAAATAGAAGTGCATTTAGAATTATAATAGTTGATGATGAAGATAAGAAGAATGAGATTGCAGAATCTATAAGAAATAAGGATGATAAGGCGTGTAATGCTGTAAAAGAGGCACCAATAGCCATGGTTATTATTGCAAAACCTGATGATTCTGGTGAGGTTGAAGGGAAGGATTTTTATCTTGTAGATGGTGCTATTGCTATGGAACATATAATTCTTGCAGCAACAGCAGAAGGATATGGAACATTGTGGATTGGTGCCATAGATGAAGGTGAGGTAAAAGATATATTAAAGATACCTGATGAATACAAGATTATTGGAATAACTCCAGTAGGTGAGATAGCAGAAGAAAAAGAACATTATAAAGCAAAGGATATTAAAGAGTTTGCTTTTAAAAATGAATACAATAATCCATATTAAAAGCTAAGGGTAACTTGTAAAAAGTTACTCTTTTTTTTATAATTAGATAAAAACTAGAAGGTAGGTAATAGTATGAGGTTTAAGGATTATAAAATAGATGAATTTTTAGAAGACTTGTCATCTTCATCACCATCTCCAGGTGGAGGAAGTGTAGCAGGGCTTGTAGCTGCTCTTTCAGGAAGTTTAAATTCAATGGTGTATTCATTGACTGTAAATAAAAAGTCCTTTGAAAATTTAGATGGAGAAACAAAAAAGACAGTACTAGACTTTAAAGAAGCAAGTGGTAAGTTTATAAAAAAATCAATGGAACTAATGGAATTGGATAGAGAGTATTTTAATAAGCTTATGGACTGCTATAAGCTTCCTAAAGATTCTGATGAAGAAAAGAAAATTAGAAGTGCAGCTATAGTTCAAGGAACAGTTAAGGCTATGAAGGCTCCTTTGGAACTTGCTAAGGAGTGTTATAATTTTTATGATAATATAGATGTAGCTGTAAAGTATGGAAATAGAATGCTTATATCAGATGCAGGATGTGCAGCAATTCTTTTACATGCAGCTATTGAAAGTGCTATTGTAAATGTTAAAGTTAATTTAAATTCACTAAGAGATAAGCCTTTTGCAAAAAATGTTGAGTTAGAATTAGCTGAATTAGAAGAAAAATCAATTAAGAGAAAAGATATTATTGTAAAAAAGATGAATAATGAAATATATCCAATTTAATATTTTAGCCATAAAGTAGTTAATCACACTTTATGGCTTTTTTTATATAATAATATTACAGAATTAAAGAAAAGAAAAATAAGAGATTTAGACCATAATAAATCTTAAAAACATTTTTAAATGCGTAGAAAGAGAAAAGTAGCTATTTTGTAATTATCACAGAGAAGAGGTGTTTTGGTGAGAGCCTCTATAATAAGAATAGTGAAGTGCCCTCTAGAGCAGATAGTTTGAAAAAGTATAGTAGGACTATCACGGTGCGCCGGTTATAGCGTAAGTGTATGAAAGTACATAGTTAAGTGGGATTGTATAGAATCTAATTAGAGTGGAACCGCGGAGCAAAAAGCCTCGTCTCTTATATATTAAGAGATGAGGCTTATTTTTATTCTTTAGGAAATTATATCTATTATTAAATTTTGGATAACTTCAACAATTTATCGATATATTAGTTCATTTCTTCCTAAAGAATAAAAAATAAAATTATATGCGCCTGGTCTTTTGCTCACATACGTTTCCAAAAGCCAGAGTGCGCTGAAAAAAATCGACGACTCTGCAAGCTCGTCTTGACGATTTTTTTATAGGAGGGAATTTATATGAATTGGGAGTTTATAATGGAGACTTTACCAAGGTATGTAGATGCAACAATTTTAACATTGGAGTTAGGGGTTATTGGAATAATTCTTTCAGTAGTTGTTGGCTTAATCTGTAGTAATCTGATTTTTTATAAGGTTAGAATTTTAAAGACTATTTCTAAGGCTTATATAGAAGTGTCTAGAAATACTCCTTTATTAATTCAATTATTTTTCTTATTTTATGGGTTACCTAAAATGGGGATAAAATTAAGTGGTTTTACTTGTGGAGTTATAGGATTAACTTTCTTAGGGGGAAGTTATATGGCAGAAGCAATAAGAGGAGGGTTAGAGGCAGTCTCCAAAGGACAGATTGAATCTGGATTAAGCATAGGATTAACTAGATTTCAAACATTAAGGTATATTATTTTGCCACAAGCTATATCTATTGCAATACCATCAATAGGAGCTAATTGCCTGTTTTTATTAAAGGAAACTTCCATTGTTGGAGCAATAGCAGTGGCAGATTTAATGTTTTTAGCTAAAGATATTATTGGCATGGAATATAAAACTATAGAAGCATTATTTTTATTGGTTGTTTTTTATTTGATAATATTACTTCCAATATCTATATTAATTAGTTATCTAGAGAAGAAAGGAAGGTCTGCAGAGTATGGGGATTGATGTTATTTTTCAAGGGAAAAATCTTGAGAGACTTCTTGGTGGGTTATTAGTCACCTGTAAAATAGCTTTTATTTCAGTAATACTAGCAACTATCCTAGGAGTAATTTTAGGAGTAATAATGACTAGTAAGAATAAGGTTATACAGGCCTTGTGTAGGGTATATCTTGAAGCAGTTAGAATAATACCAATTTTAGTATGGTTATTTATTGTATATTTCGGAGTTGCTACAGCTTTAAATACTCATATTGATGGAGTGCTTGTATCTATAATTGTTTTTGTTATATGGGGGACTGCAGAAATGGGAGATATAGTTAGAGGTGCTTTAACATCAATAGAAAAACATCAGTGGGAGTCATCCTATGCCTTAGGGCTAAGCAATGCACAAACCTTTAGATATATCTTGATTCCACAAGCTTTAAGAAGGATAACTCCAGGTGCAATTAACTTAGCAACTAGGATGATTAAGACAAGCTCCTTAGTAGTTTTAATTGGTGTTGTTGAAGTAATAAAAATTGGGCAGCAAATAATAGAAGCATCAATTTTAACAAATCCTTCAGCATCATTTTGGATATATGGAACAATATTTATTTTATACTTTATTATTTGTTATCCACTATCCCTATTATCAAAATATTTAGAGGAAAAATGGATAAGTTAGGAGGTAAAGAGATATGGCAGATGAGCTTTTAAAAATACAAAGATTAAGAAAAAGTTTTGGTAATATAGAGGTTTTAAAGGGAGTAGATTTAGATCTTCAAAAAGGTGAGGTTTTAGTTTTATTAGGTCCTTCAGGTTGTGGTAAAAGTACTTTATTAAGATGTATTAATGGACTTGAGAGTATAAATGATGGAGTAATTGCCCTGGAGGGATTGGGTGAGCTTGGAAAAGATATTTCTTGGACTAAAGTAAGAGGGAAAATAGGAATGGTATTTCAAAGTTATGAATTATTTTCCCACATGAATGTAATAGATAATATTCTTTTAGGACCTTTAAAGGTTCAAAAGAGAAAAAGAGAAGAAGTAGAAGCTAAGGCAGATAAATTATTAGAAAAGGTTGGTCTTCTAGATAGAAAGAAATCTTTTCCTAGGGAGTTATCAGGGGGGCAAAAGCAGAGAATTGCTATAGTTAGAGCCTTATGTATGAATCCAGATATAATGCTTTTTGATGAAGTAACAGCTGCATTAGACCCAGAGATGGTAAGAGAAGTATTAGAAGTTATACAAGCCTTAGCAAAGGATGGTATGACCATGATAGTTGTAACTCATGAAATGTCTTTTGCTAGAAAAGTGGCTAATAAGATAGCTTTTATGGATGAAGGGAAGATAGTAGAGATAACTAGTCCAGAAGAGTTTTTTACAAATCCTAAAACAGAGAGGGCAAGATTATTTTTAAATATTTTAAATTATTAAAAGGGGGCATATTTTATGAAAAAGAAATTTAAAGTTATTGGAGTATTACTTTCTGCTGTATTACTAATTGTGAGCCTAATTGGATGTGGGGGGAAGAATGAATCTTCTATAGATTCAATAAAAAAACGTGGAACTATAAAAATTGGTGTTTTCAGTGATAAACCACCCTTTGGGTATGTAGATTCCAATGGTGAAAATCAAGGTTATGATGTAGAAATTGCAAAGGAAATAGCAAAAGATTTGTTTGGGGATGAAACAAAGGTAGAGTTTGTTTTAGTTGAAGCAGCTAGTAGAGTTGAATTTTTGCAGGCAAATAAAGTTGATATTATCTTAGCTAATTTTACAGTTACAAATGAGAGAAAAGAGAAGGTGGATTTTGCAAATCCATATATGAAAGTTGCTTTAGGGGTTGTTTCAAAAGATGGAGCAGTAATTACTGATGTTAATGAGTTAAAAGGTAAAAAGTTAATTGTAAACAAGGGAACAACAGCTGATGCTTATTTCTCAAAAAATTATCCTGATATGGATTTGTTAAAGTTTGATCAGAACACAGAAGCTTTTGAAGCTTTGAAAGATGGAAGAGGAGATGCCTTAGCTCATGATAATACTTTATTATTTGCATGGGCTATAGAGAATAAAGGTTATACTGTAGGAATTAAAAATCTTGGTGATGAAGATGTAATAGCACCTGCTGTTAAGAAAGGGGACACTGAACTTTTAAATTGGTTGAATGATGAAATTAATAAGCTTTCTAAAGAAGGAAAAATAAAAGAAGCTTATGAAAAAACTTTGAAGCCAGCTTATGGAGATACAGTTAATCAAGAAGATATAATAATAGAGTAGCCATTCATTAAATCTTATAAATATAACAATATATAAATATAAGAATATATATTTATATAAATATATAAATACTAGAAAAAAGTATAGGAAAAAAACATTCCTATACTTTTTGTTTGTAAAATTTTATTCTGGTAGCTCATCAAGAGATTTAAATACATAGCCCTCAGCTTGTAAATCACTTAACACTTGCTTCATAACTTTTGTGTTTGTATTTGAAACTGCGTGAAGTAATAAAATTCCTCCAGGATGAGCACCTTTTTTAATTTTTTCTATAGCAAAGCTTTCACTAGGTTGATCATCAACTAGCCAATCTTTATAAGCAAAGCTCCAGAAGATAGATTTATATCCTAAAGCTTTTGTCATCTCTAAAGATTTCTTTGAATATTTTCCCATTGGGGGTCTAAAGTATTTTGGCATATCTTTTCCTGTTAGCTCTTTAAATGCAGCTTCAACATCAGTTAATTCTTTTTTGAATTTTTCAGGATCAGTAATTGAAGCCATAGATGGATGATGATTAGAATGATTACAAACTAAGTGACCTTCATCAACCATTCTCTTTATTAATTCAGGTTCGCTATCTATGTATGGCTTGACAACAAAAAAGGCAGCTGGTATTTTAAGTTCCTTAAGAGTATCAAGTATTGCTCCAGTATAACCTTTCTCATATCCTTCATCAAAAGTTAAATATAAAACTTTTTGAGAAGTGTCACCCACATAATATCCTCCATATTCTTTTAAAAAGGATACAGATTCTTTTGCAGGTTCAGGTGTTTCTCCTTTTACTCTTGCAACGTAATACCAGTTAAGCTCTTTGGTGTCACTATCTAGAGCCATAACATTCATAGGAATTATAGAAATAAATAAAGCTATTAAAAGAGCAAATGCAAATAATTTTTTCTTCATATATTCACCTAATTTCTTTTTTTATTTCAAGGTTATTATTTGTATTATGTCCACCTAAAATACTGGAATGATTTACAAGGAAGATTGACAATATCGTTACTCGATATTAAAATTTAATTATAAATATCGACTATCGATATAAGGGCGGTGATAATTTGACTAGAGAACAATTTCAAAATTTAACTGAACCTATGTATTATGTTTTAATATCTCTTCTTAATGAAAAATGTGGAGTAGATATAATGAAGAATGTTTTAGATATTTCAAATGGAAGGGTTAAAGTTGGACCTGGAACTTTATATGCGCTGTTAGGAAAGTTTGAGGAAGAGCATATGATTATTGAAACCTCTAGGGTAGGAAGAAAACGAGTGTATAAGATTACTAATAAGGGCAAAGAAATCTTAGAATGTGAATATAAAAGGTTAAAAACTTTAGTTGCAGAAGGAAGAGAATTTTTGGAGGAGAGATATGAAGAATAAAAATACAAAAAGAGTTTTGTTTAATTTTATGCCATATGAGTGTGCAGCTGTAGAAGAGTTTTTGGAAGAAGAGGCAAGCAAAGGATGGCTATTAGCTTCTATTAATGGCAACATATTTAAATTTGAAAAGATTAAAGCAAGAAAATTAAAATTCACAGTTGATATACTTGGAGATGTTACTTTCTTCCATGCTGAAGATAATGAGGAAGCATTAAGATATAGAGATTATTGTGAAGAAGCTGGTTGGAAATATGTTTGTAGCAAAGGTAAAATTCAAATTTTTTATACTGAAGATAATTTAGATTTAATCCCAATACACACTGATGAGAAAGAAAAATTTAAACAAATAATAAAGGCATCTATGTGGAATGTTTTTGGATATGCAGTTATTGTTGCCTTATGGATGATTGTTTTTTGCCAATGGTTTGCTAGCTTTGGTATGGTAAAGACTATTTTCTCAAGTAATGTAATGATATTATGTTCATTTATATATAGTGCAGCCATATTTTATTATTCTATAGAACTAATTTTATTTATTAAATGGATTATAAAAAGTAGAATAAGTTTAAAAGAAAATAAATTCATACCATATAACTCGTATAAATCCTTAAAAAGAAAAAATAAACTTTATATAATAGGAATAATACTTGCAATAGTATTTATTATTGTTATTCCTGTAATGGATAGTAGTTTTTTTAGAGGCGAAATAGTATCTGTTTTATCCAACGATAGTAAGAAAAATCATGAGTATATATCAAATTTAACATTAAATGATTTTGGATATGAAGAAATATCTAATGAGGTATATGGTTCTAAGAGTATAATAGCAGAAAATAGAAGCTATTTTAGTGAAGGAGAAAATGAATCATTTTTTTATGATACTTTTATATGTGATAATAATTGGATTTTTGAGTTATGTGTAAATAAAGAAATTAAAAGCTTTAGTAAATTATCATATGAATATGATGATGCTGATTTAATATTAGAAATGATAGAAACCAATCTACCTAAAGATGTTTGTGTTTATGCAAATAATAATGAGCTAGGGAAAAAGTATATTGTCATTGGTGAAAATAAATATATAAGTATTTCTAATAACTTTAAAGATTTAGATGAAGAGAAATTTTTAAATATTATATATAATGAATGTTTTGCTTAGCAAGATTATTCAAATTGAGAATAAAAAGGACTTAATTCGTCCTTTTTATTTTATTTAATATAAAGGAAATCTAAAACATGGTCAAAGGTATTGAAAAAAATCAAATAAATACATATAATTAGACTTATGATGTAAACAGTGGATGCATTTAAGTTAAGTAACATTGCATATTTAGGAAAAGCAATGGTTTAAAAGTTGGAAGTTTAAAACACTAATAGCTTTTAAACCATTTTTTACGACATTAGGTGGAATGTTTTTAGGAAGAAAGGAATGTAAGAATATGAAATTAGGAATAGTAGGTTTACCAAACGTAGGGAAAAGTACCTTATTTAACGCAATTACAAAGGCAGGAGCAGAATCAGCTAACTATCCATTCTGTACTATAGAACCAAACGTTGGTGTTGTATCAGTACCAGATAAGAGACTAGATGTACTAGAAAAAATGTATAATACAAAAAGAAAAGTTTATACAGCAATAGAATTTTATGATATTGCAGGACTAGTTAAAGGAGCTTCTAAAGGAGAAGGTTTAGGAAATAAATTCCTTTCTCATATAAGAGAAGTTGCTTCAATAGTACATGTTGTTAGATGTTTTGATGATGAAAATGTTGTTCACGTAGAAGGAAGCGTTGATCCAATAAGAGATATAGAAACTATCAATTTAGAGCTTATATTCTCAGATTTAGAAATTCTAGAAAGAAGAATGGAAAAATCATTAAAGCTTGTTAGATCTGGTGATAAAACAGCTAAGGCAGAATATGCAATAATGGAAAAAATAAAGGCTCAATTAGAAAAGAATTTACCAGCTAGATCATTAGATTTTACTGAAGAAGAAATGGATTTTGTTAAGAGTCTTTTCTTAATAACTTCAAAGCCTGTTTTATATGCATGTAACATATCTGAAGATGATTTAATGAGTGGAAACTTAGAAAATGATTATGTAAAGAAAGTTCAAGAATATGCTAAGGTTGAAAAGGCAGAGGTTATGATAGTATGCGCTAGCCTTGAAGAACAATTATCAGGTCTTGATGAAGAAGAAAAGGCAGAAATGCTATCAGAATATGGATTAGATGAATCAGGATTAGATAAGCTTATAAGAGCTTCTTATAAATTATTAGGACTTATGAGCTTCTTAACAGCTGGTGTTCAAGAAGTAAGAGCTTGGACAATTAAAGCTGGAACAAAAGCTCCACAAGCAGCAGGAAAGATTCACTCAGATATTGAAAGAGGATTTATTAGAGCAGAAGTTGTTGCTTACGACGATTTAGTTGAATGTGGTTCAGAAGCAAAAGCTAAAGAAAAAGGTCTTTATAGATTAGAAGGAAAAGAGTATATAATGGAAGATGGAGATGTAGTTAACTTTAGATTTAATGTATAAAGTAAACTGCAGTTTTAAAGGAAGAGATATCTTTTTAGATGTCTCTTCTATTTTTTTTGAAAAAAATTCAAATTATTTCCCAATTATAGAAGGGATTTAGAAAGTTTTCTCGAATATTTATAAAAAAGTGGGTAAAAGTGGTGTAAAGTGGTTGAAAGTAGAGCAAAATCACTATAAAGTATATAGAGGAGTACAAAAATGTTTATTGGTGAATATCAACATGCCTTAGATAGTAAAAACAGAATGATTGTACCCTCCAAGTTAAGGGAGGAGCTAGGTAATAAGTTTGTTATTACAAAGGGGCTAGATGGATGCCTATATGCTTACCCACAAGATGAATGGAAAAATTTAGAAGAAAAGATGAAAACTCTACCTCTTACCAATAGAGATGCTCGATCTTTTGTAAGGTTTTTCTTTGCAGGAGCATGTGAAATAGAGATGGACAAGCAAGGAAGAGGGTTGATTCCACAAAATCTTAAAGAATATGCAGGAATAGAAAAGGAAATAGTAAGTATAGGAGTATTAACTAGAGTAGAAATATGGAGTAAAGAAAAGTGGCAAGAATACAATGATTCTAATGTTGATTTTGAATCAATTGCAGAAAAAATGAGTGACTTAGGAATATAAGGAGTTTTGACAATGGAATTTAAACACGTTTCAGTTTTATTAAATGAATGTCTTGATGCCTTAAATATAAAGGATGATGGAATTTATGTAGACTGTACCCTAGGGGGAGCAGGTCATTCATCTCATATATTACAAAGGTTATCAAAGGATGGTTTATTGGTAGGAATAGACCAGGATACAGATGCTTTAAAAGCAGCTGGTGAAAGATTAAAGGAATATGAAAATAAGAAGTTAGTCCATAATAATTTTCATAATATAGATAGTATTTTAGAAGAACTAGATATACCAAAAGTTGATGGAATATTAATGGATCTTGGGGTGTCCTCTTATCAATTAGATGAGGGAGAAAGAGGCTTTAGTTATATGAAAGATGCTCCTTTAGATATGAGAATGAACAGAGATAGAGAGTTCTCTGCTTATGACGTAGTTAATAGTTACTCCATGGAGGATCTTTGGAGAATTATAAGAGATTATGGTGAGGAAAAGTTTGCAAAAAGGGTAGCAGAATTTATTGTTAATAGAAGAGAAGAAAAGCCAATAGAAACTACTCTAGAGCTTGTTGACATAATAAAGGCAGCAATACCTGCAAAAGCTAGAAGAGAAGGTCCTCACCCTGCTAAAAGAACCTTCCAAGCTATTAGAATTGAAGTGAATGGGGAACTGGAAATTCTAAATAAAGCTATTGAAGATGGGGTAAATAGGTTAAATAAAGGTGGAAGAATGGCAATTATAACCTTCCATTCCTTAGAAGATAGGATTGTAAAGTTAAAGTTTAGAGAACTTGCAAATCCATGTACTTGTCCAAAGGAGTTCCCAATCTGTGTATGTGGGAAGAAACCTTTAGTTAAGCTTATATCAAGAAAAGCTATTGATCCATCAAAAGAAGAAGTGGAAGAAAATCCAAGAAGTAGAAGTGCTAAGTTAAGAGTTATAGAGAGATTTTAGAGAATAGTTATAAAAAAATGGGGATGTGAATAAAATGATAGTAAAAGAGTATGAATATATAAGAGGGAATACAGCAGCTCAGCCAAGAAGAAGTAGTGAACCTGACAGAAAAAGATACGAGGAACTACAAAAGGCAAAGAGAGAAAGAAAGAGAAGAAAACTTGAAGAGGAAAGACGTAAGAGAAAAGGTGCACGTCAAATAGCCGCTGCAATTGCAATATTAGGTGTTATAACAATAGCAAGAGATACAAAGGTATATTCAATGCAAAGTGATTTGGCAAAACTTAATAGCGAAATTAAAAGCGTTGATGATGAAAATGAAGCATTAAGAGTTGAACTTCTAAAAGTAGCATCATTAGATAATATCAAAACTAATGCTGAGGAGAAATTAGGGATGGTAGTAGCTACAAAGGATGAAATGTTACAGATGGATTTATCGGGAAACTATTTTGAAGATTTAGAAAATGATGAAACTAATGCAAAAGATAATAAGAGTGGATTGTTTTCTAAAATAATGGATGCACTAGATTAATAGTAGCATCCCTTATATTTTATATGACTTAGCTACGGAACAATGATAGATGGAGGAATATGAGTGAAGAATAGTAGATTCAGAGACAAAGCTTCAATGAAGAAGAGAATGAGTTTGGCTCTAGTAGGGTTAACATTTCTATTCTTTGTTTTGAGTGTAAGACTAGCTTACATAATGATTGGAAAACATGCTGAATATTCTGCAATGGCAAAGGAACAGTGGACAAGCGAAGTAAAAATTGATGCTAGAAGAGGGAGAATATTAGATAGAAATGGTGTAGAATTAGCTGTTTCTGCTAATGTTTATAGAGTAGATTTTGACTTAAATGCAATTAGAGCATACTATAAAAAAAGTATAGAAAATAATAAAGGGTATAAGTCTAGTGCAGAGCTTGCACCTTTAATTGCTGAAGCAGTAGGTATGGAAACTAAAGATGTTCAAAAAAAGTTGGATACAAAACTTCCAAGTGGTAAAGATGCAGGTGCAGCTACTTTAATAAGAAGAATAGAAAAACAACAAGCTGATAATTTAAAGAAATTAATAGAAGAAAAAAAATTGTCTGGAATAATTGTTTCGCCAGATACAAAAAGATATTATCCTAATGGATCTTTTTTATCTCATGTTTTAGGGTCAACTAATAGTGATGGTAAAGGTCTTACAGGAGTAGAATTACAATATGATAGTGCACTTTCTGGCGTTCCAGGAAGAAAGATAACTGAGTTAGAAAGTCAAAGAGGGGGATTTCCTTACACGATTTCACAATTTACTAATCCAGTTGATGGAAAAGATGTAACTTTAACCATAGATGAAAATATACAATTTTTTGCTGAAAGTGTAGCATCCCAAGCATTAATTGATCATAAGGCTAAGGCAGTTTCTGTTTTAGTAATGGACCCCAAAACAGGAGAAATACTTGCTATGGTAAATAAACCTGACTTTGATCCTAATAATCCTTATGATGGAATAGAAAATTTTGTGGGAGAAACTGATGGAGAAAAACTTCAAAAAATGTGGAGAAATAGGCTGGTAAATGATACCTTTGAACCAGGATCTATATTTAAGGTAATTACTGCTATTACTGCTATGGAAGAAGGTTTAGTTTCGGAAAATGATACATTCACCTGTAATGGAAGTCTAACATATGGTAATAGAAGAATAAAGTGTTGGAAGTCTGGAGGACATGGTACTCAAACATTTGGAGAAATAATTCAAAATTCATGTAACGTTGGATTTATGCAACTTGGTGAAAAAATAGGTAGCGAAACTTTAGTTGAGTATATTAAGAAGTTTGGTTTTGGACAAATTTCTGGTGTGGATTTACCAGGTGAAGCAAAGGGAATTATAAAGAAGGCTGCAAATATGTCTATTACAGACTTAGTTACAATAGCTTTTGGACAAACTAACACAGTAAATTCTGTTCAATATATGGCTGCATTTAATACTGTAGCTAATGGAGGTACATGGATTCAACCTCATATAATGAAAGAAATTACTCATAAAGATGAAAATGGAACAAGAGTAATGGACGAATCTTTTGAAGCTACAACTAAGAAATTAGCGTCTGAAGAGAATACAGCTCAATTAAGAAAATACCTTGAAAGAGTTGTTACTTCAGGATCAGGAAAAGGTACTTTCATGGAGGGATATCATATTGGAGGTAAAACAGGTACTGCACAAAAAGTTGAAAATGGTACTTATTCATCTTCCAAATATTTATCAACTTTTGTAGGTATGGCGCCTGTAGATGATCCAAAGGTAACTATAATGGTATCTGTTGATGAACCAGGAACTGGTGTGTATTATGCAGGTCCTGTATGTACACCATATGCTAAAACTTTATTTACAAATATATTCAATTACATGGAAGGTAAGTTCTCATCAGAAAATGCTGTTTCAATAGTAAAAGAAGTTACAGTTCCAGAAGTAAGAGGAAAGAATATAGAAGAAGCTAAAAAGATTATAAAAGAACAAAAGTTAGAGTGTGAAGTTGTTGGAAATGGATCATATGTAAAATCAATGACACCATTCCCAGGATATGCAGTAAAAGAAGGATCAAAAATAACACTTTATACTGAGGGAGAAGCAGAAAACTTAACAAGAGTTATAATGCCTGATATTAGAGGATATTCTTTAGAGAAAGCATCAGCTCTATTAGGCTCATTAGGACTTAAGTATTCGGTAGATGGTGAAGGAATGGTTCAAAGTCAAAGTATTCCTTATGGTGAATTAATTGAAAAAGGAACAACAGTTAAACTTGAATTAAACAATGACTATGGAGATTAATGAGTAAGAACTTCTTTTAATAATTAATAGAGGTAAAAAAATGATTCTTCAAAAGCTTTTAGAAAAAAGCAATTATACAATAATTCAAGGTAACTTAAATGTAGATATAAATGGTATTAGTTATGATAGCAGACGTGTAAAGAGTGGAGATATCTTCTTTTGTATAAAAGGATTAAAGAAGGAAGGCCACAAGTATGCTAACGAAGCTGTTAAAAAAGGTGCAAAAGTAATTGTATGTGAAGAAGATATACAATTAGAAAATAAAGAAATAACTATAGTAAAGGTGGAGGAGACTAGGAAAGCATTAGCTATAGTCTCTGCCACCTTCTATAATAATCCTCACAAAAAAATGAAAATGATTGGGGTTACAGGCACCAACGGGAAAACAACAACAACCTTTATGATAAAAAGCATTTTAGAAAAAGAAGGACATAAGGTAGGGCTTGTAGGAACAATATCAAATCATATAGGAAATATAATAGTACCTTCGGAAAGAACAACGCCGGAATCTCTAGAACTTTACAAATTGTTTAATGAAATGGTAGAGAAAAAATGTGAATATTGCGTAATGGAAGTATCATCACATTCTCTAGCCCTTGATAGGGTGTATGGAATTAAATTTGATGTTGGTATATTTACAAATCTTACTCGTGATCATCTTGATTTTCATAAAACCTTTGAAAATTATTACGAGGCTAAATTGAAGCTTTTTAAAGAAAGTGGTATAAGTATTGTAAATGTTGACGATAATTATGGAAAGAGAATAATAGATGAAATATCTGGAGAATCACTATCTTATTCTGTAAAAAGCGAATCAGATTATAAAGCCTTTAATGAGAAGTGTGAAAGTGAATTTTCAACTTATGATATTAACATTAAAGGAAAAAAAGAAACTATAAAGGTTGGATTGCCAGGTGAGTTTAATATTTATAATTCTCTTGGTGCTATAGGGGCCTCCCTTGCTCTTAATGTGTCTATTGAATCAATAAAAAAGGGCATAAAAGATGTTGTTGTTACTGGAAGGTGTGAAAAAGTAGGAAAAGAATATAAGTTACCTTATACAATAATAATCGACTATGCACATACACCAGATGGATTAGAGAATATTTTAACTACAGTAAATGGATTTAAAACAAATAGACTTATATCTGTATTTGGTTGTGGAGGAGACAGGGATAAAGTTAAAAGGCCTCAAATGGGGCAAATAGGAACAGAACTCTCTGAAATTGCAATAATAACCTCTGACAATCCAAGAACAGAAGAGCCTATGAGCATTATAGATGATATTATTAAAGGTATAAATAAAAACAACTATGAAGTTATAGAAAATAGAAAAGAGGCAATTAAAAGAGCAATTGATTTAGCACAAGCTGGAGATGTAATTGTTATTGCTGGGAAAGGTCACGAAACCTATCAAGAATTAAAAAGTGGTAAAATACACTTTGACGAAAGAGAAATTGTTGATAAAATATTAAAGGAAAAAGAAAAGGAATATTAGTATAATATTTATATTATAATTAATTATGTGGAATATTGCATAGGCAGTATTCCACATGTTGTTGAATGTTATAGGAAGAAGAGGTAGATAACGTGGAATTAAGCTTTGATGAATTAGTACTAGCAGTAAAAGGTGAAATTCTAGTAGATAATGAAAATAGAAATTTCAATAATGTAAATACTGACACTAGAAAGATTGAAAAAGATAATGTTTTTATAGCATTAAAAGGTGAAAACTTTAATGGTAATATCTATGCAAAGGATGCCTTAGAAAAAGGTGCATCTATAGCTATAATTGATGAAGTTGTAGGTAATTTAGAAGATATTCAAGGTTTAGGAATAATTATTAAAGTCAAAAATACATATGATGCTTTATTAGATCTTGCACATTATTATAGAAATAAACTAGGAATAAAGGTAATTGGGGTTACTGGGTCTACAGGAAAGACTTCTACAAAAGATTTAGTGGCAGCCTTTTTAAGCAATAAGTATAAAGTATTTAAAACTAAAGGAAACTTTAATAATGAAGTTGGTTTACCTCTTATGGTATTTCAATTAAATTCTACATATGATGTAGCTGTTCTAGAATTGGGAATGAGTGATTTAGGAGAGATACATAAGCTTGCAGAATGTTCAAGACCTAATATCGGCCTTATAACAAACATTGGGTTATCACATTTAGAAAATTTAAAAACAAGAGAAAATATTTTAAAAGCAAAAATGGAAATTACAGATTTCTTTACAAAGGATAATGTTTTAATAGTTAATGGAGAAGATGAATATCTTCCAAATGTAAAAAGTGATTTCTATAAACTTATAAAAACAGGATATGATGAAAGCTTTAACTTTAGAGCAAAAGACATTAAATTAACAGATAAAGAAACATCCTTTACTGTAGTAAGTCAAGAAGGTGAATATAGGTTTAATCTTCCTATGGTAGGAGCACATAACGTATTAAATGCTTTACTTGGTATAGCTGCTTGTAGAGAACTTAATGTAAGCTATGAAGATATGATAAAGGGATTAGACAACTTAGAAGCTACTTCTATGAGATTACAATTTATAAATAAAGATAAGTTTACAATTATTAATGATTGTTATAATGCTAGTCCTGATTCAATGAAAGCTGCTTTAGATGTATTAGGAAATACAAAGGGTAAAAGAAAGATAGCTATTTTAGGAAATATGAATGAACTTGGTAATGAGTCAGAGAAGGCGCACAAAGAAGTTGGTGAGTATGCTACTGATAAGGCAGACATACTAATTTCAACAGGTGAAGAAAAAGAAAACTATAGAATAGGGTTTAAAAAAGATAGTGTTAAGCTTTATAACACAAAAGAAGACTTAATAGAAGACTTAAGAAATGTAATAAAAGAAGGAGATGCTATAATAATTAAAGCATCTAGAGGAGTTAAGTTTGAAGAAATAGTAAAAGCCCTAGAAAATTTAGATATATAACGAAGGAGGTGAGCTGCTTATAAAGCAGCAGAAAAGATGGGGGAATTATTTAGTGGATTTTTTAATAGAACAGTATTAATAGCATTTGGGTTAGGACTAGTTTTTTCATTAATACTAGGGCCTATAATAATTCCAATGCTTCATAAGCTTAAGTTTGGTCAAAATATAAGAAAAGATGGACCACAAAGCCATATGAAGAAAGCTGGAACACCTACTATTGGAGGATTAATATTTCTAATTTCTATTACTCTGGTAATGATATTAATGAGATATAAGTTTACTAGTGAAGGTATGATAGTTTTATATGGAACTCTAGCTTTTGGACTTATAGGTTTTTTAGATGATATTTTAAAGATTATTCATAAAGATAATGAGGGATTAAAATCAGGACAAAAGTTTATACTTCAAATACTATTTTCTGTAGCTTTAGCTTACTATGGATATAAGTTTGTAGGAACATCAATTTCAATACCATTTGCAGACTTTGCTATAGATTTGAAGTGGATATACATACCTTTTGTAATTTTTTATTACGCTGCTATTACTAATGCAGTTAATTTAACTGATGGATTAGATGGTTTAGCTACCTCAGTAAGTGTTTTAGTATTTACTTTCTTTAGTATTTTAGCCTTTAATATGGGGCATTACAGCGTAGCAGTGTTTGCTATAGCTCTAGTTGGAGCATTAATAGGATTTTTAAAATTCAATGCATATAAAGCAAGGGTGTTTATGGGTGATACAGGATCTTTAGCATTAGGTGGAGCATTAGCCACAATTATGATGGTATTAAAAACTCCATTAGTAGTTTTAATAGTTGGAGGAATTTATGTTGCTGAGACACTTTCAGTAGTTATTCAGGTAACTTCATTTAAGTTAACTGGAAAGAGAGTGTTTAAGATGGCTCCATTACATCACCACTTTGAACAATGTGGATGGTCAGAAGTAAAGATAGTAACAGTATTTTCTATAATAACTTTAATATTATGCATTATAGGTTTTGTTTCACTTTAGTAATAGATAGGTGGAGGATTTATGTATGATGAAAGGTAGACCCAAAAAAAGAAAAATGGGGACTATAGATTATGGCATTTTTTATACAGTGCTTATTTTAGTAGCTATAGGAACTGTAATGATATATTCAGCAAGTTCTTATTTTGCAATGTTTAACCTAAAGGATAGTACTGCCTTCTTAAAAAAACAGTTGCTTGCTTGTGCTTTAGGAGCAGTAGCCTTATTTATTTTTATGGTTATTGACTATCATAAGTTAAAGAGAGTAACAGGAATATTAATGGTAGTTACTGTTCCGTTACTTTTTGCTGTTTACTTATTTGAACCAACAAATGGTGCATATAGATGGATAAAGCTAGGACCATTATCCTTCCAGCCCTCTGAGCTGGCCAAATATGTAGTTGTCCTCTTTTTAGCTTGGCATTTAACTAAAAAAGGTGATGGAATAAAAGATTTTTGGCATGGAGTTATTCCACCATTATGTGTAGGTGGTCTTTATGCAGGTATGGTTCTTGCTCAAAAGAATCTTAGTGTTGCAGCTCTTATTATGATAGTAACCTTTGTTTTGCTATTTGTAGCAGGTGGTCAGAATAAGCATATGTTTGGTGTTGTAGCTCCAACCCTTGTGGCAGCAGCTTTGGTTTTTGCTTTAGGAGAACCATATAGAAGAGATAGAATGCTAAATTTCTTAGATCCTTGGAAAGATGCAGCAGATAAAGGATATCAGCTTATTCAGTCCTTTTATGCCTTAGGGGCAGGGGGACTTACAGGATTAGGCTTAGGTCAATCAAGACAAAAGACAATATATATGCCAGAGCCACATAATGATTTTATATTCTCTATAATTGGTGAAGAATTAGGTTTGATAGGATGTTTAGTAATAATAGCTCTATTCGTATTTTTAATTTGGAGAGGTATTAAGGTGGCAATGGAAGCAAGAGATACTTATGGTTCATTGTTAGCTATGGGAATTACAAGTATAATTGGATTCCAAGCAATAATAAATATAGCTGTTGTAACTGGTTCAATGCCTGTAACTGGAGTTCCACTTCCTTTTATAAGTTATGGTGGAACATCATTAGCTATAACCATGACGGCAATGGGCGTGTTATTAAATATATCTAGACAACGTGTAGGTAAAGAAGATTAATAAGATACTACTGTACAAAATGTGCAGTAGTATTTTTTATTCTTTAGGAAATTATAGCTTCAATTAAATTATGGATAACTTCAACAATTTAGCGATACATTAGTTCATTTCTTCCTAAAGAATAAAAAATAAAATATATGCCCCTGCAAGATTTTCCTCAGGCAAGCTTCGGAAGCTCTAATGAGTAAGTTCTATTTACCAAATTTAAATTTGGAATATCACTTATGCAGATGGGCGAAAAATAAATATCTACCACACCTTTTTTATACAATTATTTATAAAAAAATAAAGGCAGATTAAATAGACAATTATAAAAAATATCTTAATTATAATTTTTTTTTAATGAAATAGGTAATATAAAGTGGTATGATATAAGGAGGAAAAGTGTATATTATGTTAATTTATAAAAAGTTTGGAATAGGGATGAATCATGGTAAAAAGCAACAATGTTTATATAAGAAAAAAGAGGAAAAAAAGATTAATTAAGAGATGTATATTACTCCTTATATTATTATTAGGAATAGGAACTTTTGTAGCTTACAAAACGGGGTTCTTTATAGTAGATAAAATAGTGTATAAAGGAGATTCTTTAATAACGGGAGAGTTTATTAAAACAAATGCAGAAGAAGTTAAAGGAATCAATATAATTGTTTTTAATAAAGATGAACTAATAAAAAAGTTAATGCAAAATCCATATGTAGATACAGTTACAATATCCAAGAAATTACCTAAAACCTTAGAAATTAATGTAAATGAAAAGAAAGGAATATATTATCAAAAGAATGGAAACAGCTTTGATATAATTTCTGAAGATTTACATTTATTAGAGAGAACAAATTCATTAGATGGTAAAAATTTAATTGAAATAAAAGGTCTAAATACTAAAGATAAAGAAGTAGGTATGAAAATAGAGGAAAATACAAGATTGGAAAAAGTATTAAATTTACTTTATAAAGCTGAAGAAAAAATGCAAAAAGATAATAAGGGTGTTAATATTACATCATTAGACATTAATGATATGTCAAATATGAAAATTTATTTTGGTAATATACAGGTATTATTAGGAAATGATGAAAACTTAACAAAAAAGCTAAGTGATGCCATGAATATATATATTCAGGCAAAACCAAAGGAATATATAAAAGTTGGCCATGAAGGCTCACCAGATTATAAATAAGGAGGAGTAAGATGAAAAAGCAAACATCACAAATATTTGTTGCAGTAGTATGTGCATTATTAGGATTCTTACTTGCATATCAGTTTAAAATGCTTGCTAAAAAGGATGGTACTGATGGCAATATAAATAATACTGATATAATAAGTGAAGTTGAAAGTTTAAAGAAAGAAAAAGAAGAGTTATCAGCTACAAATTCAAAACTTACAGAGGAAATAAAAAAGTTAGAAGAGAGTGCTACAGAAAGCGGTAAGGTTGACTTAGAAGTAAAGAAAGCACTTGATAATGCAAGAATACAGCTTGGAACAGTAGATGTTAAGGGACCAGGTATTATAGTTACTATAAAGCCTAAGACACCAATATTTAGTAATGCTACTGATACAAGTGTAGATTTAGGAAGCGCAGAGCTTGTACATTTAGTAAATACTTTATGGTACGCTAGGGCAGAGGCTATATCAATTAACGATTATAGAATAACTGCTCAAACTGGTATAATGAACTCTTCTGGAACTAGTATAATATGGTTGGGAACATCAGGAAGAAAAGTAAGTCCTAAAGAAACCATTGTAATAAAAGCTATAGGAGATAAGACTAAGCTAAATGTAGCATTAGATTTCCCTGGAGCTTTAAAGTTTGGTGCTTTGGATAATTATGATGTTACTTATAAGGTTGTAGATGATATATTTATTGAAAAAACTACAGAATCATATAGAACTGATTTTATTACACCAGTAAAGGAGTAAGGAGGAAGAATAAATGATAGCAATCATAGGACTTTTATTTGGAATTATATTAGGGGTTGTTTTTGATGTAAATATACCAGAAAGATTTTCACCATATATGTCAGTAGCTATTCTTGCCTGCTTAGATTCAGTTTTTGGTGCAGTAAGAGCTAATTTATCAAAGAACTTTCAAGCAGATATATTTATATCTGGATTTTTTGGAAATGCAGTGTTAGCAGCAGCGTTAGCTTATTTGGGGGATAAATTGGGAATTCCTATATATATAGCAGCAGTTATTGTTTTTGGTGGAAGAATATTTGATAACTTTGCTATTATAAGAAGATTAATCATAGAAAAATATAAAAGTAGGCAATGAGGTGATTAAATGAAAAATAAGAGCGCAAAGATTGCTCTTTTCATTGGAACACTGATAGTAGGTATATTAATTGCAATTAACTTCAATTTTGACGGGATAGCTTCAAAGCAATTAACAGCAAAGGAATATCAAGATGCTATTGAAGAGAGAACACAACTATATAAGCAAATAAGTTTATTACAAAAAAACAATAGAGAATTTCAAGAGAAGATAGATAAGTATAAAAATGATGATAAAATGAATGGAAAAGTATTAGAAGATATGAGAAATCAGTTAGGTGATTATGGGATGTTAACAGGGCTCAATGAGGTAAAAGGGCCTGGACTTATAATTACAATAAATGATGCAATTATTAACTTTGATGAAGATACAGAATATGAAGTAATGAATAAGATACTTCATGATAGTGATATGGCTTTATTAATAAATGAGCTAAGAGGTAGTGGTGCAGAAGCTATTTCAATAAATAACCATAGGGTAACACCTAATACAGCTGTTGTATGTAATAGTGCTTTTATAGGATTTGATGATGGAGATAGAGAAGCAGCACCTTTCAAAATATATGTAATAGGAAATGTAGAGTTAATGGAAGAATCCCTAAATTCAGAAGGAAGTCATTTAAGAATATTGAAGCAATTTAGAGGATTAGATGTTACAGTTGAAAAAAGTGATGAAATTATAATGCCAGCAGCTAATAACTATGCTGTAGAATATGCTGAAGAAGATATTAATAAATAATATTTTTATAATATTATGAAGGATATTTAACTTTTATGCAGAATTACTTTATAGTAAAGGATTAGTTACTCTTATTAGGAGGGAAACGGCTATGGATATAAAGAATAATATAAAAAGTTTAAGATGCAATATACCAAATGAAGTTACATTATTAGCGGTTTCTAAGACTAAACCTCTAAATGAACTAGAGGAAGCATATAATGCAGGAATTAGGGATTTTGGAGAAAATAAAGTCCAAGAACTCAAAGATAAGTTTGAAAACTTTCATAAAGATGTAAGATGGCATTTTATTGGAAACCTTCAAACTAATAAAGTGAAATATTTGGTAGGTAAAACTTTTCTTATTCATTCCCTTTCTAGTATTAAGTTATTAGAAATTATAGAAAAGGAATTTGGTAAAAAGAACATTATAGCTGATACTTTAATTCAGATAAATATTGGTCGTGAAGAAAGTAAAGGTGGTCTACTTGAAGAAGACTTAGATACTTTAATAGAAGCCATTGAAAAATGTAAATTTGTTAAAGTAAAAGGGATAATGGCTGTTATACCAAAGGGGAATGAAGAAAGCAATAGGTATTATTTTAAAAAGGTAAGGGATATTTTTGATTCATTAAAAAGTAAGGAATTTAAAAATATAAAAATGGAAATTTTATCTATGGGAATGACACATGATTATCATATTGCTATAGAAGAAGGATCAAATTTCATTAGAATTGGAGAGGGAATCTTCGGAAAGAGAAATTATAATTTACAGGAGGAAAAGTAAATGAGTGACATGAAAACAAAATTAAAATCATTTTTAGGGTTTGGAGAATACGATGAGTATGATGAGGAGTTCGACGATTTAGACGAATTAGAAGATGAAGATGGGTTAGAGGAAGCTATTGAACCTGTTATTCAAAATAAAAAGAACAATAAAGTTGTAAATATTCATACTTCATCATCTGCAAAAGTAACTATAACTAAACCAGTAGCATATGAAGAAGCTACAGAAATATGTGATGCATTAAAAAATAGAAGAATAGTTCTTGTAAATACAACAGCCCTTGAAATTAGAATAGCTCAAAGATTATTAGATTTCATTAGTGGATCTTGTTATGCTTTAGGTGGAGAACTTCAAGAAATTGAAAAGGGCGTATATATACTTTCACCATCAAATGTAGAAGTAACTAATGAATTAAAGAGTGAATTAAGCTCAAAAGCATTATTTAGTTGGACAAAGTAGGTGGATATAATGGGAATGTTACTAAATCTAATTTCTACTTTTTTTAGAGTACTAGAAGTAATAATAGTTATAGAATGCCTAGGATCATGGATTATTCAAGATAGAGGCAATGAAATAATGAGATTTTTAAATAGTATAACTTCCCCAGTGTTAGAACCTTTTAGGCAAATACAATATAAGTTTTTAGGAAACTTACCTGTTGACTTATCACCAATATTTGCAATATTTGCGATTCAAATAGTTGAAAGACTATTGTATATGATATTTTAACAATGGATAAGAAGACTCTATTACAAAGTTTCAATGAAGAGGATAGGTTAGAAGTTTTAAACTTATATGAAAAATATGAGTTGTCCTATGAAAAGGATATACCCTTGTTTGGTAACAACTTTTATCCACCTAACATATGGAAGTTTTTCGAGAAGTTTACAAGCACTAATGATTTTAAAGTAACATCATCTGGATTTTTTGAAGATGCAGAGAGAAGAATGATATCTTTCAATAATATTTATGAAATTCCATTTCCTATGAAAATATTAAAAATAGTAAATACATCTAAGTTTACAACACCTAGTCATAGAGATTATTTAGGATCAATTTTAGGGCTAGGAATAAAGAGAAATAAACTTGGAGATTTAATTATAAAAAGTGGTGAATGCTACTTACCTGTATGTGAAGAAATTGCTGATTATATAATAAGTAATTTAGAAACAGTAGGTAAATCACCCTGTAAGGTTATTCTTTTAGAAGAGGATTTTATTCCCTTTACACCTGAATTTAAAGAAGAGATTATTTTAATACCATCTTTAAGATTAGATTCTATAGTATCTAAGGTAATGAAGTTATCTAGAAGCAAAGCTCAAGATGTAATAGAAGCTGGTAAAGTTTTAGTTGATTATAATACCATTAGAGATAAAAGCAAAGAGGTATTAAGTGGTGAGAGAATAACTATAAGAGGAGTGGGAAAGTTTATTTTGGGAGATATAGTTGGGAATAGTAAAAGCGGTAAATATAAAGTAATTATAAAAAAATATACATAATAGAGGTGGGATTTTATGAAACTTACGCCAATGGACATTAATAATAAGGAATTTAAAAGAGGATTAAGAGGGTATAATCCAGAGGAAGTTGATGAATTTTTAGATGAAGTAGTAGAAAACTATGAAGAATTATATAAAGATAATTCTAAATTAAGAGAGAAGGTTGCTTCATTAACAGAACAAATTGAACATTACTCTAAAATCGAAAGTACTATTCAAAACACTTTAGTTTTAGCGCAAAATGCTGCAGATCAAGCAAAGAGCTCAGCAGAAAAAGAAGCAGAACTAGTAGTTAAAAACGCAAATGAAACTGCACAAAGAATAGTTGATAAAGCTCATGCAGATGTTATTCAAATAAACGATGAGTATGATAGAGTAAAACAAGAGTTTATTAAATTTAGAGCTAAGTTTAGAAACTTTATAAATACTCAGTTAGAAACTTTTGATGATTTAGAAAAGGATGTAACTAAGAATTATAATATTTCAACTCCTGTAGAGGATGAAGCTGCAATTGATAGTGAAGTTCAATTTAATGAAGAATCATTTAAAACAATAGAAGAAGATATTCTAACTGATGACATAGACGAAATAAAGAGTTTCTTTGCTTCTAAAGAAGATTAGTATAATACATATAACACCACAACAAATGTTGTGGTGTTTTTAATGTCATAAGTTGACCGGCTAAACATAGGTATATTATAATGTTATGGAATAGAAACAGAGGAGTTTAACGAATGGAAGAAACTATTTTTAATATTAGTGCTGACTTTGAAGGAGAAAGAATTGATAAGTACTTATCACAAATTTTTGAGGATAAGTCAAGATCGTTTATACAGGGATTAATTGAAAAAGGAAATATATTAGTTAATGACAATAATATAAAGAGTAATTATAAATTAAAGGCTTTTGATGAAGTGAAAGTTATTATGCCAGAACCTGTACACTTAAAAGTAGAAGCAGAAAACATACCATTAGATATACTATATGAAGATAAGGATGTAATAGTTGTAAATAAACCTCAAGGAATGGTTGTACATCCTGCTCCAGGTAATTATAATGGAACTTTAGTAAATGCTTTGTTATATCATTGTAATGATTTATCTTCTATAAACGGAGTTATAAGACCTGGTATTGTTCATAGAATTGATAAGGATACCACAGGAGTTTTAGTTGTTGCTAAGAATGATGAGGCTCATAACTTTTTATCGGATCAATTAAGAGATCATTCTATGAAAAGAGAGTATTATGCCTTAGTTGAGGGTAGAATTAAAGAGGATGAAGGTACTATTGATAAGCCTTTAGCTAGAAGTAAGAAAGATAGATTGAAAATTGGAATTGTAGAAGGCGGAAGAAGAGCTGTAACTCATTATACAGTAGTAGAAAGATATAAGAATACTACATTAGTAAAATGTGTTTTAGAAACAGGAAGAACTCATCAAATTAGAGTTCATATGTCTTCTATAGGTCATCCTTTAGTTGGAGATCCGTTATATGGATTTAAGAAGAGTAAATATAGACAGGATGGTCAGATGCTACATGCTAAAACATTAGGATTTATTCATCCAAGAACAAAAGAATATATGGAATTCTCATCTGAATTACCATTATATTTTGAAAAAATGTTGGAAAAACTAAGAAGTGAAGTTGTATAGGGAGGGTAAGCTATGAATTTAAAAGCTAACTTGCTTGATGATAAAGCTATAAAAAGAAGTTTAATAAGAATATCTCATGAAATTATTGAAAGAAACAAAGGTGTTGAAGATATAGTTTTAGTAGGGATAAAAAGAAGGGGATATCCTTTAGCTCAAAGAATTGCTGTAGAAATTAATAATATTGAAGGAATAAATGTACCAGTAGGAAGTGTAGACATAACTTTCTATAGAGATGATTTAACATTAACTGGAGATTCTCCAAAAGTTAAAAACATAGACTTAGGTGTAAATATTCATAATAAAAAAGTAGTACTAGTAGATGATGTGTTATATACATGTAGAACAGTTAGAGCAGCAATTGATGCAGTTATTGATACAGGAAGACCTCAAGGAATACAATTAGCAGTATTAATAGATAGAGGGCATAAGGAACTTCCAATAAGAGCTGACTATGTTGGTAAAAATATTCCTACGTCAAAAAATGAAAAAATTGCAGTAAGTATAAAAGAAATAGACAACGAAGATTCAGTAAAGATTTATGAAGACTAAGGAGAATAACATATGGATTTTGATTTAATTGCTACCACTACTTTTGGTATAGAGGGTATAACAGCTAAAGAATTAAGAGCTTTAGGCTATGATGAGGTTAAGGTTGATACAAGTAAGGTGCATTTTAAAGGAGATGAAATGGATATTGCTATTGCTAATATTCATTTGAGAACTGCTGATAGAGTTTTAATTAAAATGGCAGAGTTTGAAGCTAGAAGCTTTGAAGAATTATTCCAAGGAACAAAGAAGGTAAATTGGAGTAAATTAATACCTAAGAACGGTAAGATGCATGTTGTAGGAAAGTCAGTGAAATCAACTTTATATAGTGTTCCTGATTGCCAATCTATTGTTAAAAAAGCTATTATAACTAGCATGAGTGAAGCTTATGGCACAACAGAATTTAAAGAAGATGGGCCTGTTTATAAAATAGAGGTTGCCATATTAAAAGATAAGGTAACTTTAACAATAGATACATCTGGTCAAGGGTTACATAAGAGAGGATATAGAGAAAATTCAGGAGCTGCACCTTTAAAAGAAACTTTAGCAGCAGCTATGATACTTCAATCGAGATGGCAAGATTCCTATGAACTTATAGATCCTTTCTGTGGTTCAGGAACAATTTTAATTGAGGCTGCTATGATTGCTCAAAATATAGCACCAGGATTAAATAGAGAATTTGTATGTGAAACATGGCCAACTATGCCTATGTACATTTTTAATGGAGTTAGAGATGGAGCAAGAAAATCTATAAAAAATAAAGATATTAAGCTTGTTGGGTATGATATTGATACATGGGTTTTAAGAACAGCAGAAAATAATGCAGCTAAAGCAGGAGTAAGCCAGTGGATAGAATTCCATAAGAGAGATTTTAGAGAGTTTTCTAATAAGAGAAAATATGGATTTATAATTTCTAATCCACCATATGGTGAAAGATTAAGTGATAAGAGAGAAGTTGAAGAGCTTTATAGAAAGTTTGGAAACTACAAAGAAGATTATAAAAATTGGGAATTTAATATTCTTACATCATATGAAGGTTTTGAAAAGCCATTTGGAAGAAAGGCAACAAAAAATAGAAAATTATTTAATGGTAAATTAAAATGTTACTACTACCAATACTTTGATAATGATTTAATTAAGAATGAAGGTAGTACTGTAATACAAGAAATGATTAGAAATAGCTAAAAAAAGAACCAGAGGACTTTCTCTGGTTCTTTTTTTATAGTTTTTGTATTTTTAAGCTTTCATAGTCCTTAGGATCTACAAACATAGTTTTATTAGTATAATATATAACCATACCTGGTTTAGCCCCATTTGGTTTCTTTAAGTTTTTAACTTCTGTATAATCAACTGATACTTTAGAATCATTTTTACCTTTACTATAATAGGCAGCTATAATTCCAGCTTCCTCTAAAGTAATTTCATCTACAGGATTTGCTTGTATAATTACATGTGATCCAGGAATGTTTTTTGTGTGAAGCCACATATCATTTCTATTTGCAAATTTAAGGCTTAGGTAGTCGTTTTGTAAGTTATTCTTACCTACATAAATATCTATGCCTTGAGATGATAAGAAGTGTAGAGGCTTGCTTTCCTTTATTTTTTTATTAACTTTAGATGTATTTTTAAATTTAATATATCCTGTTTCCATTAATTCTTTTTTAATTTGTTCAATTTCATCATATGATTCTACATTTAATATATTTGTTAAAACAGAATTTAAATAATTTAATTCATCTTCGTTTTTTTCAAGCTGTTCTAAGGCCCATTCCTCAGATTTTTTTAATTTATTATATTTTTTATAGTACTTTTGAATATTTTCAGAAGGACTTTTATTTGGATCAAGGGATATAGTTAAATATTCTTCTTCCTTATCGTTATAAAAGTTTAATAAGGAGATTTTATCATCTCCAGGCTTTATCATATAAATATAAGAGGTAAGTAAATCACCCTTAATTTTATAGCCCTCTTTCTTTCCGCCTTCTTCAATATTTCCATTTAATATTTTAGATTTTTTATTACATCTATCTATATTAGTGTGTATTAATTTTTGAAGAGAAATGGATCTATTATTTAATCTATCTTGTTTATCCTTAGTTCTAAAGAAATCATCAAGAATAAGAGATGGATTTTCATATTTTATATTTTTATAACCACTATAATATGAACTTAAATTAGCACAATAAAAGTCCTTATATATACCATCAGAATCCGTAATGATATTAAATGAAGGATGGTTACAAATATCATTTATTGAACTTGTTGTATACTTATATAATGATGAAAAATTACTAGGAGATATATTCTCTTTTAAGGAATTTTCATAAAGCTCTTTTGAAAGTGGTTTTGAAACTCCTGTTAAAAGATTAGAGAAAAATAAATCATTATATTCCAAGTTATTTTCCTTAATAAAATTAGTCATTTCATCTATATCTAAGCTAAAAGGATTTAATTTTGTAGACTTAGGTGGTTCAACATAAGTAGCTCCAGGATATAATACTCTATAACTATTAATATCTGGTGTTATATGCTTTATAGATTCCATTATTTTATTATCTCTATTTCTAACTAAAGTAATGTTAGAGTGTCTACCCATTATTTCAACTATAAGAGAGTATTCACTATCAAATCCAAGCTCATCCCTTGATTCTACTTTAATTATTACAATTCTATCTCCATCTTTTTGATATACATCAACAATTCTACCAGATGTAAGATACTTTCTTAAAACCATAAGATACATTGGTGCTTTAAGAGGATTTTCCTTAGAAGTTTCAGTGAAATGAATCCTTGGAAACTTTGATGAAGCAGATATAAGAAGTTTATAGTTCTTTCTATCTTTTCTAATAGTTAATATAACTTCATCTTTTTCTGGTTGATTAATCTTATCTATTTTACTATCTATTAATACATCTTTAAGATTATTAATTAAACTGTTTAAAAATATTCCGTCTAATGCCATATTATTCTTCCTTTCAATATAATAAACTTAGTATACCATTAAAAATATGGTAAGTTAAGTGTAATGAATTTGTAATATTTTTATTCATAAAATAAGAAGGAATTATTAATGAAAAAATAGAAGTAAATATATTAATAAAATATATTGTAATTGGTCATATTAAAGAGTATTATGTAATACGGAAATAGCGCTTTTATATATAGAAATGTATAGAATATAATACTGAATGTGATTTGAGGGAGAAGAGATGAAGATTAGTAGAAGTAGGAGAATTGGGGCTATAGGTATTTTATTCTGTTCTTTATTTTTAATGTCATGTAGTAAACCTAGTGATGATGTTGAAATTGTAGAAGGGATTAAGTTAAATAAGGGAGCAATTATAGAAAATGACAGAGGAAACTATTCGAATTATAACTATATAAACGGAAAGTATGAGAAGGTTAATGATGATGAAGTAATAGGATTATATGAACATAATAGCGATAATTATATTGCACAAAAAGATGGTAAATATATTGTCTTTTATAGTGGCAAAAAAATTGAGCTTTCAAATATTGAAATTGGAGATGATGGTCTAAAGATATCACCAAGTGGTGAATATCTATCATTATATAGAAACATAGATGGAATTACTAATTATAAGATAATTAAGTTGTCAAATGGTGAATATGTAGATTTTAATACTGATACAGGTATATCAGGTCATTATTTAGATTGGATAGATTCTAATACTTTAGTTTACTATGGAGTAAATAATGAAGGAGTTAATGGCATTTTTACATATAATCTAGAAAGTAGTGAAGAAAAGTTACTTTATAATATTGATGGTGGTATAGTTCAGTATTTAAGTACAGATTCTGAAGGTATAGTTATATTGCAGGAAACTATTAATGATGAGAAAATACTTCAAGTTATTAATAGTAAAACTAGTGAAGTGAAAACTATATCTAAAGATATAACTAGATTGTATGATATAGTTAATGTTGATGGAGATTATTATATTTTAGGTGAATTTAATGATGGAATATTATCTATATATAAATTACAAGATGGTAAGCATTATAGGCTAATCTTTGATTTTCCTAGTAGTATTAAAGCAACTAGATATGGATTATCAGTAGATGAAGATGGAAATATTTTATTCATTGGAAGTAATTTAGATCCTGAACTAGAAGAAATATATAGTATAAGCAAAGATGGAACAATAAGAAAAGTTTCAGAATCAAAAAATGAATATTCTTTTGTAAAATAGGTAAGAGAAATCTTACCTATTTTTATTTTGTTGTATATTATATGGCCAAGATGGCAAGGTTCTAGAAGTGGAGGTGAAAAGTTGTCAAATAATGATAGATTAATAGATAAAATAGATATAAGAGTAGCAAGAAAATTGTCTATAAATCAAGCAAAAGAGTATGGAGTATTACCCATTTATGAAGATGGAAAAAATGTCTATATTGCAACAACAGAAACACCCCATAATGAAATAATTGATATATTGAGTTTTTTATTTAATAAGAAAATAAAGCTCATATATAGAGAAAAAGATGAAATTTTAGAGCTAATTCAAAATGTATTAAATTTTAAAATTGAAGATATAGAAGTGGTAATATTTGAAGAAGCTATAGCATGTAATGCAAGTGATATACACTATGAGCCAGAAGAAAATGGGTTAAATATTAGATTTAGAATAAATGGCTCATTAACATTAGTAAGAAAATTAAGTTTAGAGGATTATCAAAAAATATCATCTAGATTAAAAATTAAGGCTGGTATGGATATTACGGAAAAAAGAAGACCACAGGATGGCAAGCTTTTTATGTGGTGTAAGGATAAAAAATATAATTGTAGATTATCTACAGTGCCAGTTATATATGGAGAGAAAATTGTTCTTAGGGTTCTTTATAGTGATAGATTTTTAACCCCTATAGAAGATTTGAAGTTTACTAAGGAACAGCAAGAAACATTAAGTAGAATTATTAGACTTAAAAATGGACTTGTTTTGGTTAATGGACCAACAGGAAGTGGTAAATCAACAACACTTTATACAATTTTAAATGAAATAAAAGATGATGATATAAATATATCAACCCTTGAAGACCCAGTTGAAGTAACAATGAAGGGGATAAATCAAGTGAATTTAAATCATAAAATTGGACTTACCTTTGTTGAAGGTTTACGTAGTTTATTAAGGCAGGATCCTAATGTGATAATGGTTGGAGAAATTAGAGATGAAGAGACTGCTAGGATGGCTGTTAGATCTGCAATAACAGGGCATAAGGTGTATTCTACAATACATACAAAATCACCAAGAGAAGTGTATTTAAGGCTTGAAGAAATGGGAGTAAAGGGCTACCTAATAAAAGACGCTTTAGTAGGTATTATTTCTCAAAGATTAATAAAGCTCTTATGTAAATGTAAAGAGGAAATTGGAGCTATAGACCTTAATGGAGAAAGTATAAAAATATACAAAAAGGGTGGCTGCAATATTTGCAATAATAGTGGATATATTGGTAGGCAACTAATTGCATCTGTTTATCATATAGATAAGAAGTTAAAAGGTGAACTTGTCCAAATATATGAAAAGGAAGACTTACTTTCAAATTGTCAGATGGTAAATAGCTTAAGAGATTTACTTTTAAAAGGGGTAATTGATTATTACGATTATTTAAGTATTTTAGAAGGGGAAGAATTAAATGAAGATTAGCTATGGGGATTTAACAATAATAGCTGAAAACTTGGGGAGCTTGTATGAAGATGGTATAGCTATAGGTGATGGACTAGAGCTATTAAAGGAATTGCCTCTAAGTAAAAATTATAAAAACAGTATAACTTATATTCGTAATGATATTTTACTAGGAAAAAGCTTAAGTGAGGCTTTTAGTAAGTTTGATGAATTATATCCAGGACTTTTTATTGGCGTATTAAAGGTAGGGGAAAACAGTGGTCAGCTAGGAAGAACCTTTAATAAGCTTGAAATGTTCTACTCTAAACTAGGTAACATAAAGAAAGAAGTGAAAAATGCATTAATATATCCTAGCTTTTTAATAGTTACCTTGATTTTATTAGGAATATTTTTAGCATTTGTACTTATTCCATCATTTTATGAGAGCTATAAAAATGCAGGAAGTGAAGCACCAAAAGTTGCTGAATTCTTATATAATTTAAAACTTAGTTTTAATGATAATCCTATCCTGTTTATAGTAAGTGTTCTATGTTACATACCTATAGTTCCATTAACAATTTTTCAAGTTTTAAAATACTTTAAAGGAAGATTTAAATTCATTAGAAAAGTAAAAATCGTAAAAGAATTAGAAGAATTTATATTTATGCTGATTTTGTCCTTAATTTTAGATAGTGGTGTATCATTGCCAATAGGTTTTAGTTACTGCTCAGATTCAAAGGATATAAAATTTCTAAGTGACGTTTTAAAAGGAATAAATGAAGAGATATTAAAGGGAAAAGAACTTAGTGAGTGCTTAAGTAATTTAAGCTTCCTATCTAAGTATTCAATATCAATGATAAAGCTTGGGGAGAATAGTGGGTCACTTACAGTAAGAGTAAAAAAGGCAGAAGAGAGATTAGAAAAGAGAACAAAAGAGAGTATTTCAAAACTTTTATCATTAATTCAACCAACTCTAATCATAACTATGGCTCTTGGAGTTGTGGCATTTATATGGGTATTTGTACTACCTATGTTTGATATGATTTATGGAGGAGTTATGTAGTTGAAGAAGGGATATACGCTTATAGAATTGGTAGCAGTAATGCTAATACTTGGGATTATATTTTCATTTAGCTTTAGTGGGTATAACCTTTATAAAAGTTTTGAGGAAAATATAAAAGTAGAGAATTTTTTATATGAGTTAGAAGACACCTTTTGTTATGGAAGAGATTATTGCAAGAACAATGGTGTTATTGGAACTATAAAATTAAGAGAATATGAAGATAAGTTTGTCATTTTATTTAGTAGTGGAGGTGACACTAAGATTAAAAGAGAATTGGAAAAGAGCATAATGATTGATAATGATTATATTTTAGCTTATCCAATAGTTGATAGCTATGATATTAGTAAATACGGAATAGTACAATCTAAAACTACACTTCTTAAAGATAGCAGAAACAATAAATATCAGCTCTCTATTAATCCAACAGTGAATAATATTTATGTGGGTAAAAGAAAAAATGGTTAAAAAATCAAAGGGAAATATACTTTTAGAATTAGTAGCTGGTCTTTTTATATTAAGTATAATTGGACTTCTAGCTTTTAATTTAGCAATTTCAGCAAATAAATATCTACAAAATGAAAAAGAAGAGAGGGAAACTTATGAATGTTTTCATGCAGTAGTAAATGAAATAAGATACAACTTAGATAAAGAGAAGTTTAAAAGTAAGGCTGTTAGCAATAAGGTTAAGATTCCATATGATAAAAATTTACTTGAAGAGTTAAAAAATAAGGACTTATTAGATATTGCATATGGTGAGGAAAGCAATTTTCTGCTGATAGAATTCAGTGATGAAAGAAAAGAGTTTGTTATAAGGTTAGAGGGTGGTGAAAAAGTATTAGAACAAAAGGTAAGGGGAAACTTGTAAATACTAATTCTAATAAAGGATTCACTTTACTAGAAACAACAATTTATTTGAGTATATCCTTAATAATAATTTCCATTGCAGTAAGTACCGCTATAGAAGCTTATAACTACACCAGAAACTTAATTATTAAAAGTAGAGAAATGAATCAAGTCTATAATGCTTTTAGTACAATTGATTACTTTTCATCTAAAGAGGATGTGTTTAAAGTAGATAAAAGTGGAGATACAGTTGAAATTTATGAAAGCTTAGGAAATGAAAATTATAAGATAAAAAGGGTTTTAAAAAGAGGAAATAATTTAAGTATTGTTCACTACAATGAAACTAATATTCAAGAGGTAAGCAATAATCCAATAGTGGAAAACATAGAGGATTTTAAGGTTTATAAAAAAGGAAATCTAGTATATGCAGAAATAACTAAAGGGGGAGAGAGGTATATTAAATGCATTTAAGAAGAGAAAAAGGTTATGTATTAATTAATCTCATTTATATATTAATGTTAATATCCTTCTTTTCTACAGTATTAGTAACAATGATAATAAATGGTGTAAAGAGAGAAAAAATTGATCAGTATTATAGCAAAGATAGTAAAAGTTATAATTTAGAATGTGAAATAGAAGAGTTAGATAATTATTTACTAGTGAATAATACTGCTATAAATTATTTGAAAAATAATAGTGGTGACAAGGTATGTATAAGGGAAAATATTTTTTTGAAATATGACATAAATAAAAGGGTTTTTCTTTTTGGTAATGATGAAAACTATACAATTTTAAAAGAAGATAGTAGTGGAAAAAGCTTAATACCTTATAGTTATAGGTATTGATATGGAGGAGGTTTAGTGGAAAATAATTTAATAGAAATATGTAATGAAAAAATTTTTTATAAAAATAATATATACAAGTTTTCCTTAGACAATCTAAGGAAAATTAAATTGGGTAAAAAGAGAAAAGTAGTAATTTTAGGTGAAGATTTATATACAAAAAAGATAAAGTTAAATAGAAAAGTTAAAGTTAAAGAAGAAGAAATTCAGAATGTAATAGAAAGAGCCTTTGGCAGTAGTGAAGATTTCTTGTTTCATTACGAATTTTCTAGAAGAAAAGGTGAACTTATAATATATGCTGTTAAAGGTGGAATGAAAATACGTGAATTATGCCAAGGAGCGGCATCTATTAAGGTAGAGCCTATTCAGATGTGTTTTTTTAATAAGTTTAAAAAGAAGGTAAGGGAAAAGAAGTGGGAAACTTTATTTAGTTATAAGGATAGCTACTATTATATTTTATGTGATAATAATTTTATAGCTAGAAGTTTTGTAGATACTAGCCTTACAAGGTTTGTTGAAAAATACCTAGAAGTGGAAAGAGAAGAAAATCTAAAAACATATATTGAAGAGGGCATTTCAAAAGAGTTTCCAGAAGGTTATAACTCTTTCATCATAAAGGAGTTTGGAGAGGTATTAAATGCAAAAAAAGTTTATAAATAAAAATTTTCTACCAACAGAATATATAAATGATAAGGTAATAAAAGATTCAAAGGATGAAAAGCGAGGGTTATATATTTTAATAATCACTGCACTTATCTTATTACCATTATCGTTAAGTAGTATAAATACTAAAGAAGAGGTTAAAATAGAAAATGTAGAATCTGCGAGTACAAATTGCATAAAAAAGGATGAAGTTATATTTTGGCTTAGTTTAAATAAGAATGGCATAAAAGGAAATATAGCTAAAAATAATGCCTCTCTAGAAATAAGCAACAAGGAAACTTTAGAGAAATTAAGTGAAGATGATAAGGTATCTATAAATAATATATATTATCTTGGCGATGATAAATATAAAATAGAACTAACAAAGAGGTAGTAGTATGAAAAATAAAATATTTGCTATAGTTTTGTTTGTTTTTATAGGTATTGAGTCCTACTTTATATTTTATTCTAAAAAAGAAGAGGTAAAACCAGTAGTTACAGAAAAAGTTATAGTAAAAAAATACTCGCTTACAGAAGTTTTAGAATACTTAAATGATAATGCAATAGAAGTGAAAAATATTTATAAATCAGGAGAAGATTATATTATTAATGGCGTAATAAGCGGAGAAAATGGGGAATTTTTGGAGAAAATAAATTCTTTAGATAAGCTAAGTATTTTAGATTATTCATTAGAATTGTATTCAGATACTATATATGGAAATTTTACATTTAAATATTCATAATAGGAGAATTTTAGGTAGAAGTGGCTAAAATAATTGCAATTCTAGTTTTCTTCTGATAAAATAAATTTGTTGTGTATACGGAAATTGTTAGATGCAATAAGAGTATCGTATATTTTAGGTATTTATATTTGAAACTTATACATTTTGGAGGGATATTTAAATGATATCAGCAGGAGATTTAAGAAAAGGTACGACTTTTGAACATGAAGGACAAGTTTACACAGTTGTAGACTTCTTACACGTTAAACCAGGTAAGGGAGCAGCTTTCGTTAGAACAAAGTTAAGAAACGTTATATCTGGTGGTGTTACAGATACAACTTTCAACCCAACTGCAAAGTTCCAAGAAGCAGTTATTGAAAGAAAAGAAATGCAATACCTTTATAGCGATGGAGAATTATACTACTTCATGGATCAAGAAACATATGAGCAAATTCCACTAAACTATGAAAAAGTAGAAGATGCTATAAAGTTCTTAAAGGAAAATATGTTTGCAATAATTAAGTTCTATAAGGGAGAAGCTTTCTCAGTAGAAGCTCCAAACTTCGTAGAATTACAAATCACTCACTGTGAACCAGGTGTAAAGGGTAATACTGCTACAAATGCATTAAAGCCTGCTACAGTTGAAACAGGTGCAGTAGTTAATGTTCCAATGTTCGTTAATGAAGGAGATACTATAAGAGTAGATACAAGAACTGGCGATTACATGGAAAGAGTTTAATATTAAGAAAGTTGCTAAGTTCAATTTGCTTAGCAACTTTTTGCTATCTATGAAATACATACAAGGAAGTGTTTGTATGAAGGAAATAAGAAATAATATAGAAAAATTAAAAGAAGAAATTTCAACTATAGATAAATCAGAGTATAAAAGCATTTTTAACAATATTTCTTCAATTTTAGAAGGGTTAAGTAATAAAATTGAAGAAGTTATGGTAAATGAAGCTGTACTTTCTGAAAACTTAAAGTATATGGATGATGATATATCAGAAATTCAAGAAGAATTGTTTGAGGAAGTATCATTAGAAGAACTAGATGAATTTGAATCAGAGTATACAGAAGTTAGCTGCAATAAATGTGGAAAACCTATCTTCATTGAAGCCTCTGCATTAGAAGAAGATAATATACCATGTCCATATTGTGGAGAAAATATAGTGAAATAATTTTTAAGAATCCTGTTTAGGATTCTTTTTTTATTTTCAAAATAATTAGTTCACATATTTTTATAAAATAAGGTTATAATTTTTAAATTACGTAAATAGAAATTATATAGGAATCAAACTAGGGAGGAGGAAGTGATGGATATTTTGGATGAGGGAATAGTAAAATTATTTCCACCTAGAGTTGTAGAGGCTTTAGGAGAATATTTGAAAGATAATGCTTTACAAGAGATAAGGTTAAAAATAGAAAAACCAATAATAATTACATCATCTAAAGGTGAGGTGGTACTTAGCTATATATTGGGAAGAGAAGACATAAAGTACATACTTCAAAGAATTTCTAACTATTCATTATATGCCTATGAAGAAGAAATAAGGCAAGGATTCATAACAATACGAGGAGGACACAGAGTTGGACTAGCAGGTGAGTGTGTTATGGATAATGGGAAAGTAAAGACTATAAGAAATATTTCTTCATTAAATATAAGAATTTGTAGAGAAATACTTGGGTGCTCAAAAAAGGTTATGAAATATATAGTGGAAGATAAAAAGGTATTAAATACCTTGATTATTTCACCACCTAAGTGTGGTAAAACAACTATTCTAAGAGATATTGCAAGGAACCTATCTGATGGGGGCAAAAAGATATCAATTATAGATGAAAGAAGTGAAATTGCAGCTAGTTATCTTGGAGTACCTCAAATGAAAGTTGGAATAAGGACTGATGTTCTAGATAATTGTTTAAAAAGCGAAGGGTTAATTATGGCCATAAGAAGTTTATCACCAGAAATTATTATATGTGATGAAATAGGAACATTAAAGGATATTGAAGCACTTATTATGGCTTTTAATTCAGGAGTAAACATTGTTGTAACCTTACATGGGGAAAGTCTTAATGATTTAACTAACAGAAGTGTTTTTAAAGAGCTATTGGAAAATAACGTTGTAGAAAGAGTTATTTTGCTTAGTAATAGAGAAGGAGTTGGGACAGTAGAGAATGTTTACTCATTAAGCAAAGGAGGAGAGAAAAAGTGGTCAAGATTATATTAATAATTAGTATTTTCTCTATGTTTACTTTTGCAGGTTATATTTATGGTGAGAGTTTTAGAAAACGGTTATTAAATCTTAACGAATGCTATAAGGGAGTATTACTTTTACAAAATGAAGTTGTATTTAATACCACACCATTACCAGAAGCCTTGTATGAAATATCAAAAAAAAGCAAGGAACCATTTAACAAACTAATATCAAATGTTTCAAGTGACTTAGAAAATGGGAAAATAGGAGATGTTTATATAGCCTTTAAAAGAAATTATGAAGATGTAAAAGAAGAGGTTTATTTAAATAAAGAAGATAAGGATATCTTAGGAGATTTTCTAAAATCCTTAGGTTACTCTGGGGTTTATGGGCAAGAGAAAATTTTCAATCTAGCATTAGAAAACTTAAAGATAAATATAAAAGAAGCTGGAGAGGAATCTAAAAAGAATACAAAGCTTTATAGGTATTTGGGAATGTGTTTTGGGGCAATGATATCCATATTTTTATTGTAGATTAGGAGGAAGATTATGCTGGATTTTAGTATACTTTTTAAAATAGGCGGGGCAGGAATTATTTTAGTGATATTGGACAAGGTTTTAACTAGCAGTGGAAAAAGTGAAATAGCAGCTATCACTAATATAGCAGGAATAGTAATTATATTAATAATGATAGTTTCATTAATTAGCAATTTGTTTAATACAGTAAAGACCATGTTTATGTTCTAGGTGATAGTAAGATGATGATTTTAAAGGTTATTTCCTTTGCGCTTGTTGCCCTATTTTTATATTTACTTTTTAAAGATAAAAGAGGAGACCTAGCAGCCTTAATTCTTTTAGCTGCTGGTGTAGTAATTTTTATATATTGTATTTCACAAGTTAGTGAAGTAGTTAATTTCCTGAAGACCATAGCTGATAAAGCAGGTATAGATACAGTTTATATACAAATAGTACTTAAAATATTGGCTATAGCTTATCTGGCTAGTTTTGCAAGTGAAATATGCAAGGATGCAGGGGCTGGAAGTTTAGCATCTAAGGTAGAGTTTTCAGGGAAGATGTTCATATTAGTTTTAGCAATTCCAATATTAATGGCTGTATTAGACTCTATATTACAAATTTTGTAGGTGTAAATATGAAGAAATTTAAGAGACTTATGATTTTATTAGTGATAAACATATGTATTTTTTCTATCATATCTCCAACAGCTATAGTTAATGCAGAAGAAGAACAAAATAAATCAGCTATTGAAACAATAGTAGATGAGGGAATGATAGATCCTGAAACAAATAAAGATTTAATGGGACTTTATGATTATATCAATAAGATGAAGGTAGATGTTGAGCTTATGAATGATCTTGACCCAGTTGAATATGTAAAAAGCTATATAACTAATGGAAAGGGTAATCTATCCTTTTCACAGTTAGGTAAGGCTGTAGTTTCTCTTCTATTTAAAGAAGTTGGTAGTGTATTAAAGCTTGCTATTTCAATGATAGTAATAGCTATATTATGTACCTTATTAAAAAATCTACAGGATGCCTTTAGTACAAAAAGTATATCTCAGATAGCTTTTTATGCATGTTATGCAGTTATGGTTATGCTTCTTTCAAAAAGCTTTTTGATATCAATATCTGTAGCAAAAGATGTTATTAATGGGGTAGCAGATTTTATGGCAGCAATTTTACCTGTTCTAGTTACAATGATAGCCTTAGCAGGAGGTGTTACTCAAGCAGCAACCATAGATCCAATTGTAATGGCAGCTGTTGTAATAATACCAAGGATATATGTAACTGTAATAATTCCATTAATTATGGTAGGTTTTGTTCTACAATTTGCTAATAATCTTTCAGAAGAGCATAAAATAGATAACCTGTGTAAATTATTAAAGCAGTGGACAGTATGGCTCCAAGGAATAATAATTACATCTTTTATAGCTCTTTTAACAATAAGAGGTATAACTAGTACAACAATAGATGCTGTTGCCTTAAAGACAACAAAGTTTGCAGTAGATAATTTTATACCTATAGTAGGTAAAGCTTTTTCAGATGCAATTGCATCAGTTGCTGGATATTCTTTAATTATCAAAAATGCAATAAGTGGAATTGGACTTATGGTTATAATACTTATTATTTTATATCCAATAATAAAAATGATTCTTATGGCATTTATATATAAAATGTCAGCAGCACTTGTAGAGCCAATAAGTGATAAAAGAATAACAAGTACAATTGCAGCAACAGGGGATTCATTAGTATTGTTGTTATCATGTGTTTTAAGCGTAAGTTTAATGTTCTTTGTTTTGTTAGCAATTATGGCCTCTGCTGGAAAGTTTATTGTAGGGGGATAGGATATGGAATTAATTAAAGGTTTTGTAACAACACTTGTTACTACATTAATATTTATTACAGCCATAGAGCTTGTTGGACCAGATAATAGCATGAAAAAGTATTTGAAGTTTGTAATGGGGTTAATACTAGTAGCTGTACTATTAAACCCTATTGTAAAGTTTTTTTCTCAAGGAGAAACAGCCCTAACATCTATTATTGATCAGTATGACAAAGAGATAGAGGAAGGCATAAGTAAAGATGATACTACTATAGCAACACAGGAGCTTAGAGAGGATAGTTTTAAGGATAATTTTAATAAAAACTGCATTAATAAGTTATCAAAAGAATTTAAAGATATGACTTTTGAAAGTGATCTTGATTGCACAGTAGATTTTGATAATATGACTTGTCAAATTAATGAATTACGTATAGGAATAAGCGAAAAAGGGGTTAAGAAAGTAAAGGAAGTTAAGATTGGGGAAGAAGAAAAAGAGGTTAAGGAAGAAGATAGCACTCAAAAAGAGGTGAAGGATTTTCTTTCAGATGAATTAGAAATAAGTAAGGATAAGATAGTAGTGTATTATTTGTAAAAAAGGAGGGGTATCAATGGATTTTAAGAAGCTAAAGAATGAGGTTAGTAAGTTGTTTAAAAACAAGTATATGGGCAATATTCTTGCGGTGCTTTTAGTTATTGGCTTTATATTAATTGCCATTACCATTTTAGCGCCAGGACTTTTAAGTGGTAAGAATGAAGTTCTTACTGAAGAAAATAATACAAAAGTAAACACTACAGTCTCTACTTATGAAGATAAACAAAAGATTGAACTTACAAACATTCTAAGAAAAATAGATGGAGTTGGAGAAGTTGATGTAATGATTAACTTTGAGAGTGGAGAAGAGAAGGTAGCAGCATATGATAGCACAAATCAAACAACAAAAACAGAAGAAACAGATACAAATGGTGGAAAGAGAGTTAGCGATCAGCAAAATGACACAACTAAGGTTGTAATGAGTAGTGAGTCTGGTGGAAATTCACCAGTTATTTTAAAAACATATAAGCCTAAGGTAATAGGTGTTGTTATTACTGCAGAGGGTGCAGAAAGTAGCAAGGTTAGGTATGACATAGAAAAAGCTGTATCTAGTTTATATGGGATATCAGTTGAAAAGGTTAATGTATATCCTATGGGGATTTAGCATATAATTCAATAGAAAGTTGATGGGAGGAATAAAAAATGACAAAAAAACAAGTTGGGATTATATTTACTTTATTAGCATTAATAGTGTGTACTGCTATTTTAGGAGCAAAATTAAATAATGGTGGTTTAAATGATGCTAGCGATTTAGCAGGGGCATTAGTTGAAGGGGAGAAAGATGAAGACAAGGATAAGGAGACAATCAGTCAAACAGATTTCTTTATAGATGCAAGAAGCACAAGAGAAAATAATGATGCATCAGCTATCCAAGGATTAAAAGATGTAGTTGAAAATGATAAAACTTCACAAGAGCAAAAGGATGCTGCAACTGCACAGATTACAAAAATAACATTAAGACAAAGTCAACAAAAAACAATAGAAACAAATATAAAGAATAAAGGTTATAGCGATGCTATTTGTGAAATTTCTGATGATAGTAAGAAAGCTGATATAATTGTTAAGTCAGATAACCAACTTACTGAAAAAGAAGGCGCTATAATCCAAGAGATAGTTCAAAGTGCTTGTGGAATTAGTGATGTTAATATTTCTGTGAAAAAATAATACATTGTAATATATTTTCTATTTTGATATAATTAACGTAAGATAATTTAGTTTTGTTTTACAAAGCTTAGGAGGGCGAACAAAATGCAAGATTTCAACAATGAAGAAAATGTTGGGGTTGTAAAAATATCCGACGAAGTTGTAAGTGTAATAGCTGGTATAGCAGCTGAAGAGATACAAGGAGTTGTAGGATTCCAACATACTGGAGTTTCTAATAATATAACTCAAATTTTCAAAGGTAAAAAGGCAGTAGGTAAAGCTGTAAAGGTTACTTTAGAAGAAGATAGAGCTACTATTGAACTTGAAGTTTCAGTTGAATATGGTGTGAGAATTATGGATGTCGTAGGCCAAGTTCAAGAGAACGTTAAGAAAACAGTAGAAGCTATGACAGGTTTAACTGTTAGTGGTGTAAATGTTTATGTACAAAATATTTACTTACCAAAGGAAGAAGAAAAAGTAGAAGAATAGTTTATAAAAGGAGTTATGCTTTATAGTATAATTCCTTTTTTTCGGTTTTATAAAAAATGGAGGTGGAGAAATGATAAAGCATATAGTTATGTGGAAATTAAAAGAAGAAGCAGAGGGAAACTCTAAAGAAGAAAATGCTAAATTAATAAAGAATATGTTAGAAGAATTAAAGGATAAAATTAAGGAAATAGTAAAAATTGAGGTTGGTATAGATTTTAATAAATCTGAACAAGCCTATGATATAGTTTTATATTCAGAATTTAACTGTAAGGAAGATTTAGATAGTTATCAAATAAATCCTAAGCATGTAGAGGTGGCTTCTTATGTTAAAAAGGTTACTAATTCAAGAATTGTTGCAGACTATATAGTTTAAGTTAGGAGAACTATGGATAAGAAAGAAATTTTAAAACAAAGGAAGAAATATGTAAAGGATAAACTTATAAATGAAGGCAGTGGACATGATTGGTTCCATATAGAGAGGGTATATAATACCTCAAAAGCTATTTATGAAAAAGAAGGGGGAGACATATTTATTATTGAAATGTGTGCTCTACTTCATGATGTTGGAGACTGGAAGTTTTCAAATGATAATAAAACAGAAACTAATGAAATAGAAGATTTATTAGAAAGTCTTCAAGTTGAGAAAAGTGATAGGGATAAGATTATTAATATAATAAAGAAGATTTCCTTTAAAGGTGGCATTGTTGACTCTTCTCAAGAGTGCATAGAAGGGGAAATTGTTCAAGATGCTGATAGATTAGATGCAATTGGAGCTATTGGTATAGCAAGAACCTTTACTTATGGAGGATATAAAAATAATCCTATCTATGATCCAAATATAAGTATTAATAATTATAATTCCCTAGAAGAAGTGAAAAATAAAAAAAGTACAACAATAAATCATTTTTATGAAAAACTATTAAAGCTTAAGGATAAGATGAACACAACTGAAGGGAAGAGAATAGCAGAAGAAAGACATAAGTTTATGGAAAATTATTTGAATGAATTCTTTCTAGAGTGGAATTTTGCTAAAGATAAATAAAAAGATACAACAATAGGAAATATATGGTAATATAATAATGGGATTATATGTGGGAGGTATATTAAATGAGAAAAAAGATTTCTATAATTATATTACTGTGTTTGCTTATGATTACTGTTACAGGGTGTGGTACTAAGAAAGATAATGTGTTATCAACTTCAGAAGTAAAAATTGAATCGTTAAAGAAATATGAGAATTCTAAATTAGCAGATAATAAAGCATATGATATATTAAAGAAGCTACCAGGTGAGCTTTATATAGATAAAGTGCAAAGGGTAAAGGATTCAAATGATATAGAAGTTGAATATGCTATTAGAGCTAATGATAAGGATGAGTATGCTAGCTTTTGGGAGAATCCACAAAACGTTCTTCAAAAGAATAGTGCAATTTTATTTACATTAATAGATGACCTTGATAATATATCTTTTAAAGTAGGGGACATAGATAAAAAAAGTTATAATTATTCAAGAGCATATATAGAATCAGTATTGGGACAGTATATGGATAAGATGTTTGAAGATGAAGAAACATGGAATAAATTTAATGAACTAAAAGTTATGGTAGCAAAATAAAATTGGTGGAGAAACTACAGAGATGTAGTTTCTTTTTTAAAATAAACTTTAGATTATAAAGATATAAATATATGTTTATGTATTTATATAAATATAAGAAGTTATAAAGATATATTTACATATTTATGTATTTATATAAATATGTTGAATAGAACTTATGTTGTAAAGAATTGGATAAGTGATTTATAATTGATTGTATTGGAAGAAGCTAAGGGGGATTGTAATATGAAAATTAATTTAAGAGATATTAATGAAGAGAATTGGTTGCAGTGTATAGGTTTGACAACAGATAAAAGCGATCAGCATTTTGTATTTGAAGAATTTATTCCATCCAATACTTTATCCCTAGCTCAATCTAAAATAGAAAATGGATGGATTACAAAAGGAATATATGATAAAGATAAAATCATTGGATTTACCATGTATGGATATTGCTATGAGGATAATTTCTATGAGTTATGTAGATTAATGATCCATCATGCATATCAAGGAAGAGGTTATGGCAAAGAAGCAATTAAAATAATAATAGAAGAAATGAAAAAGCTTGAAGGGTGCAAGGAAATATTTTTATCATTCTATCCAGAAAATATAAAAGCCAAAAATCTTTATGAAAATGTTGGGTTTAAAAATACAGGAGAAATTATAAATGGAGAGCTGTTATATTCCTTAAAGCTTAAAGAATAATTTGTAATAAATATAACTATATGGTTTAGAGATGATAAAATAGTTAATAATGGGTGATTTTTTGTGGAAAGCTTAGTTCCCTTGTGATAAAATAATAAAAGTCGTTTATTATATTTTTATAAAGTCTATAATAAAGGTAATAAATATTTATATAGATGTAAATTTGGAGGAAATAATGAGTAGAAAAGATTCAAGAGAAAAAGCATTAGAATTAGTATTTGGAATGACATTAAGTAAAGATACACCACAAGAAGTTATAGAAATGTTCAAAGAGAACAGTGAAGAAAGTCTAGAAGGTATAGACTTTGTTTACATAAATAATATATTAGAAGGAATTAATGAAAAGAGAGCTGAGTTAGATTCAATAATAGAAAAGAATCTACAAAACTGGAAGCTTGACAGAATTTCTAAAATTAATCTTTGCATTCTAGAAATGGGAATATACGAAATGCTTTATGTAGAAGATGTTCCAGAAAAGGTTGCTTTAAATGAAGCATTAGAATTAACAAAGAGATATTCAGATGAAAAGTCAGTTTCATTTGTTAACGGAGTCTTAGATAAAGTTCTAAAAAACATATAGGGGGAAATAAAATGGGGCAAATTATAAATGGTAGAGAAATTGCAACTAATATAAAGGAAGAAATAAAAAGCTATGTAGATAAAAGAACAAAAGAAGGAAAAGATATTCCTCAAATAGCATCAATTCTTGTAGGAAATGATGGTGGTTCTATTTATTACATGAATAGTCAAGAGAAAGTTGCTACATCTTTAGGAGTTCTTTTTAAGAGAGTTGAACTTCCAGAAGATACATCTAAAGAAGAATTATTAAATACTATTGATAAATTAAATGAAGATAATAAGGTTCATGGTATTATAATTCAACTTCCTCTACCAAAAGGTATTGATGAAAAGGAAGTAGTAGCTAGAATATCTCCTAAAAAAGATATTGACTGCTTAACTTTTGAATCACAAGGTAAGTTATATATGGGAGAAGATGGTTTCTTACCTTGTACCCCGAATTCAGTTGTAACCCTAATTAAAAGTTTAGGTATTAATTTGAGCGGAAAAGAAGCAGTTGTTATTGGTAGAAGTAATATAGTAGGAAAGCCTGTAGCACAGCTGTTATTAAAGGAGAATGCTACAGTAACTATATGTCATTCAAGAACTAAGGATTTAAAAGAAGTTTGCAAAAGAGCAGATATTTTAGTTGTAGCAATAGGTAAACCTAAATTCTTAGATGAAACTTATGTAAAAGAAGGTGCAGTAGTTATAGATGTTGGAACTTCATCTTTTGAAGGTAAAATAACAGGAGATGTAGATTTTGACAAAGTTATAGATAAGGCTTCACATTTAACTCCAGTACCAGGAGGAGTAGGAGCATTAACTACAACACTTTTAATAAAAAATGCTTGCAAGGCGGCAGAAGAGTATGAAGATTAAGACTTTAACTGTTAGTGAGGTTAATAATTATTTAAAACGAATAATAGATAATGATTTTATACTTAATAATCTCTCTGTAAAAGGAGAGATTTCTAATTTAAAATACCATTCTAGTGGACATATTTATTTTTCTCTTAAAGATGAAGGTGGAAAAATAAACTGTGTTATGTTTAGAAGTAAGGCTATTATGCTTAAGCTTACTTTAGAAGAAGGAATGGGAGTAGTAATTGGAGGAAGAGCTTCTATTTACCCTCAAAACGGTAGTATACAGCTTTATTGCGATACTATTGAACAGGAAGGTAGAGGGGAACTTTACATAAAGTTTGAAAGATTAAAAGAAAAACTTAGTAAAGAGGGATACTTTGATGAAGAATTAAAAAAGGAAATACCTAAACTTCCTAGTAGAGTAGGAATAGTTACCTCTCCAACTGGTGCTGCAATTAGAGATATTATAAATGTTTCTAAAAGAAGAAATAGCTTAGTAGATTTAGTACTTTATCCAGCTAAGGTTCAAGGAATTGGAGCTTACATGGAAGTTATTGAGGGTATAAAATACTTTAATAGAACTAAATCAGTAGATGTAATAATAATAGGTAGAGGTGGAGGTTCTATAGAAGAACTATGGAACTTTAATGAAGAAGAATTAGCAAAGGCTATATTTAAATCTAAAATACCTATAATATCAGCTGTTGGACATGAAGTGGATTTTACTATTTCTGACTTTGTAAGTGATGTAAGAGCAGCTACTCCATCACAAGGGGCTGAAATAGCTGTGCCTTTGCAATCAGATATAGAAGAAACAATAGAATATATAAATAATAGAATGGGAAGTATTATAGCTAACAAGCTTCAATTAGAAAAAAATAAGGTGGATTCATTAAGTAGAATACTTAAATTAAATTCACCTATGAGTAGAATTGTTAACAACTATATGATAATAGAAAAGCTTAAAGAAAGGCTCAATTCTAACATAGTTAACAAGATTAATATTGAAAAGGAAAAGTTATCGGGACTAAATAATCTTTTAATGGCACAAAATCCATGTAACCTACTTAATAAAGGTTATGCTATAATAGAGGATGAAAGTGGTGTTATAAATACCGTAAAAAGGATGTCAGAGGAAAAAGAAATAAATGTTTTCTTAGCTGATGGCGTAGTGAAAGGTAAATTTAGTCCTGATAAGTAGGAGGATTTATGGCGAAAAAAGAGAGTTATGAAGAAATGCTTCAAAAACTTCAAGGAGTTTTAGGAGAACTAGAAAATGGGGAACTTTCTCTAGAGGAATCTATGAAATCCTATGAAGAGGGAGTAAAAATAGTTAATAAATTATATAAAACTTTAAATACACTAGAAGGCAAAATTTCTATTATAAAAGAAGAAAAAGAAGTGGAGTTTGAAGATGGTAATTAAGATTGACCAGTGTAAAAGGGATATAGAAGAATATTTAAGTAATTATTTTTTGCAAAAAGGAAGTTATAATAAGAAAATTTATGATGCAGCAAGTTATAGTTTAAATATTGGTGGAAAAAGAATAAGACCAATATTACTTCTATTAACTCATAGTTTATATAAAGAATCTTATAAAGAAGTATTACCTATGGCAGCTGCAATAGAGATGATTCATACTTATTCTTTAATTCATGATGATCTTCCAGCAATGGATAATGATGATTTAAGAAGGGGTAAACCAACAAACCATAAGGTTTTTGGAGAGGCCATAGCAATATTAGCTGGGGATGCATTATTAAATGAAGCTATGATTTTAATGATGGATTATTCACTAAAATCAGGAGAGAATGTATTAAGAGCTTCAAAAGAAATAGCTAATGCAGCTGGTGCTGATGGAATGATTGGTGGTCAAGTTGTAGATATATTAAGTGAAGAAAAGGAAACACTATCAGAAGAAGAGTTAAAATATATGCATTTAAAGAAAACAGGAGAACTTATAAGAAGTTCTATTGTTGCAGGTGCAATATTAGGTGAGGCTAAAGAAAGTGATATTGAAAAGCTTGATATTTTTGGTCAAAAACTAGGGTTAGCTTTTCAAATTAAAGATGATTTATTAGATGTTTTAGGTTCAGTAGATAAATTGGGCAAAAACACTAATAAGGATGAGGACAAAAATAAGAGCAACTTTGTTACAATGTATGGTATAGACAGATGTGAAGATCTTTGTAAACAGTTAACAGAAGAATGTATTTCTATACTAAATGATTTGACAGTAGATGCTAAATATCTAAAGGAGCTAACTTATAATCTTTTAGATAGAGAATATTAGTACAAAGGAAATGATAATATGACAAAGTTTTTAGATAATATGAAGTTTCCTGAAGATATTAAAATTCTAAATAATAATGAATTAGAATCTTTAGGGGAAGAAATAAGAGAGTTTCTTATAAATAGTGTATCTAAAACTGGAGGGCACTTAGCATCTAACTTAGGTGTAGTTGAACTAACGCTTAGTCTTTTCAAGAGTTTTAATTTAGAAAAAGACAAAATAATATGGGATGTTGGACACCAAAGCTATGTTCATAAAATCTTAACTGGAAGAAAAGAAGGTTTTAAGGTTCTTAGAAAGAAAGATGGAATGAGTGGATTTCCTAAGAGGAATGAAAGTAAATATGATGCATTTGATACTGGACATAGTAGTACATCAGTATCTGCAGCCTTAGGTATGGCAAGAGCTAGAGATCTAAAAAGAGAAGATTATAAAGTAGTTGCAGTAATAGGCGATGGAGCTTTAACTGGTGGAATGGCCATTGAAGCATTAAATGATGTTGGCTTTAATAAAACAGATATGATTATAGTTTTAAATGATAATCAAATGTCTATATCTCCAAATGTAGGAGGTATATCATCATATCTTAATAAATTAAGAATGGAACCAGGATATAATAAACTTAAGATGGACATTAATTCAAGCTTAGGCAGTAGTTCTGTAGGAAAAGCAGTTATTCATTCATTATCAAAATTAAAAGATAGTGTTAAACAATTAGTTGTCCCTTCAATGTTGTTTGAAGATATGGGAATAAAATATATAGGGCCTATAGATGGTCACGATATACCAACGATGGTTGAAATGTTTAATAAAGCAAAAGAGATAAATGGACCTGTAATTATACATACCATAACTAAAAAAGGTAAAGGATATGATTTTGCAGAAAAAAGTCCATGGAAATACCATGGTGTGTCTCCTTTTGATTTAGAAAGTGGAGAACCTAATATATCTCCATCAAATAGCTACTCAAAAGCCTTTGGGAAATCTTTAATAGGAATTGCAAAAGAGGATAAGGACGTTGTAGCAATAACAGCAGCAATGCCAGATGGTACAGGTCTTAGATGCTTCTGCAAGGAATTCCCTGATAGATTATTTGATGTAGGAATAGCAGAACAGCATGCAGTTACTTTAGCTGCAGGAATGGCTTGCAGTGGCTTAAAGCCTGTATTTGCAGTATACTCAACTTTCCTGCAAAGAGCTTTTGACCAAGTTATACATGATGTGTGTATACAAAACCTACCTGTTGTTTTTTGCATAGATAGAGCAGGTATCGTTGGAGATGATGGTGAAACTCATCAAGGAATTATGGATATATCATTTTTATCAATGATTCCTAACATGACTATTATGGCACCAAAGTGTCTAGAAGAAGTTGATGTGTTACTTAGATGGGCCTTAAATAAAGGAACACCAGTTGCTATAAGATATCCTAGAGGTGGAGATGAAATAGATGGCTTGGTTCCTATAAATAAAGTAGAACTAGGTAAGTGGGAAACATTAAATAAAGGTGAAAATGTAGCAATAATAGCTACTGGAAAAATGGTTCAACATGCTTTAAAAGCTAAGAAAATATTAGAAGAAAAAAATGTTAACCCAAGTATAATTAATGCTACCTTTATTAAGCCAATAGATACAGAGTTAATAAGAGAGCTATCTAAAGAAGGCTACCATATAGTAACGGTAGAAGATAATATGAAAAACGGCGGCTTAGGTACTCTAGTATTAAAAGAGTTAACTAACTGTGGACATAAAGGTAAATTTATAAATTTAGGATACGATGATAAATTTATAAATCAAGGTAATGTAAATCTTCTATATGAGGATAATGGTTTAGATGGAAAAGGAATAGCAGATACTGTGCTTAAACTTATATAATATAAGGAGTAGATTATGGCAGATAAAAAAGAAAGACTAGATATTCTATTAGTTGATAGAGGAATAATTACATCTAGAGAGAGAGCTAAAACATCAATAATGGCTGGTAAGGTTTTTGTAGATGGAAGAAGAGTTGATAAAGCGGGAGAAAAGGTTCCAGTAACAGCTAATATTGAATACAAGGGTGAAAAATTACCTTATGTAAGTAGAGGAGGACTAAAGCTTGAAAAGGCAATGAAAAACTTCCCTATTACACTAGAAGGTAAAGTGTGTATGGATATTGGTGCATCAACAGGTGGATTTACAGATTGTATGCTACAAAATGGTGCAAGTAAGGTCTTTTCTATAGATGTTGGATATGGTCAGTTTGCATGGAAGCTTAGAACTGATGAAAGAGTTGTTTGCATGGAAAGAACAAACATAAGATACGTTAAACCTGAAGACTTAGGGGAACTTGTAGATTTTGCTTCTATAGACGTATCATTTATATCCTTAAAAAAGATAATGCCTGCAACTGTAGAACTTTTAAAAGATAATGGTGAAGTTGTAGCTTTAATTAAACCACAATTTGAAGCAGGTAAAGAAAAAGTAGGAAAAAAAGGTGTTGTAAGAGACATTGAAGTACATAAAGAAGTAGTATTTGGAATTATTGATTACTTACTTGAACATAATCTAAATGTATTAGGAGTTAGTTATTCTCCTATAAAGGGACCTGAAGGAAACATAGAATATTTAGTTTATTTTACTAAGGATATGGGAAGAGAAAGTACTTTTGTTAGAGAAGATGTGGATAAGGTTGTAGAAGCATCTCATACTGAAATATAATTTTCTTGGGGGAAAGTATGAAAAGAATAGGGATAGCCATAAATCCTACTAAAGATAAAAATGATGAGATATTAAATATGGTTAAAAAGAAGTTTGAAATGAATTTCGATTTAGATGAGATAAGAATTTTCAATTCATTTAAGCTTAAAGATGAAGAATTTAAAACCCCTTTAGATTTGCTTGTTGTCTTAGGGGGAGATGGCACACTCCTAAATGTAGCAAGAGAAATTAGTAAAAAAACTTCATTACCTATGTTCGGTATTAATATTGGAAACCTAGGTTTTCTATCTAGTACAGAAATTTCAGATATAGATAGAGCAATAGAAAAATTAAAAAAAGATGAATATAATCTTGATGATAGAATGCTTCTTAAGTATGAAACCATAAAAGATGGGGAAGTTATTGAAGAACATGCATTAAATGATGTAGTTGTAGCAAGAGGAACACTTTCAAGAATGGTAAAGTTTCAAGTCTTTGTAGATGGAAAGCTTTATTCAACTTTTAAGGGTGATGGATTAATTGTTGCAACTCCAACTGGATCAACAGCATATTCATTTTCTGCAGGGGGGCCATTTATTTATCCAAATCTTGATTTAATAACCTTAACTCCAATTTGTCCTCATACAAAAAGTATGCCCACAATGGTTTTAAGTGGAGAAAGTAAAATTGAGATTATTCCTGAAAATGGGGAAGAAGAAATTTATTTAACAGTAGATGGGCAAAAAGCTACTAAGGTTGAACAAAGAACTAAGATAAAGGTTGAAAGAGCAGAAAAAAGTGTTCAAGTTCTTTTGTTTAAAGATTATGATTATTTTAAAGTATTAAGGACAAAAATCTTGAATAATTCTAAGGAATGAGATGGTGAGAAAATTTGAAATCAAAAAGACATTTAAAGATTTTGGAAATAATAGCTGAAAGAGATATTGAGACACAAGAAGATTTAGCAGAAGCGTTAAAATCTGAAGGTTTTGATGTAACTCAAGCTACAGTATCTAGAGATATCAAAAACCTAAAGCTTATAAAAATGCAAGGACCTTCAGGAAAGTATAAATATGCTGTTCCAAAGACACATGAAAATAATATGTCAGATAAATTAACTAGTGTTTTAGCTAATTTAACTACTTCAGTTGAAAACATAGATAAAATGGTAGTTGTAAAGACTGTATCTGCAGGTGCAGCTCCAGTTGCAGAAGCTATTGATAGTTTTGGATTTGATGAGATTGCTGGAACAATTGCAGGTGAAAATACAATATTTATAATGCTTAGAACTACTGAAGGCGCAGAAGAGCTAGTAGTTAAAATAAGAAATTTAATATCTTAAGGGTTAAAAAGGTGGGGTAGAATGTTAATTAGATTAAACATTAAAAATTTTGCTCTAATTGAAGAAATAACTGTTGAATTTAGTGAAGGATTCAACATACTATCAGGAGAAACTGGTGCAGGTAAATCTATTCTTATTGATGCTATTGATTATGTTTTAGGTGGAAAGTTCTCAAAGGACCTAATAAGAACAGGAGAAGAGAGAACCTTCGTTGAAGCAATTTTTTCAATAGACAATGAAAATGTTAACCATGTACTAGATGAGTTAGGTATCGAGTATGATGATATGCTAATAATATCTAGAGAAACTTTATTATCTGGTAAGAGCATAATAAAAGTAAATGGAAGAAGTTTAATTATAACTCAGCTTAAAAGAATAAGAGAAAAGATATTAGATATTCATGGACAGCATCAAAATCAAAGTTTACTACAAAGAAGTAGTCATATTTTATACTTAGATAATTATATTGGAGAAGATATAGAAGAGCCTTTAAATAAATTTTTAAATTTAAAAGAAGAACTATCAAAAATTAAAGAAAAAATTAATAAAATTAAAGGTGCTGAGGACAGAGATAAGCTAATTGACTATACTAAATTCCAAATTGAAGATATAGAAAAAGGTAAATTAAAAATTGGTGAAGAGGAAGAACTAAAAGAAGAGTATAATGTTTTGAATAATGCAGAAAAAATAAATAATGCTCTTAGAATAAGTTATGGACTTTTAAGCCAAAGAGAAGATGGAAATTCAATTTTAGAATCTCTTTCAAAGGTAATAAGTGAAGTTTCTTCAGTAGAAAATCATCTTGAAGCTTTAAAAGAAAAGAGAGAACTATTAGAAGGTGCTTATTTTAGCTTAGAAGAGGCGACAAGAGATATTAGAGACCTTGGTGATGAAATAGTCTATGATGATATTAGACTTGGTAAAATCAACGAGAGAATCTATGAAATTAACACATATAAGAAGAAATATGGTGGTTCAGTAGAAGAAGTATTAGCTTATCATGAAAAATTAAAAGAAAAATATGATGAATTAATAAATGCTGAAGAAATACTAAATGAATTAATAGAAAAAGAAAGCTACATTTTAAAGGATATGAAAAATGTAGGTGAAAAGCTACATGAAATAAGAGAAAAATATAGTCCTTCATTAGAAGAAAAGATCCTTAGAGAACTATCTTATGTTGGATTAGATAAATCAAGAATGAAGATAGAAATAACTTTAGAGGATAGTTATAATGAAAGAGGATTTGATGATGTTAGCTTTATGATATCTACAAATCCAGGAGAACCTTTAAAACCTCTTGAAAGAGTTTTATCAGGTGGAGAATTATCAAGAATAATGCTTGCACTTAAGTGTGTATTTGCTGATAAGGATGAAATTTCAACTTTAATTTTTGACGAAATAGATACTGGAATTAGTGGAGCAGTTGGACAACGTGTTGGAGAAAAGATGTATCAAGTATCCTTGGGACATCAAGTTTTATGTATAACACATCTTCCTCAAATAGCTATACTTTCAGATCATCACTATTTTGTTTCAAAAGAAGTAGTAAATGATAAAACTTTTACAAGGATTAGAATGTTATCTATAGAAGATAAAATAAATCAAGTGGCATCAATGATGGGTGGTAACGGAGTAACAGAAGCTACCATACAAAATGTAAAAGAGATGCTAAAGTTTGCAGAGTCTAAAAAAGATGAAATTAAAAATCTTTAATATACATAAGTTATAACATATTGGTAAAAATAAAATCACAAGAGTTTGTGGTTTTATTTTTTTTGTTTTCCATAAAAAGAAATATAATTTTACGAAACCTTGTAACTAGGTATCAATTTTTTTCAAAAAGAGATATTTAAAAATTATATATTTAATTTTTGTCTATAATAGAAAAGTTACTATAGAATATAATGCATGTCCAATGGGTAACTTAAAAACAGACGCAAAGGAGGAGAAGGAGGAGATAGACATGAATAAGAAACTATTAAAAATAGTAAGCGTAATAATTACTCCAATCTTGATTTTGGCTCTGTCCACATGCATTATGCTAAAAGATGTACCAGATCATCTTTATACAAGTAGTGAAGTGGAAGTAATGTCGGCACTTCCAAATGTGGGACCTTTTAATAAAGTAGAATATAAAGAAGAAAAGTTAAAGGTTAATTTACTTGGACTAATTCCAATCAAACAGGTTTCAGTACATAAAGTAAAAAATATTGAAGTTATACCTGGTGGTAATTGTATTGGTGTAAGACTTTCATCTCAAGGAGTCTTAGTAGTAGGGTTTTCAGAAATAGCAATAGCTAATGATAGAAAAATTAGCCCTGCAGGTGAAGCCGGCATAGAGGTAGGAGATGTAATTTTAAAAATTGATGGAGAGGCTATAGAAACATCACATGACTTAATAAAAAAGGTTAGTTCAATTAATAAAGAAAAAATTAATATTGAACTATTAAGAGATGGCAAAAATTTAAACAAGGAAGTAACTCTTGTTAAGGAAGGTAATAGTGGATATAAATTAGGTCTTTGGGTAAGGGATTCAACAGCAGGTGTAGGTACAATGACTTTCTATGATGAAAAAACAGGAAAGTTTGCTGCACTAGGCCATCCTGTAACTGATGGTGATACAAATAAACCATTCACAATAAAGAAAGGTGATCTTTTACAATCATCAATAATAAGTGTAAGAAAAGGTGAAAAGGGTGCACCTGGAGAACTTAAAGGTATTTTTGTGAATGATGACAAACCAATAGGTAGCATAGTGAAAAATACTCAATGTGGTATTTTTGGAGAAGGTAAAAAAGCAGAATGTAATCCTATGAGGTCATCACCTATGAAGGTGGCTTTCAGAGATGAAATAAAACTTGGAAAAGCTACAATAATAACCACTATAGATGAAGAGGGACCTAAAGAATATGAAATAGAAATAGTAAAGTTGCTTCAACAAGATTCACCTGGCCCTAAAAGTATGCTAATAAAGGTTACTGATGAAACTTTATTAAGTAAAACTGGAGGCATTGTTCAAGGTATGAGTGGAAGTCCAATAATACAAAATGGTAAGTTAGTTGGAGCTGTTACCCATGTATTAATAAATAAACCAGATGTAGGTTATGGAATTTACATCGATTGGATGCTTGAAGATGCAGGGATTTTGAAGTAAAATACTAAGGATATATAAATTATTAGATATCCTTAGTTTTTTGACGAAATCCTGTTAATAAAGTGTAAATAGGAAGTAAAGAACAGAAATAATTACCAATAATTGTAAAAATGAATTATTTATTTTAGATAAAAGTATTTACGAAGATGCAAATATGGTGTATAATTTACAAATAGTGGAAGATATAATTATAATATTTAAAAACAAAGAAGAATATTATATACTAAAGTAATATTAATAAACCATATATACTAAGATTAAAAAATCTTATAATTTAGATAATACATTTTATAGTTAAAAAGGAATTTTTTAAGCAATGTCGAATTTATATTATAGATAATGCAATTATAAAGTCTTAGTGAAAACTTTCTTGTTGAAAGAAGGAATTAATAAATAAATGGCGAAATAATAATTACATTGGTAAAAAATGGATAAAGGGGAGAAAAGCATGGAAGATTCAAAAATATCAGTATTAATCGCTGACGATAACAAAGAATTCTGCAGCATACTTAATGATTATTTATTAAACCAAAAGGATATAGTGGTAACAGGCATAGCGAAAGATGGTAGGGAAGCGTTGGAGTTAATTCAACAAAAGCAACCTGATTTAGTAGTTTTAGATATTATAATGCCACACCTTGATGGATTAGGAGTTTTAGAAAAATTAAATGGAATGGATTTAGATAAAATGCCAAGAGTAATCGTATTATCTGCAGTTGGACAAGATAAGATTACTCAACAAGCAATAACTTTAGGTGCTGATTATTATGTTGTAAAGCCATTTGATATGGATATATTTACAAAGAGAATAAGAGAGATGTTTAACACACAAGATGTTGAAACTAAGAGAAGATCTGTTTCAACTCAAGTTGTTGAAAGAGAAGCTGCTGCAACTAGCAGAGGACCTATTGATCTTGAAACTGAAATTACAAGCATAATTCATGAAATAGGTGTACCAGCACACATTAAAGGATATATGTATTTAAGAGAAGCAATCACTATGGTTGTTAACGATATGGAATTATTATCAGCTGTTACTAAGGAATTATACCCATCAATAGCTAAGAAGTATAATACAACTGCTTCAAGAGTTGAAAGAGCTATAAGACATGCTATTGAAGTAGCTTGGGGTAGAGGACAAGTTGATGCTATAAATAAGTTATTTGGTTACACTGTTCATAATGAAAAGGGAAAACCTACCAATTCAGAATTTATCGCTATAATAGCTGACAAGTTAAGACTTAAAAATAAAGTAAGCTAATAGCTCTATGACAAGTTTTAAAGGAATATAACCTTTATAATGTCATAGCAATAAATATAAATTTATATGATTAATAAAGACATCAACTAATTGGTTGTTAAAAACTGATTAGAGGTGTCTTTTTTTATTGTCTAGAAAATATAAAAATCTAATTAGTTATAAATTAAGGGGGTTATTACATTTTTATATTAAAAGATATAATCAATGATAATAATTTTATAATTTCCTTATCTTAAGTGCTAAGGGAATAGATATTTATTTTTATGTGACTTAGAGCTTGCCACGGAACGCGAAAAATAAATATCCACTCCGTCTTTTTTAACTAAAAATTTTAAGAAAATCCTAAGATATTGCTAAGATTAATATAAGTTTCCATAAATTAATAATAAGAACTTATTGATAAAGTTAAATAGTAGTTAATTTATGGGAGGTTTATATGAAAAAAATTAAATATATAATATCGATAACACTAGCAATAATACTTATTATAGGAGTTTATATAGCTATAAAAAGACCTGATATTAAATATGGAATTATGACTTTATTTGATAAAAGAGAAAGTATTACATTAGAAGAAGTTGATATTGGAACACAGAAGGTAGATTTATCAGATATAGAAGAAGGAAAATATAATAATATAAAATATACAAATAATATGTGGCTTGTAAATAATGATAATAAGCTAGATTATAATAATAATTTGAACTTGGTAGAATTTAGAGATACAGGTTTTTTAATAAATAGAGAAGTGGTAGAGCCATTAGAATCCTTACTTAAGGCTTCAAAAGAGTATACTGAGGACAAGCTCTTAATTATGTCTACATATAGAGATAAAAACGAACAAGAAGATTTATATAAGGAGGATAGTTCTCTTGCAGCAAAGGTTGGGTATAGTGAGCATGAGACTGGACTGGCTTTAGATTTATACGTACATACACTAGCACAGAAGAACTTTATAAAATCACAAGTAGGTAAGTGGGTTAATAGTAATGCACACAAATATGGTTTTATAATAAGGTATCCTTTTTTAGGAAAGAGCAAGACAGGCTTTAATTATGAACCTTGGCATATAAGATATGTTGGATTGCCTCATTCTAATATTATTTATAATAATAGACTAACCCTAGAAGAATATTACCATCTTTATGAAAAAGATAAGTCATATAAATGTGGTGAATATATAATTTCATATCAATCCTCTCATAATAATTCTTTAGATATTCCAAAAGAGTACAAAAACATAGAGATATCTAAGGATAATAAAGGGGGATACATAATAACTTCAAAGATAAAATAAAAACTTAGTAGAAATATATCACATATTATGTGAATTATACATAATATAAACTATAATTAAAATTTGTTTTTGGAGGATATAAGAATGTACAAAGAAGATTATGAATATAACAATAAACCTGAAGATAAATGTGAAGAAAAGTGTGAAGTTAAGGTAAAAGAGGGTACTACAAAGTGCTATGATAAAGAATATGAAGTGTGTGGAAAAAAAGAAGCTATCGTAAACAAGCATTACCATAACAACCACTTTACAAGATTCAATGATATTATGGTAACTGATTGTCACTTTGTTAAGAATTATGTTGAGGACTGTAACAGAGTTCATCACAAGGTAGAAACAATAGATTTAGGAACTAAGTATTTAGGATGCTCTACTATTGAAGAAAAGAAATGTGAATGGAAAGAACCTAAGTGCCATGAACCTAAGTGTCACGAACCAAAGTGTGAGGAATGCAAGAAAGAATGCAAAAAAGAATGCAAAAAAGAATGCAAGAACGAATGTAAGAAAGAATCTAAGAAATATATTGATGTATCTGAATGGGAAAAGAAAGATGAAGATTGTGGTCATAGCTACTGGTGTGATTGCAAAGAAGAGAAGAACGAAAAGGATTATGACTGTTGGTGCTAAACAGAAGGATTATTTTGTAGAGGAGAATATCTTCTCCTCTTCTATGAAAATTAAATAACTATAGGCATATGCTCAATTTAATTCTTTGAATTAATTTGAGCTTAATTTATATAAGAAAGGAAATTTCTATGGAGTATGAAGAATTAAAGAAAGAGGATGTAAAAGAGGATTTCTATATAGATATTCAAGGGGAAAAGAAAAATATAAGGGTTAATCATTATCACAATAGATACTATGTAAACAATAATGATATTTTTATTACTGATTATGTAGATGAATGTGGAAAAGTAAAGTATAGAGATATTAAGGTTAAAAAGAATGGATGCACACTTTATAAAGAAGAGTATGTAGGAAGTAAAATAGTATCTGAATAAGAATTTAAGAAAGGGGCCTAGAATAAAATCTAAGCCCTTTTTGTAGTTTATTACATTTTAGTATGAGAATAGTGAATGCTTTTTAGATAATAAGAAGTATTTGTTAATAAAATTTAAAAAAACTATTTCTAATTGTAGAAAATTATAGTAGAATATACGTGAAAACTATATATATTGGCAAATTTAGAGAAATCTAAAGACGCAAAGCTAAAGGAGCTAAGGTTTAATAACTATGCTAGCCAGTTGCTAAAGAAGTATATTCTTTGATTTCATAATAAGTAGTATTTAATAAAATATGAAATTCTATGGCAGCTATCCTTTAGTGGGTAGTTTTTTTATTCTACATTATAACGATTGGAGGAAAATTTGGTGAAAAGAAAGGCTTTAGCTATTTTAATTGCTACTGTAATGGCAACTGAAATTATATCAACTCAAGCAGTATCTGTTTACGCAACAACAAAAAGTAGCAATGTAAGCATAAATAGCAGTTTACAAGGGACATTAGAAGTAAGATTAAAGTTTGATGTGCCATTAAAACTTAGAAAAACAGAAGAAACTAAATTAAATTTAAGTTTAAAATTAGGGGATAAAGAGGTACTTAAGGTTCCTGTTGGAAATAATGCTGAAGAACAGTATGCTGGAAATATAAGCTATAAAACATCAGCATTAGATTATTATTTAGAGGAAACTAATGATAGTGATGTGTATTATTACAATGCTATTATTAACAATCTTCCAAAGGGAAAATATACTTTAGAAATTAATGGGGAAGGTTTTGCTCCAATAGTATTAAAAGAAAAAGTTGAAATAAATGATTATTCAAAGAGAATTTATATAGGAAACGATAGAGATGTTTCTTTAGTAGTGGATGTAGATGGAGATAAGGTTACTACAGAGAAAGATTATAAATCAATTTTAGAGAATATAGGGACAAGCAACCTATTATATGATTTAAACAGAGACGGAGTAGTTGATATTGCAGATTTAGCCATTGTTCATGAAGCTATAAATAAGAACAATGAAGATAAGAAGGAAAGTATATACGATACTTCTGCAATAATTGATCCATCAGAGGTTGTAATCCTTGAAGAGGAAAAGGTTGGTGTAGTTCATGGTGAAGTAAAGGATCTTTTTGAGGATTCTGAGGAAGGAATTACAATTGAGCCAAGTAGTACTCCAGAAGTAGATGAAGATGGTGAAAAAGTAGTTGGAAAATTCTCTATTGAGGTTCCTAAAATAAAGGCAGAAGAAGTAGTTGTTGATGTTAAAGGAATTACAGAAGGTACTATATTAGTTGAAACTGAAGATGGTAGAGTTATTAAGCAAAAGATTAATAATAACGCAAGACTTGCTAGAACAGCTGAAAATCCAGTATCAGATAAGGTAGTAATTAATTTAGAAAAGCAAGTTGCAGTTAAAAAGATTACTATTAAGGTTAATGCTACAGATCCAACTAATAATAATCTTGCTCAAATAGGTAAGGTTGAATTTTTAAATGATGTATATCAAGAAGTTCCAAAGGCAGAAAGTACAGCACCTACAATTTTAGAAGTGGAAACTGATGATGAAACAGTTAAATTAAAATGGTCAGAACAAGTAAATATCGATGGATATGAAGTTTCTTATAAAACTAATACTGGTAAAGATACATCAGAAAAGTTAACTAAGGTTGGAGGAAATTCAATAGAATTATCAGAACTTGAAAACTTTGAAGAGTATGAAATAAGAGTAAGAAGCTACAGTGGTGAGACATGGAAAGGTGAATGGTCAGAAACAGTAAAAGCCACTCCAGCGCCTAAAAAAGCTCCAGATGCTCCAGAAAATATAAATATTGTTGGTGAATACAGACAACTTAGCATATCTTGGAAGAAGATGAAGGGGGCAGAAGGATATAATCTGTTCTATAGAGCTAAGGGAGAAGAGAACTTTAATAAGGTTTCTAACATAACTGGTGTTTCTACTGTATTAACTGGTCTTGAAGATAATGTTACTTATGAGGTTTACTTAACTTCATATAATAGCTTTGGTGAAAGTAGTAAATCAAAAATGTATACAGGAACTACACTTTCTTTAATAGCTCCAGAGATACCAAACTATAAGCTTTTAAATACAGTTAATGAAGTAGGAGAGGTTACTAATCACATTGTAGATGTAACATATCCTAGAGGTGGAATAGATGGTAATGAAGTAACTGATGAAAATAAGTTTGCAATAGTAGATGGAGACTTTACATCTGCATGGGTACATAATGACTGGGATAGTTCAATGTATAGTAAATCAGCTCCAATAGTTGAATTTGATGATACATATGCAATGGATACTATAATGTTTTCTCCAAGATTTGATAAGCATACTAGAGAGTTTTACAATTATGTACTTAGATATTGGGATAATGAAGGAAATGTTCATCAAATAGAAAATGAAGATATAAGGGTAAATAAAAAGGTTAGTAATGGAAAGCCATATTATGTAGTGAAATTACCAGAAGCTATTAAGGCAAAGAAGGTTCAATTAAACTTAAGCGTATATGGTGGAGGAATACTAACAGTTTCAGAAATGAAATTCTATCATTATGATTCTATTGAGGATGATGTAAGAAATTTATTTAAGGATGATTTATTAATAGAATTAAATGATAATGTAACTCATGATAAGATTAATGAACTAAGAGAAAGAGCTAACACTAGTGATGTAGTAAGTGGTGAGTATCATCCAAATCAATCTATTATATTAGATGAGCTTAAACTTGCAGAAGATATACTTAATGATAAAAATATAAGTAAAAATACATTTACAGTAAATCAAAATATAAGCAATAGTGGTAATAATTTAGGGCTTTCAAATGACTATCAAGCTTTAGGATACACAGCAAAAGCTGGGGAAGAAATTGTTGTTTATGTTGGTACAGAAGGAAATGTATTACCTGAACTTGCATTTACTCAACATTATGGAGAAAGTGGAAAGTTTATTAAGACAGTAAAACTTCAAAAGGGTAAGAATGTACTACAAGTGCCTGAGATACATAATTTAGATGTAGAAAAGGGAGGAAGTATATACGTTAGATACCCAAATGGAAACCCTTCTAATAAAGAAATAAAAATAAGAGTAAGTGGAGCTAAGGAAATTCCTCACTTAAATGTTTATGGAGACATAAATGATAGCAGCAAAGAAGGAGAAGTTAAGGAAAGTATCAGAGAATATATAAGAAGCTTAAAGGATTATGTTGATACTATGAAGGATGAGTATCCAAAGTTCTTTGCAAATAAGTCAAATAATAATTACAAATATGATGAAAAGACAAGCATTGTAAATACTACTGATATAGAAACAACTAAGGCTACTTTAAATTTACCTGCTTCAGCTATTTTAAATGGTATAACATCAGGTCTTGCTACAGAAGATGAACAAGTTGATAGACTATATGATAGCCTTCAAGCTCTAGAACAAATAATGGAGTTAATGTATGCTCAAAGAGGTGTAAGTGAAAACCCTGATTTTAATAATGATGGAACTTTAGATGCATCAGAGAAGAAGCATTTACAACCAAGAAGTAGAGTTAATATTAAATATCAAAGAATGTTTGCAGGAGCATTTATGTATGCATCTGGTCACCATGTTGGAATTGAATATGGTTCAGCAAGTGGATTAGTTAATGGAAAGCCATATACATTTAATGAAGATGGAACTGTTAAAGAGTCAGGATCATTATTTGGATGGGGAATTGCCCATGAAATAGGACACGTAACTGAAATGAATGGACTAGGTAAAGCAGAGGTAACTAATAACGTTATTGCATTACTTGCTCAAACATTAGATGATAAAGCACCTTCAAGATTAGAAAATTCAGATAAGTATACAGAAATATATGAAAAGGTAACATCTGAAACAATAGGCTTACCTGGAAATGTATTTACTCAACTAGGAATGTTCTGGCAGTTACATTTAGCTTATGATGAAAATCCAACATCAGTAATGCTTATAACTGATAGAGATAATGATTTAACTAATGATTCCTTCTATGCAAGATTATCTAAAAGAGCTAGAGAAGCTTCTGCAGAGGATTCAAAGTTATCTTATGAACAAAAGATTGTAAGATATGCATCAGATGTAGTTCAAAAAGACTTAACTGATTTCTTTAAGTCATGGGGAATAGTTCCTTCAGAAGAAAATATAGCTTACATGGCTGAAAAGGGATATGAAAAAGAAGGTAGAAAGATTCAATATCTTAATGACAATGGAAGAAGACAAATCCTTGCAGGAGTTCAATCAATGTCAAAGGATACAAGTGTAGAAGCTTCATTATCATATGATGATAGCACTAAGTCAAAGAGTGTAGAATTAACACTTGGAACTAATAAGGACTCAGATAAAATATTAGGATATGAAATTTATAGAAATGGAAAAGTAATAGGCTTTACTACTGATTCTAACTTTACTGATTATGTTTCAGCTAATAATAGAGTATTTACATATGAAGTAGTAGCTTATGATTATCATTTAAATAAAACAGAAAAATTAACTCTTGATCCAATAAAGGTATCACATGATGGAAGTTTAACTAAAAACTTATGGGAAGTTGAAACTAATACATCATCAAGTGAAGATGTTAATGACGAAAATAACACAACAGGACCAGTAGATAACCCAGCTATAAATAAGATTAAAGATAATAAAAATAATACAATCTTTAAGGGTGATAGAACTAATAATCAAGATCCATATGTAATTGTGAATTTAAATGAAGTTCAAAATATTGTTGGATTAAGATATACAGCTGGTATTGAAGATGGAGATTTATCAAATAATACAATTTCAGATTATCAAGTATTTGTAAGTAAGGACAAAGAAAATTGGACTTTAGCTAATAGTGGTAAATTTGATTTAAGTGTAGATAAGAATTCAGAAACTATATACTTTAATGAAGAAGATTCTACAGGTGGTAAACAATTATGGTCATATGAAGCATCATATGTAAAAATTGTTGCTCCAAAGGCTAGTGGAATATCAATAGCAGAACTTGATATTATTGCACCTCCTGGAGATAATGTTGATTTAAAGGAATCTGGTGTAGGTACCCTTTCTGAAGACTTTATTTATGGAAAGAATGAAGGAGATGTTATTCCAAAGGGATCAATTGTATTTACAGGAGAATACAGAGGAAACCCAGCATTTAATGCAGTTCTTTTAAGAGATAAGAAGGATAATGTAATTGAAGGTGAACAAATTCTTCTTGCAGAAGTACCTGAAAATGGACACCTTGGAGAAATAAGTAGTGGAACATGGATATTCTACTTAACTCCAGACAAGCTAAATACATTACCAAAGGAAATAAGAGCTGAATTATATAGAGTAAATGATGCTGAAACTCTAGAAGGTCAAAGATTAGTAAGTGATACTTTATATGTAAATATACCTGAGGTATTACCTGAAATAAAATTTGAAGGTGGAATAATTCCAGAAAACATGAGATAAATAAAGCTTTATATAGGAGGATACTATGAAAAACATAAAAAAAGTAGTTGGGCTTTTTATGTTGTCTGCTATGATGATAGTTATGCCATATAAAATAACTTCTGCATCAGTGGAAACAAATATAAAAAGAGTAGAAGAAAAAGCAAACACTGTAGAAATATCCGTTGATAAAATAAATTATGAAGTTAAATCCTTTAGCATTAGTTTAAAGATAGAAGGAGATGTAACTCTTGATTCTTTAACATGGAGTGATACTTTAAGTGATAAAAGCGTAGTTAAAAATTATAAGTATGATAGTGTAGAAAACGTAGTGGATATCTATGTTACGTCAAGCAAAAACTTAGTTGAATACAGTAATCTTAAGGTGGCATCTATTAAAGTTAAAGGTGAAATGAATGCTAACTATAATATAAATGGTAAGGGCAAATTTAAATTTATCTATTCTGATAAAAATAAAGATGGTGAAATGAATAATTTACCATCAAACAGTAATGAAGAGTTTAAATTTATTAAGGCATCTAATGTACCAGATAATGATAATAATTTAGGGCAAGATGAAGAAAAACCAGGTAATGATAGTAATTCAGGACAAGACGGAGAAAAGCCAGGTAATGATAATAATTTAGGCCAAGGTGAAGAAAAGCCAGAAAATGATTATAATCAGGATAAAGAGGAAAACTCTACTGATAGTAATGAAGAGTCTAATGAATCTTTAGAAAATGGTGATTCAAATGATGATTCTAATAATAAAGAAGATGCATCATCTAATGAAGTAGAAACAAGTGATAATTTATTAAGAAATATTTTTATTGCTTTATTAGTACTTTCAGGTGGAGTTATCTTAATATATAATTTCAAAAAGAGAAAAGCTTAATGTAAAAGAGTAGTCATAGTAATTATGGCTACTCTTTATTCTTTAGAAAAGTGGATAGCTAACATATAATTAAGTATAATGGAAATAAGAAATTATATTAGAAAAGAGGAAGATAAAATGGATATTTCAGAAAAGATTTTAAAAGAAGAAGAAAGATATACAGGAAACTTTTTAAAAGTAGCTAATATAGATGTTGAGTTACCTGATGGAAACCTAGCTAGTAGAGATGTTATTAGACATCCAGGAGCATCTGCAATTTTACCTTTAACTGATGAAGGTGAAATAATTCTAGTTAAACAGTTTAGAACAGCATTAAATAAAGTAATTATTGAAGTGCCAGCAGGAAAGCTAGAAAAAGGTGAAGAACCTATTGTATGTGCAAAAAGAGAATTAGAAGAAGAGACAGGATATAAAGCAAAGGAATTTAAATACTTAGGAAAGATATGTACGGTACCAGGCTTTTGTGATGAAATAATTCATCTATACCTTGCAACTGGAATATATGAAGGAGTTAAGGGTGGAGATGAAGATGAGTTTACAGAAATCATTAAGGTCTCAATTGAAGAAATGAAAGAAATGGTTAAAAAAGGGGAAATAATAGATACAAAATCTATTAATTGTTTATGTCAATATATGCTTCAATGTGAATAGTAAGCAGGTTAGTGTAAAGCTATTATTTTACACTAACCTGTCTTTTATTTTGCTCTAATTATTTTTCTAAGTTTTGTTTTATAAATAACTTTAAATAATCCATATCCAATTAATCCACCTATAGTATTTAATAACAAATCTGATGAGTTAACTGTTCTTAGTGTACCAAGATAAATATTTTCAACAAATTGAATACTTTCAATTGATAGAGAAATTAAGAAGGATATTAATAAAACTTTTTGTATACTTCTTAACTTTTTATTATAGCAACATAGGTAAGCTATTAGGGGTGTAAGTAAAAATATATTGCCTATTATAGCGCGAAGAAAAAACTTAATGCTTGGAATTTCACCATTTATAATTGTAGAGATGTAATCTGAAAGTGGTATCCATACAATATTGTTAAATTCTTCTGTTAAAGACCTTTCTTTTACATGAACAAAAGTAGGGATTATTGTTGAACTTATAAGAATTACTATGTATATAAATAGGAGAGCATTCATAATTTCTTTTCCAATATAATTTTTTTACCTTTCTTTCTGTTAACAACAAGCATAATGCTTCTTATTATTAAGTAGATTATTAAGAGTACCATAATTTCTAAAAAATTAATATTCATAAGTTACCTCCTTAAGGCTTTATAACAAAATTTTACCATAAAAAGTTTTTATAACAATTATTTTATTTACATATTTATGATTAGGTCTTATGCATAAATTTACTTTTTTAATCATATTATAGGGTATACATACTTTAGGAGGAGTAAGAGATGAAGGGTGCTATAGAAAAAATTAATGAAACTTTTAGGGAAAACAAGATTTACTATTTATTAGTCTTATTGTTCTTTTGTGTAGGAATTGTAATAGGAGTTTATTTAGTAAGGTATATGAACGAAGGAGATAAAAATGATTTAGCAAGTTACTTTACTGTCTTTGTTAATGGTATAGGTGAGAGGCCTGTAGACTATGGAGCATTATTATTGGATATAGTTAAAAAGAACTTTATATTAATAATCCCAATAATAGTTCTAGGTTTTACATTCTTTGGAACACCTATAATATTAATATTAGATTTAATAAAAGGATTCACCTTAGGATACACTTTTAGTTTTCTACTTACAACTTTTGAAGGAAAAGGAATCGGACTAGCCTTAGTTTCTACAATTCCACAAAATTTAATTTACATTCCATGTTATGTTGCTTTAAGTGTATTTGCATTATCAATGTCTACAGAAAAATTAAAAGAAAAGTTTTCAAAGAAGTCTATTCCTGTAAATATTAATCTAAATGGTATAGGAAGCTATCTTATTGTTTTATTAGGATTATTTGTTTTAGGAGTTATACTTGAAACTTATGTGTGTCCAAGCATAGTTAAATTTGTGGTTACTAAATTCTATTTATAAAAAGAAAGAAACATAGGAAGAGAAATGAAGGGAAAAAGATTAATTTGTCGAATATATAATATAAATAATGGTGTAGGAGAGAGCAATGATAGAAATTATAAATAATTATAAAGATTATTTGTTACAAAATGATAAAAGTGAGAACACTGTATATGCCTATGTAACTGATGTAAATCTTTATTCTAAGTACCTAGAAAAGAAAGAAATGAATTTGTATACCTCAGATAATGTAGCAATAATGGGTTATATACAACATCTCTTAAACCAAGGTAAATCTGAGCGTTCTATTAATAGAATAGTTATAAGTTTGAGAAGCTTTTATGGCTATTTAAAAAGTAGGTCATTAGTTAATGATATTCCAAAGATAAGTTATAAGAGTAGCAGAACCACAAAGAAATTACCACAAATTTTAACTGTTGATGAAGTAGATAAAATAATAAGGTCTGTTGATAAAGATGGTCCAAAAGGAATTAGAGATAATGCGCTTTTAGAGTTAATGTATGCAACAGGAATGAAGGTATCAGAATTGATATCTGTAAATGTTGAAGATGTAAATTTAGATTTATCATTTGTAAAATGTATAGATAATAAGCATTTTGAAAGGCTTATTCCTATAGGAAGAAGTGCTTGTAGGGCAATTGAAGAATATCTTGCAATAAGGGATCAAGTTGCAGATGCAGGAGTAACAAACCTTTTTGTAAATCTTAATGGCCAAAAGTTAACAAGACAAGGTATATGGAGAATAGTAAAAGAGTATTCCCATAGAGCAGGAATTGATAAGGATGTTAATCTAAATACATTTAGACATTCTTTTGCAGTACACTTACTTCAAAATGGAGCTAATGTTAGGGCAGTGCAAAAGTTACTTGGAAATCAAGTGTTAACTTACATGGATACCTATTATGAAATAATAAATAGTGATAAAATTAATTTAATCTATCGTAATACTCATCCTAGAGCATAATAATTTTATCAATTTTACAAAAGATAAGTATAGAAGAGAAAGGAGTTTTACTTATGAAAAGAGTAGTGCTTATAGTTTTAGATAGTGTTGGAGTAGGAGAGATGCCTGATGCACAAATGTATGGAGATAAAGGAAGTCATACTTTAGACCATACTTTTGAAGCTTGCAACGGACTTAATATACCAAACTTAAAGAAGTTAGGTCTTGGTAATATTGAGGGTGTTAAGGCATTAGGAAAGGAAGAAAGTGTTATTGGTGCCTTTGGAAAGGGTAGTGAGAAATCAATTGGTAAAGATACTGTAACAGGACATTGGGAAATTGGGGGCGTAATTCTTGATAAACCTCTAAATACCTATCCTGATGGTTTCTCAGATAAAATAATAAATGAGTTTAAGGAAAAAGCAAAGATAGATGGGATTTTAGGTAATAAAGTTGCCTCTGGAACTGCAATTATTGAAGAGCTAGGAGAAGAGCATGTAAAGACAGGATATCCAATAATTTATACATCAGCTGATAGTGTATTCCAAATAGCTGCACATGAAGAGGTTGTTGGTTTAGATAACCTTTATAAAATGTGTGAAATAGCAAGAGAAATGTTAGTTGGAGAAGATGTTGTTGGTAGAGTAATTGCTAGACCTTTTGTTGGAGAAGTTGGATCATTTAAAAGAACTTCAAACAGAAGAGATTATGCTTTAGATCCATTTGGTAAGACAGCTTTAGAATATATAAAAGAAAATGGGATGAGTGTAGCTGCTGTTGGAAAAATAGAAGATATATATAATGGAAAAGGTGTTACGGAGGCTGTTCACATAAAGAATAACATGGATGGAGTTGATAAGACTCTAGAATATATGGATAAGATTGATAATGGGTTAATATTCACAAATTTAGTGGATTTTGATATGCTTTATGGTCACAGAAATGATCCAAAAGGATATGGAAAAGCAATAGAGGATTTTGATGGCAGACTTAATGAAATATATTCAAAGCTAAGAGATGAAGATATTTTAATTATTACAGCTGACCATGGGTGTGACCCTACAACAGAAAGTACGGATCATTCTAGAGAGTACATACCAATACTTGTATATGGTAAGCAAGTTAAGGGTGGAACTGAATTAGGAATAAGAGATTCCTTTACTGATATAGGAAAAAGTATTTTGGATTACTTAGGAATAGATAATAATTTAGAAGGTAAATCCTTTATAAATGAGATTATCTAAAGATAGGAGGACTGTGGCATATGAGAATGTATGATGTCATATTGAAAAAAAGAAGAGGAGAAGAACTATCTAAGGAAGAGATAGATTTTTTCATTCAAGGATTTACAAGGGGAGAAATACCTGATTATCAAGCATCTGCCTTACTTATGTCTATTTTCTTTAATAGTATGAATAAGAGAGAAACAGCAGACTTTACAATGTCTATGGTTCACTCTGGAGAAACTTTAAACCTAGATAAAATCCAAGGAATTAAAGTTGATAAGCATTCAACAGGTGGAGTTGGTGATACTACTACTATACTTTTAGCACCTATGGTAGCTTCATGTGGAGTGCCAGTTGCAAAAATGAGTGGTAGAGGACTTGGTCATACAGGTGGAACAATTGATAAACTTGAATCATTTAAAGGATTTTCAGTAGAGCTTTCAGAAGAAAAGTTCATGGAAAATGTAAATGATATAGGAATAGCAGTAATTGGCCAAACAGCTAATTTAGCACCTGCTGACAAGAAACTATATGCCTTAAGAGATGTAACTGCTACAGTTGATAACATGCCTCTTATAGCATCAAGTATAATGAGTAAGAAAATAGCTTCAGGTGCAGATGGAATAGTTCTTGATGTTAAGGTTGGAGATGGAGCATTTATGAAAACTCCAGAGGATGCAAAGGCCTTGGCAGAAGAGATGGTTTCTATAGGTAAAAATGTAGGAAGAAATACAATAGCAGTAATTTCAGATATGGATCAACCATTAGGATACGCTATTGGTAATGCATTAGAAATAAAGGAAGCTATTGATACTTTAAATGGAAATGGTCCTAAAGACTTGCTTGAACTAGCATTAACTTTAGGAAGTAATATGCTTATTTTAGCTAATAAAGTTGAAAGCTTTGAAGAAGGAAAGAAGCTTCTTTTAGAAAATATTAAAAATGGTAAAGCTTTAGAAAAGCTAAAAGAATTTGTTAAGGCACAAGGTGGGGACCCAGCTTATGTTGATAATACAGATCTTTTACCTAAGGCTAAGTATATTATAGAAGTTAAAGCTAATAAGTCTGGAACAATTTCAAAAATTCATGCTGAAGAAATGGGCTTAACTGCAATGGAGTTAGGTGCAGGAAGGGCAACGAAGGAAAGTGTTATAGATTTAGCTGTAGGAATTGTTTTATGCAAGAAAAGAGGAGAAAAGGTATCTGAAGGAGATATCTTAGCTAGAGTATACGCTAACGATGAAAACAAAGGTCATAAAGCTGTTGATAAGATACTTAATGATATCCAAATTTCTGATGAATATGAAGAAAAGATTCCATTAATATATGATATAATACGTTAATTTAGTAAACAACTGTCTCGTAGATGATTAAAAACATCTGCGTAGACAGTTTTTATTTTGTTTGAATTTATATAATTCGACAAAGTGTGATATTTTTTTATTACTTGGAAACAATATTCTTGAAGGGAGGAAGATAAATGAATAAGAAAATAATTAAACAAATATCTTTATCATTAATGATTATACTGTCTATTTTATTATTACCTGCAGGAATATTAACAAGTGCTAAGGAAGAAGAGTCAAAAGGTGGAGGAGTAAATAGTATAGAAGCAAAATCATATTTACTTATGGAGCCTATTTCAGGGAAAATCCTGTATGAAAACAACGTAGATGAAAAGTTTGCTCCAGCTTCTGTAACAAAAATTATGACTATGCTTTTAACTATGGAGGCTGTAGATAGTGGCAAAATTAAATTAGATGACAAGGTAACATGTAGTGAAAATGCAAAGAAAATGGGCGGAAGCACAATGTTACTAGATACAGGAGAAGTTAGAACAGTAGAAGAATTATTAAAAGGTGTAGCAATAGCATCTGGTAATGATGCTGCTGTAGCTTTAGCTGAATACCTAGGTGGCACTGAAGAAGATTTCGTAAATATGATGAACAAAAGATGCCAAGAGTTAGGTATGAAAAACACTACATTTAAAAATTGTAATGGACTTCCATGTGAAGGGCATCTTTCAACAGCAAGAGATATAGCATTAATGTCTCGTGAATTATTAAAGCATCCAACTATATTAAAATATTCAGGAACTTATATGGAAACAATCTCAGAAGGAAGAAAATCTCCAATTGAATTAGTTAACCATAATAAGCTTGTAAGATTTTTTGAAGGTTGTGATGGATTAAAAACTGGATTTACTAATGAAGCTAAGTATTGTATTTCTGCTACTGCAAAAAGAAGTGGAGTAAGAATGTTAGCTGTAATTATGGGAGCACCTACATATAAAATCAGAAATAGAGATGCAGGAATATTAATGAATTATGGATTCTCTAAATATGAAGGGAAGAAGCTTGTATCTAAGGATGAAGATGTAGATAAGGTACAAATGGGTAAACAAACTGATAGATTCTTTATGGCTAAGGCTAAGGATGATCTAGAAGTTGTAGTACCAAAGGGAAATAGCGGCGAATTAGTTAAGAAGGTCGTCATGGATGAAGCTAAGGATGAATACAAAGCAGGAGATATAGTAGGTAAATGTGAAGTATACCTTGGTGAAGAAAAGGTAGGAGAAGTTAAAATTTATTGTGATAGAGATGTTAAGAAGGGTGGAATCTTTGATTCTATCAAGTATAATATAAAGAATATATTTAAGTAATTTAAAGGTGATAGAAGTGTACTTCTATCACCTTTTTAGCTTGTCTAATTAGCTCAAAATTGGTATTATAATATGGTATGACTAAATGTATGAAATAGAAGAGTAAGGTGGAATTTTAATGGAATTACCTAAGATTAAAGTGGCTGACTTTGAAGGGCCCTTTGACTTATTGCTGCATTTAATAAAAAAGAATAAAATGAATATCTATAATGTTGAGATATATAAGGTTACTAATCAATATCTAAGATATTTAGATGAGATGAAGGAAATGGATCTTGAGATAACTTCTGAATTTATAGTGGTTGCTGCAACTTTAATAGAGATAAAATCCAAGACACTTCTCCCTAAGCATAAGGTTGAAGAGGAAGATGAAGAAGATATAGAAAAGAAGTTATTAGAAAAGCTTATTATCTATAAAAAGATTAAAGAGGCAACTGAGTTCTTTAAAGGAAAGTATACAAGCTCTGGTAATATTTATACCAAGAAGCCAGAAGTAATAGAGGAGATTAAAGGACCAGTAGATAATGATGAATTATTAAGAAATGTAACCTTACTTGATTTATATAATATTTATAATAATCTTCTGGAGATATATTTAAATAAGCAAAACAAAGGAAATGTAATACAGAAGAAAATATATGTTGATAAATATAAGATAGAAGATAAATTGGATTATCTTTTTGAAAAGTTAAAAGAAAAAAAGATTACAGAGTTTTCAGACCTAATGATGGAATGTGAATGTAAACTTGAATGTGTTGTTACCTTCTTAGCACTTTTAGAACTTATGAAACAAAGAATGGTAAAAGTATACCAAACAGGAAGTTTTGGAGAAATATTAATTGAAAGGAGTGAAGAAGAGGTTGAATAAATTTGACATAGGACAATTTGAGTTTAAGGAAGTATCAAGAAAAGATACTCAAAAAGGAATAATTGAAGCAATGCTATTTGTAAGTGGAGAACCTCTATCATTAAGAGATATAGCAATTAACCTTGAAGCTACTCCTAAATATGTAGAAGAGTTATTAGAGGAAATGATTAAGGAATATGATGAAATATCAAGAGGAATAAAGCTTATATCTATAAATGGTGCTTATCAATTAGTTACTAAGGCAGAACATAGCGATTACATACAAAAGTTATTAAAGAAAAATAAAAGACAGTCTCTTTCACAGGCTTCATTAGAAAGTCTTGCAATAGTTGCATATAAACAACCTATTACAAGAATAGATATTGATGAAATAAGAGGAGTTAAGTCTGATAGTGCCCTTCAAAAGCTTATAGAGAAGGACTTAATAAAGGAGGTTGGAAGATTAGAAGTTCCAGGTAGACCAATTCTTTATGGTACAACAGAAGAATTTTTAAGACAATTTGGACTACATGATCTTAAAGAGCTTCCATCTCTTGACCTTTATGCTGTAGATGAAGAGGAAGAACTTAAAGAAGAGATTGTTTTAGATAGTGAAGAATAAATAATTAGGGATATTAGAATTATTAATTGTAATTCTAATATCCCTTTAATATTGAGAGGAGAATTATTGGTTATCTAAATGAATTGATTTATCTGTTGATTCAAAATCATCAGGATATAGGTCTACATCAGGTGTTGTATTACTAGAAGATTGTTCATTGCAACTTCCAGACTTCTTAAATAAGTCTTTAACCATATCTATAATTTGTGGTACAGTATCAACAATTCTATCATATGTATTATCTTGTTCTACAGGCATTAATCTAACAGCATTATCCTTTACTACTAGAAAAGCTACAGGTTTAACTGATACTCCAGCACCTGAACCACCACCAAATGGGTAGTCACTGTTAGAGTTTACTTTTGTGTTAGCTTCTCCAAATTCAGAACCACCAGATGCAAATCCAAAGGATACTTTAGAAATTGGAATAATACAGCTACCATCCTTAGTTTCTACAACATCACCTATAACGGTATTTACATCAACCATATCTCTTAAGTTTTCCATAGTACTTTTCATTAAAGTTTCTACTGGATGTTCATTATTCATTGTCTTTTACCTCCTTTTTGGGCACTGACCCTCTTGCTATTAAAAATAACATATATATAATTTGAGCTACTGATAAGAAAATTATACTTTTTATATCAAAATTTACTATAAAATCATCTTTAAATTGAGGAGTAATAGGAAATTTAAATTTTTTTGATTTAAAAAGCACATTTATTACTCTAAGTATTAAAGGCATTGTTGCAGAGATAGCTCCGTATGATATGGCAGTTTTAGCTGCATCATTTAAGGAGTATGAAAGAGAGCCTTCAAGTCTTAGAGTTGGCTTAAATTTATTCCTATCTAAAGCCTTAATTATTTTCTTGGGATCAAAAGATCTTATGAAAAAGAAATTTGAAGTCTTTTTCTTTTTAGTTTCATATACTTTTTTTTGATGGATTTTCTTCTTATTATTTTCTACCCCATTTTTAGTGCGTTTTTTCAAAATTGTAAACTTATATAACTTTATATAATAATTTTCTTTGCTGTAGCAAATACTAAGTTTAATAGGAATAGGGAGCAATAAAATAAGAAGGATAATAATTAGGAAAATCTTCATAGTACTCCTCCAAACATATAACATTTATATTATTGCCTAATTAATCCAAAATAAACTTCTTATTTTTTTATGGTAAGAGGTTTATTTTTTAGTTATTTAGACAAACTACACTTAGAAAAGAGAATTAGAGGGTGGTTTTGATGAAACTTTATGCGAGAAAATTATCAATATTATTAAGTACAGTATTATTAAGTTCTTTATTCATGCAAGTGAATGTATTTGCATCTACAAAGGACAACTTTAGAGTAAGTGCAAGAAATGCAATTGCTATGGACAGGGAAAGTAAACAAATCCTATTTAATCAAAATGGATATGAATTAGTACCAATGGCAAGTACAACTAAAATATTAACTGCTTTAATTACCATAGAAAGAGGAAACTTAGATGAAAAGTTTACTGTAAGTAAAAATGCAGCTTCTATAAGAGGCTCTAAGGTTGGTTATAAAGCAGGAGAGGAAATTGCTATAAAAGAATTATTATTTGGATTAATGTATAGGTCAGGTAATGATGCAGCAATTACCTTAGCTGAAGGAATTGGTGGATCAGTTGAAGGCTTTGCAGAAATTATGAATCATTATGCAAAGAGTTTAGGTTTACTTGATTCCCATTTTGAATCTCCTCATGGCTTAGATTCAAGTGGCCACTATTCATCTGCATATGATTTAGCTGTTTTAACTGCTAAGGGTATGGAGTATGATATGTTTAGAGAAGTGGTTGGAACAAAGGAAATAAGAAAAGATACTTATGGCTTTTCAAGAGACTACAATAATATAAATAAAATCCTTTGGAAAATCCCGGGAGCTAATGGGGTTAAGACTGGATATACTGGTCAAGCTGGAAAGTGTCTTGTATCATCAGTTAATCATGATGGGAGAGATATAATTATAGTAGTTTTAAATTGTCCTGATAGATGGAATCAAACTGATAAGATTTATAAGCATGTTGCTGAAAAGATGGCTTTTCAAAGTGAGAATATGAAAGAAGTGGTAATGACAGAATAGGATAAAGTTGGTTTGCCATTATTAGTTTTTTTTGATAATCTAAAAGTGAATAAAAATTAAAGGAGTAATGTTATGGATAAAAAGAAAATTTTAAGCACTGTTGATCATACTTTGTTATCCCAAACAGCTACATGGGAAGATATTAAGAGAATTTGTGATGAAGGAATGAAGTATGAAGTTGCTTCAATTTGTATTCCACCATCTTATATAAGAGAAGCGAAAAATTATGTTGGAGATAAATTAGCTCTTTGTACAGTAATAGGATTTCCTAATGGATATATGACAAAAGCTACAAAAATCTATGAAACAATGGATGCCATTGCAAATGGTGCAGATGAGATAGATATGGTTATTAACTTAGGCCATGTAAAGGATAAGAAGTATGACCTAATTGAGGAAGAAATAAGCGAAATAAAGAAGGCTTGTGGTTCTAAAATACTTAAGGTTATAATAGAAACTTGCTTCTTAACTGAAGAAGAAAAGATAAATATGTGTAAGGTTGTAACAAATGCAGGTGCAGACTTCATTAAAACTTCAACTGGATTTGGAACAGGTGGAGCAACTAGAGAAGACATAGAACTTTTCGTTAAGCATGTTGGACCAAATGTAAAGATTAAGGCAGCTGGGGGAGTAAGAGACTTAGCTACTGCAGAAGATTTTATTAACCTTGGTGTTTCAAGACTTGGAACAAGTTCAATTATAAAGATAATTAACAAAGAAGAAGTAACAGGATATTAATAATAAAGAGCTGTTTTAATAAACAGCTCTTTTACTTATGCTTTTAACAAAGTTTTGTATTAAATATATTATCTAAATTAAGTTTAGTTACTTTATTCTTGATTTCTTTTATATTAAGTGTATATAGTCCTAATTCTTGCATTCTCTTAAAGTAGCCAGCACCTGCAAAAGTATATCTTACCTTTCTTCCATCTCTAGTTTTAGATTGTTCATTTTCATATGAAATTATATCTCCAATGGCAATTGAACTTGGAAGAATAAGAAGTGGTAATCCAAGTGCTAGTCTTACTGCATTGTGACCAGCTAGAGTTCCTGTACATATAGCTTCTGCATGGATGTCTTAATTGCGATGATTTATATTTTGCGAATAGACTAGATAATTTTTTTATAGCATTATCTAGTTTTTTTTTAATATTAAAATCGACTATAAATTTATCATCAGTTAGAGTGATAGATTCTATCAGTGATTTTAATGCTTTTTGTTTATCTTCTAAATTTAAATCATCAAAAGTTTTTTGAAAATTATCTAAATCATCTAAGATTGCAAGAACTTCAGATTGAGTGATAACAACCTCAGATTGATCATTTAGTAATTCTTCCTTTTGTTTACTTAATGCTTTTAGCTTATTGTTTTCAACTTTAATTTCTTGTAATAATATTTTTGAAAGTTCATCATCATCAGTTAATTTTAGTTTGTTTAATATTTGCTTTATAGCTTTATTAGATTTTTCAATTTCAACATCAATTTTATTAGATGATATAGTAGACTCTAAATCTTTACTATTATTTAGTAGTTTTTGCAATTCAGCAAATAATGTTTCTTTACTATAATTTTTTAGAAATTGAATGAAATTCTTTTCGAATAAATTACCATTTAAATTTTTTAAATTACATCTAGCACCACCGCTATTAATTTTCATATTACAAATATAATAAAATGGTTTAGTTCCATCTTTTCTTTTTTGACCATATGAGATTCTCATTGTAGATCCGCATTTACAACGTAATAAACCAGTAAGAAGAGCAGTGTTGGTTTTTCCCATACGTGGGGCTTTAGATACATTATCTTTTAATATCTTCTGAACTTCTATCCATTTATCAGAAGGTATTACCCCTTTATGTTTAGCAGTTGCTACTATTTGTTCATCATCTTTACCATAGCGTAAAAGACCATTTCCGTTTGGTTCGCCGCATACCTCATAACCTTCATTTGCTAGATAATCAAATACTTCTTTTGAAGATTTTACATAAACAGGATTTTGGAGAATTACATTGATTGCGTTTTTATTTAAATTACCTCCGTTTTTTCCTGTAAGATGATTAATAAGCGCCCATTTTCCAACTTGTGATAAAGATTTTTCTTCAAGATATTTATCATATAATAGTTTAACTAACTTTAATTCTTCCTCATTCTTTTTTAATTTGGTAATAGAACGTTCTTTACCAGTTTCATCAATATAGTATTCTCTAGAACCATCAAAACCTAAAGGTGATTGACCTCCAAGCCATCTACCCATTTTAGCTAGGGTATACATGTTATCTTTTACACGTTCAGCAAGTTGTTCACGCTCTAGTTGAGCTAATGAAGCAAGTATACCTATAACGGCTCTACCAAAGCTAGTAGAACTATCAAAACCTTCAGTAGCACTATAAATTATGACTCCAAGATCATCACATAATTGCATAGTATTATGTATATCTCTAGCATTTCTACCAAGTCTATTAAGTTGATATATAACTATAGAGTCTATTTCTTTCTTTTTAATCTTTTCCATCATTAATTGGTATTGAGGCCTATTTTCATTTTTACCACTAAAACCTTCATCAATAAAAATATTTACATTTTCACTATCGATATTAAATTTAAATTCGATGAATTTTTTACACTTTTCTATTTGGTTTTCAATAGATTCACCTTTTCCGGTGAATTTAGATTTACGAGTATAAATAGCAATGGTGTTCAATTTATCATCTCCTTAGACTAAAATATTTCCGTGAGAGTTTTATTTAGGTTCATTAATATATTTTTTATAATCATTCAGATTTATCTCATCATTTTCTATTAAATCATTTACTATAAGTTTAAATGTATCGATAGAAAAATAAGAAAAAGGTAGTTGATTTAAAAATGCACAACTGTCTATTAAATCATCAGAATAGAATTCCTTTAATTTTAAAATTCTATCAATTATTCCTGGAGCATAAGTTATATTTTTAAATTCATAAAGAATATTATTATTGCCTAAGCCACTTAAGTCATAATAAAGTACAGCTAAGAGAAAATACAGGGCATCCTTAAGTTTATTTTCCTTAACTAAAAGTTCAGACATATTTAATATATTATTTCGAGCAAGTCCCCAATGTTTCTCTGAGACATATTGAATATTTCTATCATTAAATATTCCCCAAGCTATATCATTGAAACTTGCATTAAATTTCAACTGGTTCTTTTTGGAGATATATTCATCTAAAGATATCATCCATTTAGAGCTTTTATGCATTTCAATGAAATCATAATGTCTATTAATAAATTCCTTACCTTTTTCAGATAAAACATAACCAGTAAAATTATTTTGGATTTTTTTTAATGAATCATTAGAAACATTATTTAAAATACGCTCAATTAGAGTAGCTTTATTTCCGCTTTTAGGTAAATTATTATCATTCAAAATTTGTTTTAATTCTGGGACTTTAAAATAAGTAAATAATGTATCAAAATTAGGTTTCTCTAAATAACCATCAGAAATCATTTCAATGTGAAACTGTGAAGGATCAATTATGTTTAATTCATATTTCATATAGATAGGATATGAATCAAGATTTCCTATAGGATATCCTTTTTGCGCCCAGTTTAAAAATACTGAAATAGATTGTAATCTTTTATAATTAGTATGTTGGACTTCATCAGATATATCATTAGTCGTTATTTTATTATATTTAAAAGTATTATCTATATTTGAAGTGCTTTTCTTTTTTCTTTTAAAAAAATCTAAAAATCCCATAAAATCATCTCCTTTGCAAATAGATGCTATTTTAAGCTATAAAATAAACAGCTACAAAGTAGCTGAATACTTATTTTGCTTGTCGTATTGGTTGAAAGTCTATAACATTTAACGGCTCGAATGTTAGTAGATGAGTTTTACCAACATAGTAAATACCGTATTTCTTTCTATAGTGCTTTATAGTATCAAGCAGAAAACTTTCAGGTACACTTAATATTTCTGATAATTCGTAAATGTTATCTGTTCCAGATAGAATTGCTTTAATTATACACTCTGGAGTAATAAGTTTTTCATAGCAGTCTTTACGGGCCAAGAGTTCTTGTTTTCTGTTATTAGAATTACTTTGATCACTTATATTACCAACAGAAAGTTTGTAATGTGATAATTCTTCTGCAAGTACACAGGCTTTTTCACGTTCAGATAAAGATGAATCTATTGCGATTCTATTGCCATAACACTTACCATCAACTGTTCTTAAGGTAGCTTCCTTAACTATTACTCCGAGCTTATCAGCTTCTATTAATAATTCATCATATGTCAATCTCAATCACCCTTATGCATCTATTTCCAAAAATCATCGTCCTTCATAAGATCTTCATCATGTTTATAATCTTCTTCTGTAAATTCACCGTTTCTATCATGAGAAGCTATTGGCATTAAATGCTCTTTTCCTGGCTCTTCCCATATGAATTTCTTTTTGGTAGGGAGTTCAACCAATTTGTTATTTTCTTCTTTTTTGTATTTAGGGGTTTCAGTTAAATCATTACTGTATTCAAGTAATTTCTTTTTACCTAAGTTGTTTAGTTTATTGTAATTATCAATAAGTTTTCTTTCATCATCTGAATAAACTTTTGCAGTCGGAACATTAATGCTTGTGCCAATATTATTACAACTAAAGTAACTGCTTCCGTTTTTAATACCTTCTTTTACTCCATATATTTTAACTAGTTCTTCATAGACATCAGATGGTAGATATCCCTTAGTATTTTTTTGGTTGAGCATCATTGCAATAAAATCGTTCAACTTAGCATGTTTATTGTTAAAATCAGATGCTTCTAAGCTTCTATAATAGTACGCCTTATACATATTGATAGCAGCAGAGATTTTTTCGTCAATAGGATATTCTCCTTCAATTATCTCTCTAGCTTTTTTCTTAATTTCCTCTCTTTCATGAATATTCCAGAATTCTTCAATTAAAAAATAATTTATAGATACTCCAAAAAATTCTGAAAGCTTTAAAAGAGTCTTTTTACCAGCACTCTTCCTTTTATTACTTTCAAGCATTGCTAATGTAGATTGAGCTATATCAACGTGCTTGCACAATTCTTCTTGTGTTAACCCAGAAAGATTTCTTAAATATTTAATTCTATCACCTAGCATATTAATCACCTCTTAAGATAATTTTATCACAAAATGAGATAAAAACAATAGAAATATAAAGCTTTTAAAAGAATATTAAAGAAAAATAAATATAATCTATCCAATCATCTCGAAATGAGATAAAATAAAAGTTTAACATTATCTCAAAATGAGATATTATATTCACATAAGGTGCTCTAAAAAATAATATAGAAGGGAGGAAAGTCTAGTGAAAATAACACCTATAAGAATAAGAAGAATTAACGCAGGATTAGATACAGAAGAAGCGTTGGAGAAACTTAAAATAAGCAAAAGTATGTTCTATAAATTGGAGCAGGGACACAGAACTCCATCAGCAGAATTAGTTGTAAGAATAGCTAATGCATATAACTGTACAACAGATGAAATTTTTAAAGATTTTAAAATTACGGGATAAGGAGGAAAAGAAAAGTGAATAACTTAATGAAATTTGAAAATCACAATGTAGAAGTATTTGAATGGAATGGACAAGTATTATTTAATCCATATCATTGTGGGGAATGTTTAGAACTTGCCGAAAGTTCGATAAGAGATGTAGTAAGAAAGATGAATGATAAGCAAGTAATTAAATTAAAGAATTCAGATGTTGTTAATTCCAACATCCGAAAGTTGAATAATGCAGGAGAAAACTTTTTAACAGAAAGTGGAGTATATAAGTTAATTTTTAAATCTAAAAAGAAAGAAGCTGAAAGATTTCAAGATTGGGTAACTGATGAAGTATTACCACAGATAAGAAAAACAGGCTCTTATAAAAACAATCAAAATTCAATCAATGAATTTAAAGGACAACTTACAACATTGGTAAATAGCATATTTGAGGACAAGTTATCAGAGGTAAAAGAATATTATAAGATTAAAAGTAAGACAAAATCAGATATATCAAGCTATATAAAGAAAAGATTAGGGATATTAAGAGCAGATGATGAATATGAGCAAGTTAAGGCAAGAGTATTTTTGTTGTTAGGCATTAGTAAGTGGGAAGATTTAGACTTAGACAGTTATAAAAAAGTATTACCTGTTATTGACGAAAGTATAAGGATAGTAAAACTTGATAGACCTCAACAAATCGGAATATGGGATTAAAGGAAGGAGTCATAGAAGAATGAATGACGTTAAATTATTTGAAGAAGATTAAGTAGGGCCCAAAAAAGATAGATAGTGATGATTAATTTTGATTAGAGTTTAGTAACCTCAAACTTATATTTGAATAGTATATTACAGATTAATTTTTTAAAGGAATTTTGTATGAAAGATTTCGAATTTGTTGTTGGAGTAGCTCCAGATGAAGAAACTATTAAAGAGTTCCATAGAGTCTTAGCAAATGGATTAATAAAAAAATATGGTGTTAACACTATGAAAGGGGTGATTGAGAAGGCGAGAGAAATAGATAAATAGTTAAATATCAAATGATTAAAAAGTAGGATTTTGTTAATTTTCAGGAGGTAATATCATGAGAGCAACTGGAATAATTAGAAAACTTGATGAGTTAGGAAGAGTAACTTTACCAAAGGAAACAAGAAAAGTATTAAATATCAATGAAGGTGATCCTGTAGAATTCTTTACAGATGGGGATAACATAATTTTAAAAAAGTATACTCCAGGATGTCATTGTTGTAATGAAACAGATAACTTAACAGAGGTTTTGGGAATAAAATTATGTCCAAAGTGTATAGATGAATTTAATAAATATAGACAGATGGTTGATGATATTAGGAGAGATAAATAATGTTTAATGGTTTGAGTAAGTATGAGTTAAATGCTCTAAAGCATGCTTTAGGGACAAGCATAAAAAGAAAACAAAACACAGTTGATATATGTGATTCTATTGGAGATATCGACACTTCAAGAATATTGTCTAGAGATTTAAAAACAGAAAAAAATCTTTATAAAAAAGTTAAAGTTGAGTTGGATAGGTATTATGCTGGAGGAAGTAACAATGGGAAATAAGGAAATCACAGGAATAAAAGCAGTATTAATAAAACATGGACAAGCTACTATTTCAGAGGTAATGAAAATGACAGAAGATGATATCAAGATTAATAGAATAGCTTTTGGGGTAAAAACAAATAAAAAAGACTTTATGAGATTATTCTATATGAATCTAAATGTATATTTAAGGAGTTGTTAGGCTTGAGGAGAATATTTAGCAGAAAAACAGTACAATTATTACTTTTAAATAGTAATGCTATCAGGTGGGGGAAGAAAGGAGCTAGTTAAAGTGGATGGCAATTGGTGTGCTTTTTGTTTAGCAATACTTAAGCCTATAGAAGTTGATGAGGCACTATTTGAAATAGGTATAAGATGTCCAAAGCAAACTAAGGCTTCAAGTACTAGGAAGATGCCTGAAGAAGAAAAGGATAGATTAGCCCTTGAGATACTAAGTCTAAGGTCTGAATGTTATTCATGGAAGGAAATAGGCAAGATGTATGGTTTTACGGAAAGTGGTATCAGAATGAAAATTAGAGCTTATAAAAAAAGACAAGATAAAAAGAAAGTTACCCAGGCACCGACCAAAGTATCCTAGGTAACAGTTTAAAAATCTCACAGTTATTATAACACAGAAAAAGATTTAGGAGGCAAGTATATGAATAATTTATTAATAGAAAATGATCTTATTGATCAAAGAGAAGGATTCAAAATTGAAAATTTAGAAGGAGCAACTTGGGCGTTTAGAAAACTTAGGGCAATAGAGAATAAGGAAGCTGATATAAAAGCTATATCAGAAGAAGAAATGGCTAGAATAACATCTTGGAGAGATGCAGAGTTAAAGCAATATGAAGCAGATAAGCAATACTTTAGTTTCTTATTAGAAGAGTACTACAAGAATGAGAAAGCAAAGGATAAGAAGTTTAAGCTATCTACACCATATGGAAAAGTTACAGCAAGAAAGAGCAGCAAATGGAATTACGAAAACGAGGAAGCTTTAGTTAAGTATCTTAAAGACAATAAACCCGAATTAGTTAGAGTTAAAGAAGAGGTTAATAAAACAGAGCTTAAGAAAGTTTTTAAAAATGGAGTAGATAAGGAAACTGGAGAAGTACTTCCATTTGTGACTATAGAAGAAACTGAAACTATTACAGTGAAAGTAGAGTAGGTGTTTAGAGATGGCAGGTGTATCTGTTTTACTTAACTTAACTAATGGAAAGACTGATCCAGTAGTAACACATCATAATGACTCAATTATATTGGCTTTTTATCAAGGTGAGTATTTAATTTTACAACTTGAATTAAATAAAGAAGATTTATGGGCATTTCCAGATAGATTATTAAAGGAAATGAAAGAGAAAACAACAGATGAATGGGAAGAAGAATGTTTAAGGTTAAGCTATGAGAATAAGGAACTTAAAGAGCAGATAGAAACATATGAAGAAAATCTTCAGGAACATAAAGATAAATTACTCGGAAGTTGTGGATCATTTTAGATAGGAGGATGAATATATGGGATTACCAGTATTAATACTTGGAGAAAGTGGAAGCGGTAAAAGTACAAGCCTTAGAAATTTTGAAAAAGATGAAGTGGGAATTTTCAATGTAGCAGGTAAACCACTACCTTTCAAAAAGAAACTTAACAAGATAAATAATGCAAAATATGAGCATATCACAAAGGCTCTAAGTAAGCCTACGTTAAAGAGATATGTAATAGATGACAGTCAATACCTAATGGCATTTGAAATGTTTGATAGAGCTAAAGAGGTTGGTTATAACAAATTTACTGATATAGCTCTTAATTTTAGAAATCTAATACAGTTTATTATCACTGGAACACCTGATGATGTAATAGTTTATTTTCTTCATCATTGTGAAATTGGTGATAATGGAAAAATTAAAGCTAAAACATCAGGAAAGATGATAGATAGTCAATTAACTTTAGAAGGATTATTTAGCATAGTGCTGCTATGTGAAACAGATGGAAATACACATAAATTTATAACTCAAAGTGATGGATTTACAACCTGTAAAAGTCCAATGGATATGTTTGAGAGAGAAATAGATAATGACCTTAAATTAGTCGATATGGCTATTAGAGAATATTATGAATTAAATGAAAGTGAGGAGAATTAATTATGCAAAAGCCACAAGGATATGATAATGTACAAGCTTTTGGATCATTTGTGCCATTAGAGTTAGGAGGACACATATGTGTTGTTAAGAAAGTTGAAGAAACAAAAACAAGAGGAACCAACAAAGATATGTTGGTGATTTATATTGATACTCACTCAACAGATAAACAACCTAATTATTATACAGATAGTTATAAGAATGATACTAGGGAGCCTAAGAAATGGCCTATAGGTGGAACTGTAAGGCAGCTTGTATTAGATAAAGATGGGAATACATCAAGAGGTTTTAAAACTTTTATAGAAATGGTAGAGCAATCTAATCCAGGATTTAAAGTTCAATGGGGGGATAATTTCTGTAATTGTTTTAAGGGGAAATTAGTTGGTGGAGTTTTCGGAAGAGAACAATATTACAACAGTTATGGAGAAGAGAAGTTTTCAACTAAGTGCACAGGGTTCAGAACTGTAGAGGATGTAAAAGAAGGTAGAGTTGAAGTACCTAAGGATAAGCTTTTAAATTCAAGTAATAATAGCACAACTTCAAGTGGATTTGATGACTTTATACCAGTAAATGATGAAGATATGCCATTTTAGAAGGAAACTGATAAGTGGGTAGGTTATTGCCTACCCTTTTATAGAAAAGAGGGATAAGGTGAATTACAGATTTACAGATAAAGAGATAGACAATATAAAGAAGAACACAACAATTATTGTTGATACCAGGGAGCAAAATAATAGTCACATTTTAAGTTGGTTTGATAAGCATAAGATTAAATATATAGTTAAAAAACTCGAATTTGGTGATTATTCTTGCATGCTACCTAAGGGCTCATTTAAAGGGCAAGATAGAGATATTTACTTTGATATGGATATTGCAATAGAGAGAAAGGCCTGTATAGATGAACTTGCATCAAATTTTAAGGATGATGGTGTAAGGATAAAAACTGAAATGGCACATTTAAATATGCATAAAATTAAATTTTTTGTTTTAGTAGAAGATCCTAACTATGATGTAAATATTAGAACAGGAAATTATAGAAGTGAATATAATCCCAAATCACTTTATAACAGGATAAAGAAGGGAATTGAACTTAGATATAACACTTTGATAAGACCAATAAGCAAGGATGTAATTGGGAGTGAAATATATAACACTTGTGAGGCGTATATTTATGAAACTCTTAAAACTAGAGGATACTGTTCAGAGATAAATTGGAGAGAAGAAGAGAACATTTGGGAGGATGAGAAGTTTGAATGTAATTAGTAGAGATGAAGAATTATTAATTTGTAACAAGGCTGTTAATACATTTGGGCAGGCAATACAAAAGGTGGTTGCTATGGAAGAATGCGCAGAACTTATTAGTGCAGTTAACAATAAGATGATTGAAAGAGAAAATAACATAGAAGAAGAAATTGCTGATGTTGAAATAATGTGTAGTCAATTAAGCGTCATGTATGATTTACAAGTTATAGATTGCTATAAAATAAGCACCAATATAACATGTGAAGTAGAATTGCTTAATACAGCAATAGAAGTACTTAGTAACCTTCAAAAGTCTATAAGCAAGTCATTAAGAGACATAGAAAGTAATGTGGAGCAAAGATTAGCTGAAACAATTATCATGTGTGTTCATTTAAGGGAGTTTGTCAATGAAGATAAGGTTAATAGGTTCAAACAAGAAAAACTCAATAGATTAAAGGAGCTTGTATGGTAATGAAAGATTATTTAAGTACAACTGAAAGGTTAAATATAATAGCAGCCCTTAAGGTTGCAGAAATGACAGAACAGTTTGTTCAAGGTGATTTATTTACTGCCAAGGAAAAAGGAGACCTAAAGAGAAGCGTTACTTATCTAGTTAAGCCTATACTAAATGGAGTTTTACCAAGATTAAATAAAACTGCTATAAAATCATTCAATAAAGCAATAAAACAAACTCAAATATTTGTAAGTAGTAAGTATGAAATAGATACCTACAAGAAAAGAGTATCTAGTGAAATTGAAGCAGCATACGAGGATAATAAAGATTATTTCAAATTAGTTGAATTAATACTTCATTACAACTGCAGAAATTGTACTAAAAGTTGTTCGGAATGTGAAATTTATAAAGAATTTGAAGAGAAGTGTATTCCTGAATTTACAGGAATTAATAGTATAGGAAGATGTAAGTATAGTTATGAAGATTAATTTGAAAGGAGGTAGGTAATTTGGATAAAAAAACGCTAATGTTATTAACCCTTAAAGGAAGATTTAATTATTGGTTAATAAGAAGAATAAATGCAGAGCATTATTTTAATACACATGCTTTAGAGGAGAGTGAAAAATACTTACCTCAATTTAATCTAATAACTCAAAAGTTAAGTGAAACTCAAAAAATATTAGAATCCGTATTAGAAAGAAAACTTACAGATAGAGAAACTTCCATAGGATTCGAGATATAGGAGGTGAGATAGTGGAATTGCAAGATATAGATTTAAAGGAGCTCATAGAATCTGAAACAGGAAGTAGATTTAACAAGGATGGATATATATGTTGTCCGTTCCATGCAGATAAAACTCCTTCACTTTCAGTAAAGTTCTTTCCAGATGCAAATAAGCAAAGGTTTAAATGCTGGGGATGCAATGAGCAAGGAGATGCAATAGATTTTATTTCAAAACTTAATAATAAGTCTTATATTGAAGCAAGAGAATACTTAGGATTAGAAGTTACTAAGAGCAATGATGAAAGCTTAGAAGATAAGGTGAAAGATTATATTGAATGGCAACTTCAAAATAATAAAAGAGGTTGTAAATTATTAGGGTTATTTAAATTTGTTGATATAAATAATAAAGCTATTTATTGGAAAGCTAAATTTAGAAAACCTGATGGTAAAAAGGAAACACCTTATTATCATATTGAAGGTGATAAAGTAATTAATAATCGAGGAACAGATGAAGTTCCGTATAATTTATATAACGTATTAAGAGGGATAGAAGAGAATAAGGTTATTGTATTTGTAGAAGGCGAAAAAGATGCAAATATGATAAATAATACCTTTAAAAATAAAAACTTTGTAGCAACCTCAATAAAGGGTTGTAAAGATTTAAGTGTTATTAATACAGAGAATATGAAGGTTTATGTTCTAGGGGATACTGGAGAAGCAGGAGAGAAATACAAATATAAGATTAAAGAAGAGTTTTTCAAAAATTCAATGGAGTATAAAGTAATTAACTTACCTGGTCTTAAGTCATTAGGTGACAATAAAGATGTAACTGATTGGTTAGAGTCAGGACATAGTAAAAAGGATTTACTTAATGCTTTCAGTAGAAGTTTAGATCTAAAGAATAAATTTGAACTTCAGCAAGATTCAAGAGGAATTTATAAAACAAAAATAAATTCAGATGATGAAGCTGGAGATAAAAAGATATATATTACTGACTTTAGAATTTTAGAAGCCTCAAGGTTAAAGTATGTTGAGGAAGATGTAGAAGGAATAAGGTTAAAGCTTTTAAGTTCAACAGGTGAAATAATTGAAAGACTAGGAGTAAGTACTGTATTTGATGATGTAAAATCCTTTAGAAAGTTTTTAGGAACAATGGATTTAACATTTAAAGGAAAGATAGATGTCCTTACAGATTTAAAGATTTGGATTAATAAATATTGGGCTTTAGAGATAGATGAAATTCATAACGGAAATACATTCATAAAAAGAAATGATGAATTTATATTTATAAGTAATCAAGGAGCATTAGACAAAGAAGGGAATATAAAACTTTCAATAAAGTCTCAAGATAAACTTATAAATCTAGAAGGATTAGAAGATATAAATACAGATGAATTAAGAGAAGTAAAGAATAACTTATTTAAATTTACTAATCCTGAAAAGACTACCTGTATTATAGGTACGATATTCAATAATTTACTAGTAGCTCAAAACAATTATATAAAAGGTAGATTACATCATCTTCTTATAGTTGGAGAATCAGGAGCAGGAAAAAGTACAATTCTAGATAATGTGATACTACCAATTTTTAATTATCCTTCAAATGCTAAAAATTCAGTTGGATTAGCAAAAGAGTTTCCTTTAATAGCTAACTTATCAAGAGGAAATTACACATCAATATATGAAGAGTACAAGCCATCTAATATGAATATTACTAAAAATTCTTTATTAAGCGATCTATTAAGAAACTTATATGATAGGCAAACAGTTGAGAAAGGACAAAAAGATTTAAGTACGGTTAATTTTCAACTTAGTAGGCCTTTAATCTTAGTAGGAGAAGAAAGTTATCCTAACTCAGAAAAAGCAGCCATTGAAAGAAGTTGTATTGTATATCTAGCTTGTAGGGATAGAACGGAGAAATCTCATAATAGTTTAATGTGGTTAAAATCCAATACAGAGTTATTAAATAAGTTAGGGTATAGCATGATAAAACTTGCTTTGGGAGTAAGTATAGATGAATACAAGGAATTATTTCAGAGGCAAAAAGGTAAATTTAAAGGTAAGCTTAAAGATAGACCTTTGGTTACTGCTGCTAATATTTCAACTGGAATTGAATTGTTTAATAAGTTGCTTACTCAACATAATATTAAAGCTATAGAAAATTATGAGGATTATATATACAGCAATATAAAAGAGGAAGTTCTTAATAATGGTGAAAAGGTTAATTCAGTAGTTGAAAATATGATAATAGAGTTCAATCAAATGATAGAAGATGGTAGGGCTATTGATTATAAAAACGTTATTAGAGATGAAGCTACAGGATTATTCATAAGAACTTCTGAGATGGTAAACCAAATTATAAATTTTGCAAAGACAGTCGGAGCAGTAGAGTTTAATCCATTAAAATTAAAAGATTTTAAAAAGCAAGCTACAAAGGCAGGATATATTATAAAGACCAATAAGAAACAATTAAGAGTGGATGGTAAACCAGTATGGTTTGATGAATACAGCAAAGAGGCTATGAGAAGCTTAAATATTGATTCAATAGTTGAAAGAGAATTAACACCAGTAGAAACAGATGGAAATTTAATAGAAGGAATATTTGATAATAAAGGAGCTTTATAGCTCCTTGAATCTCAGTTAAGTGTACAAGCTTAACTTGGTAAGAGTTAAGAGATAAATATTAATATTAGAAGAAAGGAGTATCAAGAATGCATGCTATAGAGGTTTTATTAGGAATAATGGTATTCATAGCCATGGTTAACATTATACCATTAATACTTATAAAAAATAGCAAAGTTAAGAATTTAATAGTCGGTATAGAAGTAATATCTATAGTTTTAATACTTATATGTTTAGTTTTATATATTTGTAATGCTCTTATGACTTGTATAACCATATGGTTCGGTAATTGGTAAGTCGTAATTGCAAGAAAGGCTGAAGAAGGTGATTAAAATAGATGAGCAATTAAGTTTCTTAGAGCAAAGTGTAAAAGAGAATGTAATTAATCAGATGCATAAAGCAATTAAGAAAGGAATTATTCCAGGTGCAGTTGTAATATTTGATGGTGAAGAAACTGATAAACATATTGTTACAAGCTTAATTTTAGGACATGATAATAAAATTGAGGCTAGGCTAATGGATGAAAATGGAGGTTCTTATATGCATTGGCCAGCTAATTCAAAAAGATTGACAGTAGTTAAATTTTATAATGAGTAATTAAGACTATTGTAGATATTTCGAACTAAATGATCTTTTAAAATTGAATAGTGCGGTATTAAAAAATATGCTATAATTCATTTACAATAATATTAAATTCGATTTGTATAAATTAGATTTTAGGTGGTGAATATAGTGAATATTAGAGAAGCAAACGCTGAAGATATGGAACCAATTGCAAATTTATATGTTATGAATTGGAAAAAAACATATATAGATTTGTTACCTGATAACTTTTTGAATGGATTGACTGTTAATGATGAAATTAAAAAATGGCAAGAATATCTGACTAAAGAAAAACATAGAATCTTTGTTGCGTATGAAAACGAGAGTTTTTTAGGTTTTTCTGCATGTAAGGAAGATGAAGAATTAAAGAATTGTCTATATTTAGATTCATTGCATGTTTCTGAAATTTCAAGAGAAAAAGGTGTAGGAACAAAACTTATAAATACAGTAGGTAATTATGCTTATATTAAAGGTTATGAAAATATGAGTATTTGTATTGTAAAAGGAAATGATAAGGCAAAGGGATTGTATGAAAAAATGGGTGCAAAATATTATAAAGATTTTATAGACTATTTTGGAAATACACAATCCAATTCAGAAAAACTTATTTGGGATAATTTAGATTGTTTTAAATAAATTCTAGTTTGTTTATTAGAGAATTTAAGATATAAGGAAATTAAAATATTATTAAAGTACCGCATTATTCAAAAGTGAATATGCGGTATTTTTTTATGTCGCAATTCTAAGAAAGTATGAATCTATATGAAGATAAATGAAAACTATAAAATTAAATCAGATGAAAATAATATGATTATTTGTGAGAAATATATTCCAAAGGAAGGTAAGAATGCTGGTAATGAGCAATGGAGACCTATGAGCTTTCATACTAATTTAGAGTTTGCATATAGACACTTGTTAGAGTTAGAAATTAATAAAACAGAGTTGAAAGATATAGAAACAGTTCTAAAGGCAATAAGTGATGTTAAATCATTCATAAAGGAGGTAGTAGGAAAGTGAGTATTAATTTTAAAGAAGTTTACGGAGATAGGATAAATCAAATTAATAAAGATATTAGACAAGCTATAAACAAGAAGGATTGGAAAAATAAAGCTCAGCTTGAAGCAGAAAAGAAATCATTAGAGGAAAAGATAAGCAGAATGAGGTGATATAGTGAATGATAAAGCCTTTAAGGAAACTGAATATTACTTATATAATCATAAAAATTTAGAAGCTCTTAATAATATAACCGATATAAAAATAAAGGCATTAAAGAATGATATTTCTCTAAGGGCTATAGGATACGAAGAAAAGACTGGCCCAACCAACAAGTTCAACTCAGATGTAGAAAATGAGGTTGTAAGAAGAGAGAAGATTATAATTCCTGAAATAGAAAAATTAGAATTAGAAAAGAATAAAAGGATTATGATTGCTGGAATAGTAGATAACTTTCTTATGACTTTGGATGAATATCAAAAGCAGATTATTGAATTAAGATATTTCACAAAGCCTAAGACGTCTTGGATAAGTATAGCTCAGCAGCTAAATAAATCAGAACCTCAATGCCAAAGAGATAAAAATCAACTTGTAGATCAGCTTTACAAGTTAATAAATAGGTAAAAAAAGCATCTAGCAGAAATGTTAGGTGCTTTTTTTAAAAGGATTTTATATCTCTATATAGAATTTAAAATTAAGAGGTGGTTATATGAATAGCAATAAAAAGTATGATAAGGTTAACTATTTAAAAATAGCAATATATAGCGTAATGATTGTTATTTTTTTATGTATTTTATTATTAGCATTTTTATATTATAGTAAAATATTAAATTGGGATGAAATAGTACCATTAGGAAGTAATATTGTCGGAGGCATTATTGGATGTATTGGAACAATGGCAGCAGTAATGTTAACAGCCTACCAAACTAACAAAATACAAGATGACAATAAAGAGTCTGAATTTAACAATACAGCATATAACAATATGCCTATATTCGTAGTTGGTAGATCTAAAATGGTTGCTCCTATAGTTCCATTTAAGAGAGCCGAAAGAAAGGGAGATACTGAGATTGAAAAAAACATACTAATGATAAATTTTGTTTTAAAAAATATATCTTTACATAGTGTAAAAATAAACTCATTCAAAATAGTAGCTTACAGTAATTCAAAATATCTGCAAGGTTTATACCCAGGAGATAATATTGATTTATATGCTATTAATTCAAAGTTAAGAGAAGATAGTAAAATTAAAATAGGTGAGAAAGATTACAATTACAATAGTCCATTAGTAGCAGAAAAAGAAGAGAGAAATGTAAAGGTGGCATTAGATATAGATAAGGATTTATTAGGCTTTGAAGGAGATATATATGTACACATTATATTAGATTACTTTAATATTGTTGGACAGAATTTTAATCAAGAATTAATAATTATAACAAGTAGTTCAATACAAAAAAATCAAATGATATATTGTGGTGAAGAAATGCCTGTATTAATACGTAATAAAAAATAATTATATAAATAAGAACCCATAAGTTTAATTCTTTTTTGTTACTTTTACTTATTTCTTGTTACCTTTAAGCGTATTTTTGTTACCTTTAGAAAATCAAGAAATCGTACAACCAAGCTATTTAAATACAATTTTAAAATTAGCGTAACAAAACTAAAAAAAATCTTGTTACGCTTAAAAATCGCATAGCCATGCCACTTATAGCCCCTTATATATATAATAATATAGTAATAATTATAATTATATATATTATATATAGAATAATAATGTATGTATATAATATATATGCACATGTGAAATAAATTTTTGTTACATTGTTACTTTGATAAAAAATACAACTCAAACCATTGATATAACTAGCTTTTAACTGTAACAAAAATAGATTAGTTTTTTTGTTACAGTTATGATATTAATATGATATAAAAACGAACTTTTTTGATACTAACTTGATAGTTTTAATCTTAATTAAGGTCTTATAATAGTAGCATAGAAATAAAAGCATTGAGCACTTAAGTTAATTCTTAGGTGCTTTTATTGTTTCTAAATACTATTCTTGATTAATTATTTAAGTCACTCTCTATTTTTATTGATGTGACATTTTGAAAGTGAGGTGTGTTTTATTTGTTAACTGAAAATCAGATACAAGCTATTGACTATTTATTGTCTGGAACTTTGACTAAAGCTGATATTGCTAAGAGAGTCGGTATTAGTACTAGAACATTATATAGATGGGAGAAAGATGAAGAGTTTAAGGCTGAGCTTGACAAGTGCAGAAACCACCTTAAAAATAAAGCTACAAACAGAATAGTAAATGAAACTAATAGCCTGGTAGATGTAATGTTGGATTTAGCCTATAAGAGTAGTGATCAACGTGTTAAATATAATGCTACTAAGTATCTGTTAGACAGATCTCTTGGTGTTCCTACTGCTGCTAAGGAAGATATTAGTGATTCTGGCAATAGTGATAAGAACAAAGATAGTAACCAATTAAAGAAGGAGCTTGAAGATATTAAGAATTTAAAGGTTATTAAGTAGTTCGTAATGGTAGAGTATTACAAACTAATATAACATTATTATATTTTGGTTCAAATAAGTGTTAAAAATATTTTACAAACGTCCGTTAAAATATATTTACTTTTACGAACTATAGGTTTAAAATGTATTTATAGATAAGAGCTGTAGGGGTACCTTCTAAAATGGATATCCTCGATTACCCCGTTGACCAGTTCCACATTTTCTATAATACTTTTGAAAAACCGAGGTGTTTGTGATGAATAAAACTTTTGCTTATTTACGAGTTTCTACTAAAGACCAAAATCTTGATAGACAAAGAGAAAGTGTTCTTAAATATTGTGAAGATAACAATATTGAAATTCAAGAAAGAGATATAATAACTGATAAACAATCTGGTAAAGACTTTAATAGAGAAGGTTATCAAACATTAAAGAATGGTTTATTACGTTCTGGTGATACATTAATAATTAAAGAACTCGATAGACTTGGTAGAGATATGACTATGATTAAGGAAGAATGGCAGTTTCTTGAGAGAAAAGGAATAAGCATAGTTGTTATAGATACTCCAATACTCAATACTGTTGGAAAATCTGATTTAGAAAAAACTTTAATATCCAATATAGTATTTGAGTTACTTAGTTATATGGCTGAAAAAGAAAGACTTAAGATAAAACAAAGACAAGCTGAGGGAATTGCAGCAGCTAAATCCAAAGGTAAAAAATTTGGAAGGCCAAGAATATCTTATCCTGATAATTGGGAAGAGGTTTATACGAAATTGAAGGATGGAAAAATTACAGCTGTAAAAGCTATGGAATTAACCAGTATGAAAAAGACATCTTTCTATAAGTTAATTAAGCAATATGAAAATAAATAGTGTATTAGGCTTGTGAAGGTGTTAGAATTTATATAGACTAATAAGTTATTAGTTAAAAATAAAGAGGCTGTACAAGGCTAATGCAGATTTTAAGAGGGTGTTTGTTATGAAAATAGGTATGAGGAAACCTTCACTAAAGAAAAGTATAAAAGCAAGGACTACTGGTAAAGCAAAAAGAGCAGTTAAGAAAGCTTTAATACCTGGTTATGGTAAGAAAGGTGCTGGATGGTTGAAAGATCCTAAAAAGGCTGCTTATAATAAAGTCTATAAAAAGACTACATTTAGCATATTTGATATATTTAAATAAAGGAAAATGCCAAATTCTGTAGAATTATTTCTATGGGAGGAGATGATATTATGTATAAATATGTAGCACCATCATTAGATGTGGATGCTTTTACATGTCCATATTGTAATACATTAGCACAACAAGTTCAGAAGCTTGTAACATTTACGTATTATGATGACTGTTATATATATAGCGGAAATATAGATGGAGATATAAAGGTATGTATTACTACTTGTAAAGCATGCAAAAATTATCATATTTGGTGTAACGATAAGATGTTAGTACCAAGTACATCTAATATACCGTTACCTTATGAGGATATGCCAAAAGATATAAAGGATTTGTATAATGAGGCTAGGGAAGTATTTCCACATTCAAAAAAAGCGACTGCAGCATTGCTTAGGCTAGCATTACAAAAACTGTGTATTCATTTAGGTGAGAAGGGAAAAAATATAAATGATGATATAGCGAGTTTAGTAAAGAAGGGTTTACCAGTCCAAGTTCAGAAAGCACTTGATTATGTAAGAGTTACAGGTAATAATTCAGTTCATCCTGGTGAAATGAATATTGATGATAATGATGATATATGTTCGAGATTATTTTCAATGCTTAATTTTATAGTTGATAGGATGATAATTCAGCCTAAGAAAATAGAAGAGGCATTTGACTTTTTACCTGAGAATGCAAAAGCCGCAATAGATAAAAGAGATAACAAATAAGAACTCTCATAATGGAGGGTTCTTATTATTATATAATAGATATATTACATGTGCTCATTATGGATGTAAGAAATTTATCCTAGAAGATGAGTTTGCTGATCTTAGGGAAACAATGAAAGCTAGGAAGTATAAAAGAAATTCACACGGTGCAATTATTAAAACTGGATAAAGAAGGAAAATGAACTCTCTTGTAGAATAATGTATTTTATGAGAGGGGATGATATAAATGATTATAAAATATCTTGGTGATTATAACGATTTAGTTGAAGAACTTAAATACGATGTACATTTAATAGGTATGGTTATTGAATTTATTAAATTGAAATTAGATGACTATGTAAGTTACAAGCAAAAAATAGATAAGACTAATGAAATACGTGATAATAAAAAGTTGATTGAAATGTCACATGAAGAAAGAATTGATTTATTTATGTTTACATTGATAGACAGTAATTTGTGTGGAGGGTACATGGCTGAAATGTTATGTGTTCATATTTATACTATAGCAGAAGAATATTTAAATAAAATTTGTACGCTACTAGTTACTGAAAGAGAAATAAATAATATCTTGAAAAAAGAGAGATGTAGTAATATTATGGCTTATAAATTAGTATTAGATAGCAAAAATATTAAGAACTCTAATTCGAAATACTTTCAGGAATTAGATGTATTAAGAAAAATAAGAAATGCTATCATTCATAATAGAGGGGAATTAAGTGAGAAAGATGTAAACTTAGTGAGTAAATATGTTAGTGTAGATGATATAAATAATGTTTGTGTAGGAATAGATGATGCTAATAGATTCTTGGTATTCTTTGAGGTATACATGAGTAATATATTTCAAGAAATAAATCTAATAATTAAAAATAGCTAAAGAAGGAGTGATAAAGCTTGAATATACCATTTGAGTTCCCAAGTGATGAAGCAAGAAACAAATGGTTGCTTTATCACTATTTGAAAAAATCCTATACTGATATAGGTATTCCAGAAGCTAAGTCTGAGGAATTAACAGAAAATCGTATACTTGAAAACTCTAAGAATTTGTTCGGGTTCCATGGACTTGCATGGCAATTAGGACAGATTTCTCTAGAGTTTTTTTGTTTGTATTTTTTACAGGATATATATTTACCAAAGGAAGATAATACTGCAGCTCCACTAGCTGAAGTACATCATGAACTTTGGAGGGATATCCAGGATTCTATTATTGGTGATGGTCCAGAACAATTAGGCAGAGTAGTTTCAAGAGGTACTGGAAAAAGTGCATTTGGTACTTTGGGACCTAGTATTTGGAGTATGGCCTATAAGCATAAAACTTATGTTTTGATTTGTTCTGATATAGGATCTACTGCTGAAAAGTTCATTAAGGATATAAAAGATAATGTCATAGAAAATAAATACATTGAAGATGCATTTGGAAAGTTGCTTGATGATGCAAATAAGGATTATAAGTGTAATGCAACTCAATTAGAGTTTACTAATAGAACATTTGTTGAAGCAATTTCTTCTACTTCTCCAATGAGAGGTAGAAAATATAGAAATACTAGACCTGATTTAATCATCCTTGATGATTATCAATCTGAAGATGATGTTAGAACAGAAGAAGCTAGACAAAAAAAGTGGAAAAGATACTCAGATGACGTTAAGTTTGCAAAGCAAAGACCAGTTAAAAGAAATGGTAAGATTGTTAAAAAAGGTACCGTTCTTATGGCTTGGGGAACACAGCAACATAAAGAATGTTTCTATAGTAGGCTATTGAAATCGGCAACTTGGAAATTTAAGAAATATAAAGGTGTATTTATAGATGATTTTATCAATGAAAAGGGTGAAAAAGTTAATGGATTGGATCATTATTTTTCAACTGGACTATGGAAAGAATTTAGAGATATACTTTTTAACTTTAAAAATGAAGATAGACTTGAAGATGCTAAAGAGTTTTATTATGAGCATGAAAAGGAAATGCAATTTAAAACTCTATGGAGTGAATTTTGGGATTGCTTAGAACTTGCGTTAGATTACTACGAAAATCCAAATAGTTTTAAACAAGAGGTTCAAGGGGATGTCGATTCCATAGGTGAAAAATACTTTAAGAGGTTGAGTACTGAACCGAGAGAAACTATAGAAACTCATGACTTTATTAAAACTATGCTTTGTGTGGATCCTGCTGCAAGTGGTGGTGCAAACAATGACTATTGTGCATTTTTAGTTGGTTCTGAATCTAGTAATGGTAATAAGTATGCTAGAAAAGCGAAGTTAGAAAAAATAAATGCTAGGAAAGAGTTTGATAAATATATTCAGAAGATGGTTGATTATTTGCTTGAGTATGAAGATATTACTCATGTAAATATTGAAAAGAACACCTTTAATGGTGCTGATGCAAACCAGTTAGAAAAAGCAATTAAGGAGCATCCAATTCTGAAGTTTAGAGATATAACTATAATTAATGAAATGCAAAGAAAAAATAAGGATGATAAGATTTCAACGATAGTACCATACGTAAATAATGGTACTTTTATTTTTGCTGAAGAAGATGAAGAATTTACAAATCAACTTATGGAGTTTGCTGGACAAAAATTCACAGTACATGATGATGCTGCTGACGTATCTGCTGAATTTTGGTTGAAGATAGATACTATTGAAGGAAGTATACAAATTCAATTATTGGATAGAAGATTACTTGGTTTGTAGGAGGTGTGAAGGTTGAAAATAAGTGAATTAATAAAAAAGTTATTTAAGAAAGAAATAGGATTAGATTTAAGTAATCCAGAACATCTTAAATTAGTAAAGAAAGCGTATGGATCATATCGTGTTTTTAGAAATATTTACTTGAAGATGTATCGCTATTATAGGGGGGATACAGATGCTATAAGGAAGTATTTATTTGTTACTGAAAGGTCTAATCTTAAGATAAATACCAATTATATTAAAAAGTTTATAAGAGAAGAAGTTGCCTATACAGTTGGAAATGATATTACTTATGAGTCTAGAAGTGATAATGATGAAATTGTTGAGAATATTGAATACTATACAGCTCATTGGAATGAATTACATGACTCTGATTTAATGAAATATTTACTGATTTTCACAAAGGTTTATGAAATATATTACATAGATGATAATGCGGATTTTTGTAGTAAGATTATAAAACCAACTGATGGCTATGCTTATTTTGATAGTGTATCAGGAAAAGTTCTATTTTTTATTCATGCTTTTAAAAATGATTTTGAAAATACAATTTCTTATATAGATGTTTATACATCTGATAAGATATATCACTTTGATAGTAAATTTAATGAAATATCACAGCCTACTGAAAATATTTTTGGAGAAGTGCCAGTTACTATTGGAGATTTAACAGAAGAAGGTGTTGATGATAGCCTTTATAAAGATTTAAAAGGACTTCAAGATGCTTTTGAAACTAATCTTTCTGATATTGGTAATGAAATAAGTGACTTTAGAAATGCTTATTTACTATTCAAAAATGCATCAGTTGAGCCAGAAAAAATTCCTGAAATGAAGAAATTGGGAATAATTCAATTAAAAAACAAAAATAGTGATGCAGCATGGTTGATTAAAAATGTTAATGATACATTTATTCAAAATACGTTAGATAGATATGAGGATGTAATGTATCAACTCGCATGTCATATTAATCATAATGAGAAATTGCAAAGTAATTTGAGTGGTATAGCTTTAAGATCTAGATTAATCGTATTGGAAAATAAGTGTTCACTTGAAATAAAAGCACATAAAAACATGGTTAAAAATAGAATTAGATTTCTATTTAAGTATTTAGATATCAAAAAGAATAAGAAATTTGATTATAAAGATGTTAAGTTCTTATATACTCCTAATATACCTAGTGATGATTTGGCAACAGCTCAAATGTTAGCTCAATTACCAGAAGGAGTTGTTTCAAAAGATACTGGAAGAGGCTTGTTGAGTTTTGTAAATAATAAGGTTGCTGAAGGAAAAAAGGTTTATGAAGAAAATCAAGAAGAAATGAAAAGTATTCCTGATTTAGAACATGGTGATGAATAATGGATAGAGAGAAATTTTTAGAAGATATTTATAAGTCATCTGAAGAAGATTTAAAGGAAGTATACAGGGAGCAGGAAGAAAATAAGGAAAATATTTTAAAAGAGATAGCTATGATTTTGCTTACTTACACTATTGTTGATAATGTGTTGAGTCTAAATAAAAAAGAAAAAGATAGTTGTTACAATAAACTATCGAAATTGATTTTAAGCATGTTTGGTGCTGAGATTAAGAACTCTACTGAAACTATTAATAATATATTAATTGATGCAGCAGAGAAGAATCTTAAATATTATGGATTAAAGGATAATAAAAGGTTTATTGAAAAGTTAGTTAATGAACACTATAGAGGGTTAAAATTCTCAGATAGAGTTTGGAATAATGGTAATGATATTTCCAAAATGCTTCATAAGGAGATTAAGGATTTTCTCAATGGTAAAATAAATGCAAATCAAATTAAGTCTCATATTGAAAAACAATTTGATGTTAATAAGTATAATGTGAAAAGATTAGTTGACACAGAGATAGCTAGAATAGAAAGTAAAGTTACAGAAAATTATTTCAAGGAATATGGAATTAAAAAAGTTAGGTATAATGCTTGTTTGTGTAATACTTGTGATAAATGCATGAATGATCATAATAAGGTATTTAATGTTTATGATTCTAATAGGCCGAGTTTACCTAGACATCCAAATTGTCAATGCTTTTATGTCCAGGAAGATGATGAAAAACATTTAGTGATAAGTTTACAATTGTTTGCTAAGAAAAGTAATTGGGGGATATTAAGATCACAAATTAATTCAGGTATTTTGGATGAAAATGAAGCTAAAAATGGAATGAAGTATTGGAAAAAAGCTATAAAAAAAGAAATAGTAACACCTATAGAAGTTATAAATAAAAGTAGAAAAAGTATAGATCAATACTGGCATATCTTAGAGGACCATAAGGAATTTTTAAACCCATCTAATATAGATGAAATAGTAGAAAGTTTAAAAAATCCAGATGAGATAAGACTATCATTTGGTAAAAATGTATATATTAAAAATATAAAAGGAAAAGATTTGATAGTGATAGTTAATAGTGATATAATTACAGCATATTACCCTAATAAAAGGTATTTAAATAATAATATAAAAAAGAAGGTGTTGTTATGGCGAAAGTAGTAAAATCATTGAGCTTAAATGAAATAAATGATGAAATTATATCTAAATGTTGTTTTATAAATGATTGTAACAATATAACTACTGATGGATATGAAACACCAGATTATGAGGTTCTTCTTCATTATGTAGGAGAAACTGATGATTTAGCTAGTATTGAGATATTAGATTTAAAAAAGGTTTATAAAAACATAGACAAAGAAGAATGTTTACCTGATGTTGGACTTTTAGATTATAAAGATGATGAATTAGATTTAGAGCTTAAAGATGTGACATTAAGAGAATTGTATAAAGAAGTATTAAAAAAGGTTTTATAAAAGTACTTACTAAGTTAAATGGTAGGTGCTTTTATTATGCCTAAAATTAAGGAGGAAAAATGTTAAAGAGATTATTCGCAAATTGGACTATGGATTATTTAACAACTAATCGGCATAGGCGCAGGTGTAGAAAATTTAATATGAATAAATGGAGGTAATAATATGGCTAAGTACAGAAAGAAACCGATAGTTATTGATGCTGAAGTTTTTAAATCTGGATTAGAAGATGGATTTGATACCATAGAAATTATTGAAAGTGAAGGACAAGATTTAAATTTAGATGAGTTGGAATATTTTGATACAGATTATGGTAAGAAATATCCGTATATTAGAACATTAGAAGGAAAACATTATATACACAAAGGTAGTTATATAATAACAGGAGTTAATGGAGAGAGGTATCCATGTAAGCCTGATATATTTGAGAAAACTTATGAACCAGCGAATAAAGAGGTTATTGAAACTGCTAAAGCTGTAATTGATACAATTAACAAAATGCAAAGACAGACATTAGCTTGTAGTAGTGTGTTAAGTATTTAAGTCTTAGGAAACTAAGGCTTTTTATTTTGCCTGTAATCGTCTTGTGGAAGCTTTCTTGTACAAGGGGATATAAATACTAACTAAGTTAAATAATTTTGTGTCACAAGGCTCATAAAGAGGTTTGTGGGATAAGGAGGATATATGTTAAAGAAAGATTTATTAAAACTAATTGAAAAAGCTACTGATGATCAAGATATTGATGAATTAGTAAAAGATAGTGATTTAGCTAAGTCACTAAAAGAAAGTGGACTTACCTTAGAGGCCTTTAAGGAAAAAATGAAAAATGATAAAGACTTTAAAGCTTATATGGAGAGTGAAAATGATAAATATCACAATAAAGCTTTAAAGACTTGGAAGGAGAATAATTTAGAGAAGGAGCTTGAGCCTTTTATTAAGGAAAAGTATCCTGATATAGTTACTGATCCTATGGCTAAGAAATTAGCTGATTTAGAGAAGCAACTAGCTGATGAAAAAGCAGCTAATGCAAGAAAAGATCTTTTAGCTGAAGCTATGAAATATGCAAAGGATAAGAAGCTGCCAGCTAGTGTAGTTGAGAAATGCTTAGGTGAAGATTTTGATAAGACTAAGGAAGTCATAGACTCTATAGCTGAAGATTGGTCAAAAGGACTTGAGGCAATAGTTACTGAAAAAATGAAACAGTCTAGTTATGTACCTGGTAATGGATCAGATGGAAAACCAATTAGTATTGGGGCTTCTATTGCAGCTCAAAACAATTCAAGATCAAGTGCTCCAAGTAATCCTTGGGGTGATAAATAAGGAGGATGATAAAGTGAATATTACTGAATTTCAAATGAATAAAGAAGTAATAGCTAGAGGTAGCGACGGAAGTGAAATAAAAGGGGTTTTAAAAGGAATTAATGAGAATAACGATGGTGAAGTAATTGTTACAATTGAACACTTATGGCCTTGTATATCAAAATTTAATATTGATAAAGTTTATTGTGAAAGTGAGGAGTAGAATATGTATTTTAAAAGATCAAATTATGAAAATGATATGGAGATTTTAGTTACTGAAAAGAATTTAGTTACTTTTTCAGGAACTGTATTAGCTTCAAATGTTACTCAAGCTGATGAGAATGGGAGAAAGTATGTAAAAGCTGGTTCTTTCATTGATGTTACAGGTGTAGTTATAAAACCAAGTGGATCAAGTTTCGAAGGTAATCCTATAGGGATTCTTTATAAAACAGTAGATGTAACAAACGGAGATGCGCCAGCTTCAATAATAGTTGAAGGTTACTTGAGAGAAGATAGAGTATTCGATGGTTTTGACGAAGGTGCTAAAACTGCTGCTAAAGCAAAAGTACCAAATATAAAATTTAGATAGGAAGGTGAATAATAAATGCCAAGATTAGAAGAAGTTTTTAATACAAATGAATTAGTTAATTATTTTAAAGAAAGAAAAGTTACTCCAATGTTAGGGGAATCACTTTTCCCAGAGCGTAAAATTCAAGACATTGAATTTGACATGATCTTAGGAACAGGGGGACTTCCTGTAAGTGCAGAAGTGCATGCTTTTGATACAGAAACTCAGTTAGCTTCAAGAGAAGCAATTGAAAAAGGTGTTGCAAGCCTAGCTCTTATTAAGAGAAAGATTAAAATTGCAGAAAAAGAAATTATTAAGATAAATAATCCAAGAACAGACTCAGAATTAGCTTTTGTCTTATCTTTACTTTACAATGATGCTGAAAAAATGACAGATTCAGTTAGGGTTAGAGTTGAAGCTATGAGAATGGAGTTATTATCTACAGGTAAAATTGCTATTAATGAAAACAAGATTAAAGTAACTATGGATTATAAAGTTCCAAATGGAAACAAAAAGGTATTTACATGGCAAGCACCTGAAAGTGATACTCCATTAGATGATTTAGCAGCATTAGCTGATGCAGTTGAAACTGAAAGTGGTTCAAGACCAACAAGAGCACTAACTTCTAGAAAAGTTGTTAAAACTATTTGCAATTGTGTAAGTGTAAGAAAAGCTATTTATGGAGTTAATTCAGACAAGATTGTTACTTTAGCTGCATTAAATGAACTATTAGCACAAATAGATTTACCTCAAATAGTAATTTATGAAGGAAAATACAAGAAAGAAAGTACTAAAGGATATACGACTGCTAGATATTTCCCTGAAAATGTAATATCTATGTTTGGAGATGAAACATTAGGGGAGACTATTTATGGGTTAACAGCTGAAGAGGTTAAACTTATTGGTGATGGAAAGATGGAAGAAGCTTCTATGTTAGATAATAAGATTTTCGTTGGAACTTATACATCTATAGATCCAGTTGGAGAATTTACTAAAGCTGTTGCTACTGCATTACCAACATTACCTCATGGAGAAGAATTAGGAATAGGAACTATCACTTTACCCTAATCAAGCCCTAGAGACATCTAGGGTAGGAAAAGCCAAAGTTGGTAAGGCAAAAGTAGGAAAGGAGTAATGAAGGATGGCAGCATATGAAAAGCAAACATGGGTTGATGGTGAAACAATAACAAAAGCAAAATTAGATCATATAGAAGAAGGGATTGCAAACATAGAACTTACTCCTGGACCTATTGGACCAAAAGGAGAAAGAGGAGAAACCGGACCTGCAGGAGCAGCTGGACAAAAAGGCGAAAAAGGGGATCCGGGACCAGCTGGTCCCAAAGGAGCAGATGCAGTAATTAATAAATTAAATAAAGTAGATGCGTTAGATGGTGGGGCAGAAGTTGCAGTAGTAGTAACAGCATTTAATAATTTAATTGCAGATCTAAAAGCAAAAGGATTTATGAATGAAGCATAGAGAGAGAGTACTTAGTTACTCTCTTTTACTTTCTATTAAGGAGGGGTTAAATGTACTCTAATGAGGATATTGCAATAGAAAAGATTAAAGGCTATTTAAATGTTACTGGTAATCATAAGTGGACTAAAGAATATGTTTTATCCAATTATGGAATAGCTGTTCAACTCTTAGTTGAAAAAGCTGAAAGTTATAAAGTAATGCCAGGAGTGAAATCATTTAGTGAGGGTGGTCAAAGCATGACTTTCTCTGATGAAGGAAAATGGACCATAACTGATGATATTAAAGACTTATTACCAGCTCCATTTGTTAAGTTAATGGGGTGATATTATGGGGGTATTATTTAAGAATGCTGATATCACTCTTTATAATAAGTATTATGATAAAGAAAATGATGTTGATAGGTATCAAAGAGTTGTTATAAGGGAAGTTAATTGGCAAGGTAAAAGGAATGCTACTGTTGGCGATAAAGGATTAAATCGTGATGATAGCATTATTATTTTTATTGATAAAATACCAGGATATATTAGTCCTAAAAGATTTGCTAAGTTAACCAATGAAGAAAGACCTAATTATTTTACTTTTGGAGTTAATGACATAATTGTTAAAGGTGAAATTGATTTTGAAATTACAGGACTTAAACCTAACTCAATAACTGACTTGGAAAATAATTTTGATGATGTTGTTAATATTCTTGGTGTTCAGGAATGGTCAGGTCATTGGGAGGTTGAGTGTAAGTAATGGCTACAACTGTAAGAATTGAAATGGATAAAACAGAAAAAATATTACTTAAGAGGTATCTTAATAAGAATGGAAAAGCTCAAGTTAGATTTACTAAGGAATGCTACAAAATTATGAATCCTTATACACCTTTCTTAACTGGTAGATTGAAGGATATGATGGTTCAAGTTAATCCTACTAATATTGAGTATAACGCTCCATATGCAGCTGAACAATTTTATAAGAATGCCGGAAATGGTAAACAAGGTACTAGCTTTGGAGGCTTAAGAGGTAAGAGATGGGATAAAAGAGCTTGGGCCGATAAAGGGAATAGTGTAGTTAAAACAATAGCTGATTTTGTAGGAGGTAGAGCTAAGTGATTATAGATAGTATTAGAAAATTTATAAGAACATGCCCTTATCTGCAGGAATTTAATGGAGCAGTAAAAGTAAATGTTGATTATCTTGGTGAGGAATCAACTATGTACAGTATTGAAGAAACTCCATGTGATCCAATAATAAAAAAATATGTAGATGGATCTAGCATAAGAAAGTTTGAGTTTATATTTTGTAGTAGGGAGTCATATGGACCTGATGTATTGCAAAATATAAGTAATTGTGGTTTTTATGAAGATTTTGCAAATTGGATAGAAGAAGAAAATATAAAAGGCAATTTACCTGATTTAAATGATAAAGAGTGTAGAACAATAGAGTGTTTAACTACTGGTTATGCATTTCAAACAGATGTTGATAAAGCTAGATATCAAATTCAAATGAGAATTACTTATTTTCAAAAAGGAGGAAGATAGAATGGGAATTAGAAAGAGAAGTATACAAGCTAATTATTTAAAAGTAAATGATATGTTTGAACTTTTAGGAACTGGTTTTACTGAACTTAATGAAAGTCCAAGTGCTCAAACTACTTCAAAGAGATATATAAATCAAGTAAGTGCTACTCAAAGTATTACTGGTTATGAGTGGTCAATATCATTTAATACAGATCAAATAGCTTCTGATAAAGCAATTGAGTATATAAGAAATATTGGAGAAATGTTATTAACTGGTGCTGATACAGAAACAGAGTATATAATAGTTGATTTAGATAAGAAGGCATCTGAAGAAAATAAATTTAGAGCTAGAAAATTTAAAGTTGCTATTGCTGTAGATAGCTTTGATGATAATGATGGGGAATTAGGAATTTCAGGTACTTTTTTAGGACAAAGTGATCCAATTGAAGGGACTTTTGATACTTCTACAAAGACATTTGAAGAAGGATTTACTAAGAAGGTTGTTGATGTAGCGTATTCTAATACTGGTTCTGTAACTGAAATTTCTGTGTCAGGAATAACATTTAATGATAGTGAAGATAAATTTAAAGGAGTACCTTTTGATTTGGAAAAATTCACATTTAAAGATAATGGAGCTTTAAAGACTGCTACATTAGGAAGTAGTTGGACTATAAAATAGAAATGGAGGAACGTTAAATGATAATTAACGGAGTTGAATTAGAGGATTTAGATGTATATGATCTTGAAGTTGCTGAAAAGTTTGATGAAGTGTTGAATAATTTACAACTTGTAAAAGAAGAAGTTCAAGGGATGAATAACGTTGAAGGTATAAGAACATTATGTACAGCTATATTCGAAGTATTTAATACTATGTTTGGAGAAGGAACAGATAAAAAAGTTTTTGGAAATAAAGTTAATCTGATGGTTTGTATAAAGGCTTTAGAGGAATTTGTTCTAAAAATGAATGAGCAAAAGAAAGAACTTGACAGGCTAATGAATAAATACTCCCCTAATAGAGCTACTAGAAGAAGTAAGAAATAATGAATATTTTGGTCGACTTAGTTCCAACTACAGTTAACATTGATAATAAGGAGTACGAGATTAATAGTGATTTTCGTACTTCTATTTTATTTGAATTATTAATGCAAGATGGAATTATAGATGAAGATGATAAAATTCTTATGGCATTACAACTTTATTATCCAGATATACCTGAAAATATTAAAGAAGCTATAGAACAAATGCTGTGGTTTTATAGATGTGGTAAAGATGTATCTTCATCAAAAGGAAATGGTAAAAGTAAGGGCGTTACTCAAATTTACAGCTTTGAATATGATGATGATTATATTTATAGTGCTTTCTTAGATCAATATGGAGTAGATTTGCAAGATATAGAGTATTTGCATTGGTGGAAGTTTAAAGCTATGTTCAAGTCCCTTAAAGATGATAATATGATAGTTAAGATTATGGGATATAGAAGCATGGATTTATCTAAAGTTAAGGATAAAGAACAAAAGGCTTATTATAAGCGGATGCAGAAGTTATATGAAATACCAATTTCTAAGGATGAGCAGAATAAACTTGATGATATAACTATAGCTTTATTAAGCAGCGAGGATTTAAGTAAAGTGTTGTAAATATTCTAATTATCTTAAATTAAAATTAGTGCTTTTATAGATAACGAGGTGATGAGAATTAAAGATATAAGATGTGCAAATTGCAATCAGCTACTCTTAAAAGCTGATTTTGTTAAAGGTGAAATTAAATGCCCTAGATGCAAAAAGATAATTAAATTAGAAGATCCAAAAGACAGAGCTTAGAGCCACACCATAGAGTAGTGAGCCAATGCCTGCTTTTTTTATTTTATAAAGAAAGTAGGTGAACAACTTGGCTGATGGAAAAATAATTATTGATACTACGGTTGATAATTCAGGTGCAGAAAAAGATATAAAAAGTCTTAGTAGAAAAATTGGTAGTATGGCTAAAACTAGTGCAACAGCAGTAGCTGGGATGGTTGCTGCTGCTACAACTGCAGTAGCAACTTTGGCCGGTTTGTCGGTAAAACAATATGCTGAATATGAACAATTGACTGGTGGGGTTGAAACATTATTTAAGAACAGTAGCGATAAAGTAATGGAGTATGCAAATAATGCATATAAGGCAGCAGGAATGTCTGCAAACGAGTATATGAATACTATTACAGGATTTGCAGCTTCATTATTACAAGGACTTGGTGGAGACACTGAAAAAGCTGCTAAAATAGGTAATATGGCTGTTGAGGACATGGCTGATAATGCTAATAAAATGGGGACAGCAATTGAAAATATTCAAAATGCATATCAGGGATTTGCAAAGCAAAATTATACCATGTTAGATAACCTTAAACTAGGTTTTGGAGGAACTAAAGAAGAAATGCAGAGGTTACTCCAAGAAGCTAGTAAAATTAGCGGTATTAAGTATGATATTAGTAATTTTAGCGACATAATAGAAGCCATTCATGTTATACAAAATGAAATGGGTATAACTGGAACTACAGCGAAAGAAGCTGCTTCTACGATTGAAGGTAGTTTGAGCATGACTAAATCAGCTTGGAATAATTTATTAACTGGTATGGCTGATGATAATGCTGATTTTGATAAGCTAGTAGATAATTTAGTTAATAGTGTGGGGACTTTAGGGGAAAATTTATTGCCAAGAATAGAAATTGCTATAAATGGTATTGGAAAATTAATTGATAAATTACTTCCATCAATTATTAATAAAATACCGGAATTAATAAGTTCTATATTACCTGGAATGGTACAAGCGGGAATTAATGTAACTTCTTCACTTGTAAATGGTATTGTTGAGTCATTACCAATGCTCTTAGAGATAGGGTTACAAGCCTTGACAACATTAGGGAAAGGTTTAGCAAAGAATTTACCTACCTTAATACCAACTATAGTTAACTTAATGGTTTCAATGTGTGACATGATAATTGAAAATTTACCTTTGATATTAGATGTAGCAATAGATATTATACTAGCTTTAGTACAAGGATTAGTTAGTGCTTTGCCTACGTTAATTGCAGAGGTTCCTAGGATAATAAATAGTTTTGCAAATGCTATATACAATGCGTTACCTCAAATACTTATGGCAGGTGTTCAAATTATAGGAATGCTTATTAAAGGATTGATTCAATCTATACCAACACTAGTTGCTAATATTCCACAAATAATAATGGCTATAGTAAATGTATTTACCTTAATGAATTGGGCTAGTATTGGTAAGAATTTAATAACTGGTATTGGTAATGGAATTAAATCTATGGTATCTAATATAGGTACAGTTGCTAAGTTTACGGCTGAAAGTGTTGTAAATGGAATAAAAGGGATATTTACCTCAGGAGGAAGTATTGGTAGGAACTTAATAAGTTGGGTTACTAATGGTATAAGTAGTTCAGTAGGGAATTTGGTACAAGCTGCAAAAAATGTTGCAATAAGTGCAATTCAAGGATTAAAGAATATTCTTAGTTGGGATAACGCAGCTAGTATAGGTAAGAATCTTATACAAGGTCTCTGGAATGGTATTTCTAATATGGGTGGCTGGATAATGGATAAAATAGGAGGCTTTGCTAGTAATATAATTGGAGGAATTAAAGATTTCTTTGGGATACATTCACCTTCTCGTGTAATGAGAGATTTGATAGGTACTAACATAGTAAAAGGTATTGGTGTAGGTATTGATATAGAGACTCCTAATTTAGAAAAAGATATTGATGCAAACATGAAGGATTTATTTGCTAAAATGAAAGGCACAGTAGATTATGAAACTGCTAGAACTACAGCTAGAGTAGTCGCAGAGAATAATGTTAATGTAGAAAATACTAATAGTGCTAGTAAAAATTATAATCCAAGTTTTAATATTATAGCTAAAGTTTCTGTACCATTAGATAGTGAAGTCATTGCAGAGGTAACAACTCCAATGGTTATAGAAAATATAAGTGAGGATCAGAATAGTTATAGTGTATCAAGGGGAGGAAATTAGATGGCGGAATTTATTGTATTCAATAATAAGAATAGTTATAAAGATTTTAAAATTAAGTTACTAAATGAAGTTATAATTCCTTTCCCTAATAAACGTATGAATCCTATAAGTATAGATGGTGCTGATGGTGATTTGTATGAAGATTTAGGTGGTTATGACGATATAGTTATTCCGGTAAATTTAGATATTCTAGATGAGAAAATAATAAAAAACAGATATAGAAGTATTAAAAGATGGCTCAATCAGATAGAGGATAATAAATTAATGTTTTCTACTGACTTGGGTTATTTTTATAAGGTCAAAAAAGTTGAAGTACCTAATAATTTTAAGACTGTATTTAATGGATTAGGTGAAGCCAATATAAATTTTATATGTGATCCATACACTTATGATATAGATGGTGTACATGAAATTTCCTTACCTCCAACATTATGTAATTATGGAGACGTATCTAAACCTATTTACCGTATAAAAGGTGAAGGTATGCTTAATCTATATGTTAATGATAATCTAATTAAATTAAATATAGGACAAGAGATAATAATTGATACAGATCTAGAACTCATTTATAGAGAAGGATCTATTGAGAATAATAGAAAAACTGGTAAGTGGGAAGATTTATATCTTAAGCCTGGGGAAAATAAATTTAATTGGAATGGTAATTTTTCTATTACAGTTATTCCAAACTGGAGGTGTTTGTAATGTCTATAGAGTTTTATAGTCCAGAGAACAATGACTTTGAATCTGATGGTAACGTCACATTAAGTCCTAATAAAGCATTATTTAAAATTAAGCTAAATGGAATTTGTGAAATAGAGTTATCACATCCATGTGATAAAGAAGGTAGATGGAAGTTTATAAAAAATGATGGAATTATTAAAGCTCCAACTCCTTATTCTACTGGTCAGTTATTTCATGTTTATAGTATTAAAAAGAATATGGTAGGTGGCTTAAATATAAAGGCCAGGCATATATTCTTTGATTTAAATAAAAGTCTTATTTTAGATAATAGAGCTGAGAATAAAACATGTCAAGAAGCATTAGATATAATACTTAATGGAACAAAATTTAGTGGTAAATCTAATATAAAAAAATTAGCAACAGCATATTTTGTAAAAATGAATAGAGTTGCTGCTATTAATGGAAATGCTGATAATACACTTATTTCTAGGTGGGGTGGCGAGATATTCTTAGACAATTATAATATAACTGTAAATGATCATATCGGTGGTGATTATGGGGCTTATATAAACTATGGCAATAATATGCTAGAGCTAGGTTTAGAAGATAATGAGGATAATGTAATAACAAGAGGTTATCCTGTAGCCTTTAATGGAAGAATGCTTCCGGAAAAATACATAGATAGCCCACTAATAAATAAGTACAGAGAAATTAAAGAGGATTTTGTAGAAATGTCCGATTTAAAGCTAAAAGAAGATTCTAGTGATGGTGAAGGATTTGATACAGTTGAAGAATTATATAAATCAATGAGAATTAGAATGAAAGAGTTGTATGATGGTGGACTTGACAAGCCAACTGTAACAGGTACTACAAAAGTTGCTCCTTTAGAGAACACTACTAAATATAAGTATGTCAAAGGATTAGTTAATATTGGACTAGGTGATACAATATCAATATATCATGAGAAGTTAGACATTGATTTTGCATCAAGGTGTGTAGGATATACCTGGAACATACTAACAAGGAAATATGAGTCTGTAGATGTGGGAGCATTTAAAGAAAATTTTTTTAATAAGCAGAGTGATGTTAGAAGTAAAGTAGAAAGTATTTTAAATGGTGATGGTAGCGTAAAAGCAAATGAAATACAAGGATTTTTAGATGCTACAAAAGCTAAATTGAAAGCTCAAAAAGAGATAGGACAATTACAAGATGTAAGAGCATTTATATGGGAAGACTTAGATCCTAATTCACCTACATATGGCTGTATGATTGGAGGAAGTGCTGGAATACAAATTAGTCAACAGAGGACTCCAGACGGAAAGGATTGGGATTTTACAAGTGCATTTACAGCAGAGGGTATAATAGCTGATAAGATTGTCGGAAGATTATTTTCTTCTAAGAATGGAATGACAAAAATATGGATGGAAACTGGTACATTTGAAAGTGAATTACCTGATGGTAGTAAAATAGTTATAAGTCCAGAAGAAGGCTTTTATAATAAGTTTGGTGATAGTAAAAGACAATACCATCACTTACAATATAGTGGTTATGTTACTTTGCCTGCGTTACCTCCTAATACAGGTGGTTTAACAGGAGTTATAGTTCAGTTACCAGCTGAATTTGAAGGTAAAACCGTAAGCGTTTCTACTAATGTTAGAGAAGTTAGATTATATCATGAAGGTGAAAATAGCAATTGGGCTGTAAGAGAATTTTACTGCCAAGGTGAACAAAGAAAAGATAATAAAATAGTGGTAAGAGGTTCTTTAAATTTTGTCTCTGTTCTAGAAGATAAAATAGCATATGCAAATGAAAATTTAGTAATAAGTTATACAGTAATAGCATAGGAGGGGTATTAATGCCTAATATAGAAGAGATGCGAAGTAAAATGACTTTATTTTATAGTAAACAGAGTAAAGAGATAAAATGCGTAGCAACTGGCATACAAGATATGGATTACTTTGGAGAAGATAAAATCGACTTTAAAATAATATATGATTATTTAGTTATAGATAAGGATGAGTATATATTTAATAATATACATTTATTTAAGGTTGAAGATGGTAGAGCAGTTCTTAAGGTAATTCCTGAAACTATAGATTACATATAATATGTAGGGAGGTAATCATGAAGTTTCTAAGAAAAATTAATTTAGAGATTAATAAAGATCTATACGATCCTATAAAAGTTAAACAAAATGATACAGCAAGGTACTTATTATTTAATTTATTAGATAATAGAGTACCTTTTTCATTGGAAAATAAAACAGTAAGGGTATATGGAGTTAAACCAGATGGAACAAAAGTATTTAATAATCTAACTATAGTTAACGCACAAGGTGGCTTGGTAGAGTTGCAACTTACTTCACAGATGTTAGCCAAAAGTGGATGGCTTAAATTAGAGTTAGTAATCTATGAAGCTACGGATATATTATCGACTATTAAATTTGATATAGATGTAATAGCATCTTTAAGAGATGATGCAGCTATAGAAAGTACAAACGAATTTTCTGCTTTAACTTTAGCATTGAAAAGTGTACAAGAGTGGGAGAAATACTTTGAAGAAGAAAGCGGAAAAATTGAGGAAAAATATACAGAAAGACTAAATAATATTGAAATATCTTTAGGAGAAAAATCTAACATAATTGTTTGTGAAGAGATTCCATCAGTAAAGAAGGAAAATACATTTTATTTTAAAGTTACTGAGAAGCAGAGTGCAATTGGTGGAAATCAGAACATAAAAGTATCACCTAATATGGGGATAAAAATAGTTTAAGAAAGGAAGATGAAAAGTGGCTGGGTTAAGAAAAGTAAGAGTTCAATTATTAAATGAAAGTACAGGTGCTGTTGAAGAAGAGGTAAATGTTTTAACATCTGCAGAGTGCGTTACTTTTGCTGATGGCGAAACATTTGAACAAAAGTTAGCAGCAGGTAAATTAACAGGACCTAAAGGAGCAACTGGGGCTCAAGGGCCACAAGGAATACAAGGTCCTAAAGGCGAAACAGGAGAGAGAGGTGCAACTGGAGCAGCTGGTGAAGCAGGAGCAAAAGGTGTTTCAATGAGATTATTAGGTGAATGGTCAAATTCTACTGCTTATGTAAATAATTCAGCGTATATAGATATTGTTACATATAGTGGTAATACTTATGCTTGTAAAACTTCTAATACAGGTCAAACTCCTACAAATACAACTTACTGGACTTTAATAGCACAAAAAGGAGCAACTGGAGCACAAGGTACTCAAGGTCCCAAAGGAGATACTGGTGCAGCTGGGCCACAAGGAGCAACAGGGCCTAAGGGGGCAACAGGCTCTCAGGGACCTAAGGGAGATAAAGGAGATCCAGGAGATACAGTAAAGGTTGGAACAAGTTTAAGTAATGCTACACAGAAGAAACTTTTCTTTAAAATAGTTTAAGGTGGTGGAGAATATGGCTGTAAATAAAATAGAAATACAAGATGAAAACGGAGATATATATTATCCACATACTGATTCAAGTGTTGTTTTTAATAAGAGAGGAAGTTCAGTTAATAATGAATTATCTGATATAAATTCCAAACTAACACATACACAAACTGAAGACCTTCTTGTAAAGCAAAGGATATTAAACTCCTATCTAAATAAAGGCGGTTTGAAATTAACTAATGTTAATGATCCAAGTAAAAATTCATATGATGGATATTGGATAGATAATGGAGTTTTAAAGGTAGGTGCTAGTGATAAGACAAGAGTAAAGACTCCTATAATTAAAATAACCAAAGCTATGGATGTAACTTTTGATTTTCCTGGTTATGAGTGGTGTTCTGCTAAGTGTTCAGATGCTTCAGGTAATGGGGCTTCTTGGGATAAATTATATGCTGGTGGGCCTACACATCATTTTGAACCTGGTTATCAAGCTCTGTTATTTAAACATAATACAGGCAGAGAACTATCTGAAGCTGAAAAGAGCAGATTAGTTTTAAGTTTCTATGATGAAATTTATTCTAGTACTACTACTGCTATGGTAAACAAATTGAATGCTAACACGAATGGATATGACCTAATATTCCCTTTTATTACGGATATACATCATTTTCCTACAGATGACTTAAAATGGAGTGGGAATGTTAAGAATAACAATATAGATCATTTACAAGGGTTAATAGAGTTAAGTAATAAATTCCCTATAGACTTCTCTGTAATAGGTGGAGATATGAGTTATGATTGGACTACTATGTCTATATTTAAGCCACTTATTCAAGATGTATCAAATAGGGCACAAAGGGCTAATTCTCCTGTCTATTTCTTAGCTGGTAACCACGACTTTGGTGATGCATATAACTATAAGAAAACTGGAAAAGATGCAGTATTATCTCCAGCGCAACTTAATATTTTGCTTGGAAGAGCAGTAAGTAATACTATGTATTACTATAAAGATTTTCCTCAACAGAAGGTTAGACTAATATTCTTAAACACTGATGATAATTACATATTGTTATCAGATGGAACAACTAAATATCCTAGAGTACCAAATGGAAATGATGATGAAACAATTCATGTGGTAGGAAACGAACAGGGTAAATGGTTGAGTGAAGCTTTAAGAACGCCAGATGAAGGGTGGGCTATAATATTTATGTCTCATGTACCTTTAAGAGCTCAAACTCAAAATAGCCAAGCTATTGCAGATTTAATAAATGCAAGAAAAAATAAAACATCAAAGACTTTTACTAAAACTAACTCAAATACAGACTTCTCTTGGGAGTTTAAAGTTGATTATTCAAAGGAATATGATGTAGATATAGTTGGATGGATAAGTGGTCATACTCATTCGGATGCTATCAATAACTTTAACAATATTAAAGTTATAACAGTAACACAAGCAATGGGAGATAACACAGGATTAGGTAGGGAGAATATAGATCCAACCAAAACTACATTTGATGTATTTTGCTTAGATAGGGCTAATAGAAAGCTTGACATAAAAAGGTTTGGAAATGTTGGAACTGACAGGAGTATAACCTATTAGAAAAAAGAATTATTACTGAAATTTATAGCTATCAAATATATTTGTAACCTTGTAAATACGGAGGAATGGAGTCTATGAGGAAAATAACTTGAGTTCAGGCATACTTAAATTTAAGTATATATAGTATTTGCTAAGAATAACTATTTTTAGATAAAAAATACCAACAAATAAAATAAAAGTTGTTTAATATGCAAAATTTGATATTTTTTTCTGTTTGATTTAAAATATATAGTGTGAAATTATAAAAAATAATTGCTGCAATTTAAGAGATTTAAATAGATATATATGTACTAATGAAACATTAAATTCACAGAAGTAATTAAAAATACGGAGGGATATTGTGAAGGTATTGGAAATTGTATCAAAAACAAATTATTTAAATGGATTAATACATAGAATATCTTATAAATATTCTATAACAAAAAATGTTGGGTATAATAATATTGAAAATTCTCTTAAAGAAATTATGCAGGAATTAGAGAGCTGTGAGCTAACAGAGACCAGGAAGATAAATGATATACTCAGTAAGATGAGTGAGTTGCGTTTGAAATTGAAGTTAATAGATCGTGAGGAAAGATTAAGCAAGATTCAGTAAAATGTATTTAATCAAATTTTAATAAAAAGTGATTAAGTAATTGAATAAAAGATTTAAAAGAGATTAGAAGAAATTCTAGTCTCTTTTTTATACAAAAAAATTAGAAGAGAGGTGGTAATAATGTATGGAAAATGACTTGTTTAAAGTTATATTAAATCAAGGAGCATGGGCAGTTCTTTTTGTATGGCTACTAATAGACACCAGAAAAGAGAGTAAGGTTAGAGAGGAAAAATTGCAGATGGTTATCAATAAGAATCAAGAAGTAATTTCAGAGCTAGCTGAAAAATTTAATGTAGTTGAAGACATCAAAGAAGATGTTGAAGAAATAAAATCAAATTTAAGAGGAGAGATGTAAAATGGAATTTACAAACTTTATAATGGAGAATGCTTTAGTCTTAATACCTGCACTATATGTTATAGGGTTCATTTTAAAGAAAACAGAGAGTGTTGTAGATAAGTATATACCAGTAATCTTATTACCTATAGGTGTAGCTGGAGCAGTTGCAGTAATGGGGCTTAGTGCAGAATCTGTTATTCAAGGTATATTGGTAGTTGGTGCCACAGTATTAACAAACCAAGTAGTAAAACAATCTAGTAAAGTAGAGTAGTCAAATAGGCTACTCTTTTACTTTACCTATTATAAGGAGGAAAAAAGATGCTTACAATCAATAAAGAATTTTTAAAATCCTATAAGTGCTATAAGGGAAAAAATAATCCTAAATATATAGTTAACCATGAAACAGATAACTATAGTGAAGGAGCAGGAGCAAGAAATCATGCTAAAGCTCAATTTAATGGGAATTTAGGAAATGCTTCTGTTCATTTTTATGTAGATGATAAAGAAATCTATCAATGTTTAGAGTTAAGTGATGGTCCATGGTCCGTAGGAGATGCAAATTACGGAGTAATTACAAATTGGAATAATATCAGCATAGAAATATGTGTTAATCCTGATTCAGATTACAATACAGCTAGAAAGAATGCAGCTGAATTAAATAGGTACTTATTAGACAAATATGGCTGGGGAATGGACAGAGTAAAAAGGCATTATGATGCTACTTATAAGACATGCCCCAGAAAGATGATTCAAAACCCCAATCTATGGAAAGAGTTCATACAGTGGATTAATACTGGTGATACTTCTATAGAGGTAGATCATAACAAACCTATTTATGTTGCAACTATAGAACAATCTAAAAACTTTATAGGAAATAGAGCAAAAGATGTACAAGCTAAACTTATAAGTCTAGGGTATGATCTAGGAAGCTGGGGTGCTAATGGTATATGGGGTGAGTATAGTTATAATGCTTTACTTAAGTTCCAAAAAGATAATGGATTAAATCCAGATGGGTATTGTGGACCTGCAACAACAGCCAAGCTAAATGAACTATGTGAAAATAAGGGGGAGTCAAGATTGTTAAAGGTAATGAAGAATAAGGTTGTTAAACTAGGTATTGAAGGAAATCACGTTAGGATGCTTCAATCTAGCTTAACAATGCTAGGTTATAATGTAAATGGAATAGATGGTCATTGTGGTAATGGATGTGTAGCTGCTATTAAAGCATATCAAAGAGATAATGGATTATCTGTAGATGGTTCTTGCGGGCCAGCAACTTGGACTAGTATTTTAACTAAATAATTGGTTATAATAAAAAACGCTATACTTACAAAATAAGAAAACAATAAAGAGCGATTAATCTTACTTGTGGGGTGGATTAATCGCTCTTTATATTTATATATAGGTTCAGGAGTATTAATTTAATTAAAACTAATACTGGTTTATTATATCAATTACAAAATAGCATAAAAATGGAAGATAGTCAATAAATTTACTCTAACTATGACGAAATAGGGTGTTATATCTATCTAAATAATAGGTTATAATATATAATAGTTCTGTACTATACTTATAGATAAAAGCCAGTAGATAGGGATAAAACCTTGTTTGCTGGCTTTTTATTTATAATATAATTGGTATTAAAAATAAAACTATAGCAGTAATTAATAGCTGTATAGACAAATCTATCTTAATAAAACTCTCTTTCATATAATTGGTCTATTTTACATTGTTGACAAATAAATCCAGTGAAATATAATAAAAATAAGATGTATCGAAAGGGGGATATATATGAAGAGAAAATTAAGTATGTTATTAAGTGGATTTTTGGTATTGATACTAGTTGGATGTGGTGGTTCAAAAAAATATGAACCTAATTTAGCTGAGATGGGAATGGTTAATGCTGATGAAAAGTATACAAACCAATATGGAGTGAGAGATAATTTAAATATAAAGGGAGTAACAAAAAAAGAAGATATCATTGAGGTTAAAACAGAAAGTCCTATTGAAAATGTTATTTATGCTAATAAAGAGCATTTATCTGTATCAATAATTGATGAAGAAGGGAAAGAATACTCTGATTTATCAGTTGTTGTTACAAATAATGAAGGAAATGCAATTCTATATATAGAAGGAAATGATATAAACAAAGGAAAGTATTTGAGAGTAATGCCGTACAAGACTAAAGATGGGAACTTTGCTGAATATGAAATTAAGTGATAGATTAGACTAGGATATAATTATTATCCTAGTCTTTTGTTTTAGAATTAAATAACAAAATATAGTGATCTTGAATAACGTATAATAAGTAGGATGCCTCTTAAAATTATATATTAAATTTATAGAATCCTAGAAAGCTAGTAAGTAAGATAGAACTTATTTACTAGCTTTTTAATAATGTAATAAATATATAAATAAATAAAAAGGACTAGATTAACACTAAGATTAAACTAGTCCTTTTTATTGTGTTTTAAATAACGAAATGTATATCTAGGAGCTCTCACTAATAGTATTGTTATTGTTTCAAGAAGAAAAAGAGCGACCAATCAATAAGGGGGACTAATCACTCTTTTTTCTTTTTGTAGTTATTAATACTACGGTGAGATTTAACAGTAATATATAATATCAAGGGAATAAAATCAATAAAACTGTTTAATTTATAATAAAAATTTAATAATTATATTTATTTGAATACTTGGTTATACTTATTAATAGCATTGTACTATACTTATAAAAAGGTAGCAGTTGAGGAATCAATCCTTATCTGCTACCTTTTTTTATTTTACAAAAATATTTTATAAAAATCTGAAATAATTATTATCATAGAAGAAATCCAAAAAGTTATTTCTACTATTTTTTTATTTTTACCATCTAATTTGCCTAGTAATAGCAACGAAGTTAAGAATATTATATGAATAAAACCTCTTAATATAAATTCTATATTTACTAAGTATATAGAATAAAGCGTTATACTTATTGCCAATCCTAATAGAATATAAATAATGAGTTTATAAATTTTATTCATAATAATCACCTCTATTGTGCCACGTAATAAAAATCTTTTTTCACTATAAATATTTATGTGATTTTTACTATTATATGAAAGATATCTTTATTAATTACTTTGTTTAATTTTACCATTTTATTTTAAGGAATTCAATTAATTGGCTATAATTAATAATATTACAGTACTAATAAAGGCAGTAGGTAGGGAGTTATCCTTATCTGCTGCCTTTTTTATTATGTATTGCCTGTAATAATATAAGATGTTTTGTCGAATGTATTGAAGAAAATGTAGACAAGCATTAATATAAAAGAAAAAAGAACTCGAAACGACTACCAATCTACCGAGTTCTAAAAGTATAATATATTTCATTGAATGTATTTTTATTATAGCATATATTCTTTGGAATATAAAGTTTATTAGGAGGAGTATATGTTTAAATTAAAATTAGTAAGAGAAGAGTTGGAAAAAGCCAAAAAAAATACACAAGTTGCTTTAAGTTGTGTTTTTATTTTGGAGGATTTTAGTCTAAGAAAAGTATTGATAGAAAATTCATTGAGAGAAGAAATGAAGGAAAATATTATAAAGAAATTTATATATTTAACTAATAATAAAGAGATGACTGAATATGATCCTATTGTAAAGTTAGATGATTTAATTGATAATATTGATATAGAAGAAGTACCGAAATTAAAAGAAATTAAAAGTTCATTAGATAATATAGACAGTATACAATTAGTTAACAATTTTAAAGAAATAGAAAATAGTAGAGCATATGTAATTATAATGACTAATGTAGATGATAATAAGAGATATTTCTTTTTTAAAAAAATATTTTCTAGTCTTTATTTAAAAAGTAAATTAAAAGTTTTGTTTAATGAAGGACGATTAAAGCAAATAAAAGAGGATATAATTTCTATAGATGATAAATTTGATTGTGTTATGTATGAAAATTATATGGCTATATTTACTCAATTATATTTTGAACAAATATTTAATTATCAGGATGAATATACTAAAAAATGTAACGAAAATATTAATAAAATAAGGCAGCTAAATATAATAAAAAATATTGAAGATATAGAAAAAGAATCAGAGAAAGTAACAATTAAAAAGAAGTTGGCAAAAATAAAGGATTCTGATATCAACTGGTTTAAAGATAAGGTTAATAATTCACTTAATGATATTCAAAATATAATAAGTAGTGTTGGGTTAGATATGAAGATTGAAAATGGGGAAATAATTTCAAATGATACCTCTGAACTAATACATTTAATTCAAGATGATTATTTGAAATCTAACTTATCAGGAGATGACTACGTTACTGACAAAAAAACTAAGATTAAAAAATGCTAAAATAATAGAGTGAATAGTTATAATATTTGGAGGTGGTATGATGAGTATAATAAGTAAAATATTTATGTTTTTATCATCATATTCACCTCTTTATATTTTTATCATCACATTAAATTATAGAATTAATGATATAATAATATCTATTAGTAAAATAATTAGTTTTAAGATTAATGAAATCGGGAAAAATGATATAATATTATATATATTAATATTATTGATATTTTTATCTAATATAATATTGTTTTTTTTGATTAGTGTTTCCAATAAATATACTGAACCTGTTAATATAGTAAGTATTGAAAATTGTAATGATAAGGTATTGGATTATATTTTGGCATATATAGTTTCATTTATAACTACAGATTTCGCACAATTAACCAATAGTGATTACAAAATCCTAATTACATCAATATTAATTCAATTGCTATTAGGATATTTGTATTGCAAAGGAAATATGTTTTATATAAATCCAATGTTAAGTTTCTTCGGGTATAATATTTATTTGATTAAAACGTGTGATGGTAATGCTATTATTTTAAGTAAAAATGAAAAAAAGTTAGAAAACTTGACAAAAGAGTTGCTTGAAAAAGATAAGTTGAAAAAAGTCTATATAACAAAGATACTGAATTTTTTCTCAGAAGGAATATATATACTTAAATAAAAAGAGACTAGATTAACCATAAGGTTGACCTAGTCCATTTTTGTTTATGAAAAAAATGTAGACAATTCCTCCACTAGGGAAGTATGTATTTCATCAATAGTATGCAAAATCAATAGTGATTGTATAGGGGGAATTTTACAATGAATATAACAAAATATATTGCTCTTGAATAACATATAATAATTAGGGTACCTCCTGAAATTATATTAATTTTAAATTTGTAGAGTCCCAGAAAGCTAGTAGGTAGATTAATTTCTACTTACTAGGTATTTTTTTATTAAAAAAATGTTAAAAATATATAAAAAGTATTGACCAAGGTTTACATTCATATAATAATTTTTATAAAAAATTAAAAAAAGCAACAAAGCTTTTAGTTTTTGTAACAATAATAGTTAATCTTTTTAGTAAAGTAGGAGGGTTAAAATGAGGAAAACAAGTGAAGCACAAAGGAATGCAGATAAAAGATGGAGAGAAAAAAATAGAGATCACGCTAATTACTTAAAGAATAGAACTAGTGCAAGATGTTTTATAAGGAATAAAGCTACATTAGAAGATATAGAAGAATTAAAAGTTTTAATGGAAGAGAGAGCAGAAGCGTTAAAAAGGGGAAATAATAAATTATGTTAAAGACTAGGATAAATTAAATCCTAGTCTTAAATTTTGCCGCATAAGCTTAATTGTTAACTTTATTTATTTGTAGCAAAAGACCAAAAGTTATTTATGGTCTAATTTTTTTATTAATATATATTTATCTTTTGGTAGTTGATATTTAAAAACTTTCCATCTATATATAGAGGAATGATGACATTTTAATATAGCAGAGAGTTTTTCAATTCCATAAGTATTAATTAATAAATTTATATTTCTTTCTTGATTTAATATGTATGACAAATAATCATCACATATAATATCTTTATCTAATACAGATATAAGTTTAAGTAAAGTTTCTCGAGTAATATTATCTCTATATCCAGCTTCTAATTCATTAATAGTTGATCGACTTAATCCTGTTAATTTAACCAATTCTTTTTGAGTTATTCCAGCTACTAATTTAGCTTTTTTTATTCTATCTGATAAGGTATCTATTGGCATGTCATCGTATAGTAAATTATTAATATTCATCGCAATTTGGAATGACGAGCTTCGGTATGTCCAACAAAAAGGCCACTTTTTTCTCCAGCGCAGAATAAATTATCCACTCCTTGAACCTTCATGTCATTAGTTCTAGGAGCAACAGATAGATATCTCATTGAGTTACCTTTACTTCCTGCATATGGATCAACATACTTAGCATGTTCTAGTCCTGGTATCTTTCTTAATTTTTCTAAAGGATAATAGGTTGTCATTAATTTAGCATGTCCAGTATCTAAAAGTACTACATTTTCAGCGAATTCTTTTAAGGCGTATTGTTGGCAAACCTTTGTATCTAATTTACCATAGTTAACATCTTCAGTAGGAACCTTTAAAACAACAACACCTTTTTCATTTAATTCTTTGTTAATTTCATCAGAAAGACTTTCTTTTGCTAATTTACAAGAACCTGACATAGCACCTAAAGCATCTTCAGCTCTTTCTCCTTGTATATCAGGAACACCACATCTTTCACTTATTGAAATTCTAGGTCCAAATGAAGGGCATCTTAAAATACACATTGAACATCCATTTCCGTATCTTAAGCAGTTTCCCATAGGGCCTGTAGTTCCTGTTGTTTCAATAAAAATATCCCCGTCCACAAAGCTATCATCAGCTAAGTATAAACCTTTTATCTTATGTCCATCAAATTCAACATCTCTAACTCTTTTCTCCATGTGAATTGTTATTCCTAAAGATTTGATATGATCTCTTACAGCACCTTCAATTCTATTGACGTCATAAAGGTTGGCATGTTTATGCCCTGGAAAATCTATGCCCTTGTGTCTTGAGTTTGCATCAGTAATATTAATTAAATCTCCGCCACCTAAAGCAATAAGTTCTTCAGATGCAGTATACCTTCCGTTGTTTCTCATTATGCCGCCAACATTTCCAAGTCCAAGTAATAAATCTGTTTTTTCATATATATGAACTTCTGCTCCTGCTTTTTTTGCACTAATAGCAGCTGCACATCCTGCCCAGCCACCGCCAATAATGATAATCTTCATATAAACCTTCTCCCCTCAAAAATATTTCTTGGATCTGATTGTAATTTACAGAACCTCTTAACTCTATGTCCTGAAAATCTAGCAGTACAAGCACCACAGATTCCTTCACCACAACACATCTTAAAATTATTACAGCATGAAAGTGTAATATCAGCTCTATCAAGTTCATCTAAATATTCGATAACTGAATAAGTTAAAATATCTGCACCAGCTAAGTGAATATGACTTATATTCTTATCTTGAATAGATTGAGAAATGATAAATTTACCTTCATCTGATAATTTACCTTTGTTAAGTAAGTTGGTTTCCTTAGGAAAGATATTAAACTTATCTAAATATTCACTAGCAAAAATATCCTTGAAAGGAGCTTTATCAATAAAGACATCAACTTCATTATTTGAGGTTACAAGCTTTCTTATGACAGGCATCATTGGAGCCATTCCAATACCCCTTGCTAAAACTAAGCAATTTTGTTCTTTCTGTTTTAAAATATTATCTAAACCAAAAACTCCATTCCAATAAGGTCCTCTAATTACTATTTCTTGTCCAACTTTTGTTTCTTTTATTTTCTTTGTTTTAATTCCTCTGACTTCAATTACAATTGTAATAATATCTGTTTCTACATTGGATTCCATAATGGATATTGGAACATCGAAGAAGTTGTTCTCATCTGTCCTAATAAAAATATAGCTACCAGGTTTAACTAGATCTATTGCTAGTTTATGAGGTGCTATAAATTTAATCATAATTACTCCTTCGTCGATTTCTTCTGCAAATGTCACTTCACAATTGTATGTTTTTCTTCCTTCTTTAGCCTTCATTCCATTATTAAAAAGTTCTTGATAAACACAGACACCTTTCCAATTTACACAGTCACAAAAGCATTCGCCTTGAAGTTGTGAACACATAATACATTCCCCTGACTCTGCCAGATGACAAGGGCAATATTCAGTGCCACAATCTATACAGTCCATTCTTTCTTTTATCATTAAGCACTCCTTTTATAAAGAAAATTACTTCTTATACTAAGGTATTTTCTGTGGAATATTTTGTGACACTGTTAATGTTTAATTCATAAAAGTAGAACAAAGTTAATTTTATTAAGTGATTATGTTTTTAATGGAAGAGGGTAGAAGGGGAAGGACTTTGGAATTTTAATGAAGTTAATATAATGAAGTTGTATTTGATAATAATAAAATAGAAGTAGATAGTTGCAAGACTATGAATCGTATTGAAACTGAAAGTTATATATTATCATCTATAAGTATAGTTGGAAAATTTATAGATGATAACGTAGTATCGGAAAATGTTACAATTGAATTAAACAATGGTGATAAGTTAGAAATTAACTATGGGAAGTTAGTAAATGAACCACTTGAATTTAATAGCCTTAATGATGGTAAGGAAGAATTAGATTTACCAAATTCAATAGTAACATCAAAAGGCGATAATTCAACCTACGGTATTGTAAATTTATCAGAATATGAAATTATAGCAGAAGAATTATTTGTTAATGATAAATTTTTTACTATGAATAGTAATTTTTCTAAAATAAAAGTCAAGCCTTCTTCAGAAGAAGATTTAAGTACAATATGGGCATTAAGTGTTGAGCCTTTAGATAAAGAATTTGTTAATTATTATTATAAACCTATATTAAAGTATAGCATTAATGGAGAAAATAAATATTTCTCACCACCTATAGGAACTAAACAAGGATTATATTTTATGGATATATCAGATAATATTTTAGAAGAAGCTGTATCTAATTAATAAGTTATAAGTGGTCTTATAAATACAGAGAAGCCCACCCGTTTTACGGGTGGGTCTAATTATTTAACAAGTAGTTCATTTATACAAAGAGCAGAAGCAGCTAAAGCACCAGTGTAATTATAATAGTTCTTAAGTATAACATCTTTATTATTCTGTAATCCTAGTAAATTTAATTCTTTATCTAAGTATTCTTTTAATAAATTTGATAATAAAGGTTCTTTAAATAACTCTCCATGAATAATAATTTTATTTGAATCAATCATCATATATAAATTATTAAGTGTAATTGCAAGATATTTAATTGCAGAATGAAGTATATGTATTATACCTTCATCACCTAATAGATAAGCTTTTAATATAGTGTCTATTGTTATCTTATCTTTTTCACTAACCAATTGTCTCAGATATGTACTTTCTGAGTTGTCAAAAATAATCTGAGCTTTTTTTATTATCCAAGCTTCACTTGCATAAGTTTGAAGACAGCCTCTCTTACCACATTCACATAGTTCTCCATCAGGATGAACAACTATATGTCCGATTTCTCCAACAAGATAATTATTTTTAGCATATAGTTCACCATTATACATGTATGAACAAAACATTCCTCTACCTACATGGAAAAATATAAAATTATCATCATTACCATTATTGAATAGTAATCTTTCTGCTAAAGTCATGCATTTAACGTTGTTTTCAAAAAATATTGGTAGTTGAATATTATCTAGTAAGATTTTAATATTAAAGTTTTTCCAAAATGGATTATTAGTAATAATGGATTTACTTTCATCGTTGAAGTGACCTGGAATTGCTATTCCAATCCCTTTTGGGCTATATTCTGTGCAAGATTCTATGAATTCTTGTAGTTTATTAATATAAAAATATTCGCTTAAAGTGTTGTTTAAATCATAGTGGCTTAATACAAAGGAATTTTCTTTGATAATTTTACCAGTATTGTCTGTTAGACAGAAAGATATATATTTTTGAGATAATTCACTTCCTATATAAAAACTATGATTAGGAGAAATGTCTAGTAGTATTTTTTTTCTCCCAGATTTACTCTGTTCAGGAATAGCTTCTCCAATTTCGTGAATAAGCTTTTGATTGATCATTTCTCCAGTAATTTCGCTAACAGTTGCAGGAGTTATGTTAGTTTCTTTTGAAATATCTATTCTAGATATAGGTCCTTTAGAATAAATTTTATCTAAAATTTTAAATCTTATGTTTCTTTGTGTTTTAGTAATTTTCATAATTGACTTCCTTTCAATATTAATATTTCTATTAATATAAGTATATATTAATTATAATTTATAAACAACTATGTCTATAAACTTGAAAATATTGTTGACAAATTATAACGTATAATATATTATTTAGTTAATAAATAATTATTTATTATTAATACACCTTATGAAAATGTTTAAATATAATTAGTAAATTATATTTTATAATTAATTAAAAGAGGGAGAGGTTAATATGAAAAATTTTAGTGAATTTTTAGAAGAAAAGTTGATGCCTATAGCATCAAAATTAGGCTCAAACAAAGTGCTTATCTCAATACGTGATGGTATTACATTAAGCATGCCTTTAATTATCATTGGTTCTTTATTTATGATTATAGCAAGTTTTCCAGTAAAGGCTTGGACTGATTGGTTAACAGCTGTAGGTGTTGATGCTTATTTATGGAAGGGCGTTGATAGTAGTTTTGGATTAATGGGGTTAGTTGCAAGTTTTGGTATTGCTAATAGTTTAGCACGTCAATATGATGTTGATGGTGTTTCAGCAGGAATTATATCTCTTTCTTCTTTTGTTGTTGTAACACCTTTTGTAAGTGGTGAAGCAGGAGCAGGAATCCCAGTAGGATTTATGGGAAGTAAAGGTTTATTTGTAGCTATGATTGTCGGTATTATTTCATCTTTAATTTTTAAGTGGTTCATTAAAAAGGATATACAAATAAAGTTACCAGATGCAGTTCCACCTGCAGTTGCAAGAAGTTTTAGTGCCTTAATTCCAGGTGCAGTTATTATAACATTATGGTTAGTTGTTCTTGGAGTTATGGATAAAGCTAGCATTGGAAATATACATGATTTACTTTTAAAGGTTCTAGGAGGTCCGTTAGGATTACTTGGTAACAATATTTTTGGAACAATTATCGCAGTATTCTTAAATAGTTTATTCTGGATGGTTGGTATTCATGGTGGTAATATTGTAAATAGTATTCTTAAGCCAATTTGGCTTATGAATTCAGATGCAAACCGTCTAATATTCCAAGCTGATGCTACTGCAAAATTACCTAATATTATTACAGAGCCATTTATGGATAACTTTGTATATATCGGTGGTGGGGGAGCTACATTAGGATTAGTAATAGTTATTGCTATTGTAGCAAGACGTAAGAGAGCGAGCCAAATTAGTAAGATGATGGCACCTTTAACATTAACACCTGGTATCTTCAATATTAATGAGCCAGCTATGTTTGGATTACCAATAGTAATGAATTTCTCTTTATTAATACCATTTGTTTTAGCACCAATAGCTAATGCAGTAATTTCATATACAGCAATGGCTTCGGGATTAGTTGCTACTACCACAGGTATTGCTGTTTCATGGACAATGCCACCAATCATTAGTGGGTTCCTTACAACTGGAGGGCATATAAGTGGTTCTATTTTACAAATAGTATTAATACTTGTTGATATAGCAATTTATTGGTTCTTCTATCAAAGTGTTGAAAAGAAGAATTTAGAATTAGAAGCAGCTGAAACAAATTAAGTTAAAATAAATGCAGTTGATATAGATAAAGTTTTGGAGGAATAGTTATGGGTAAAAGATTAATTAGTGCAAATGCTTCAGAAATATTAGGAATGAACGCAGAAGAGTTAAAACAAAGTATTAAAGCAAGTGAAGGAAGGGTTATTCTTTCAGAAAATGTAGCAACAAGGGAATCATTTATAGGAGATATTACTAATTCAGAAATTGCTAGAGCTTTTGGAGCTGATTTAATTCTTCTTAATGGAGTAGATGTTTTAAAGCCATATATATTTGGGCTAGAAGTTAAGGAAGAATCCTTTGTAAAGGAACTACAAAATTTAGTAGGACGTCCTATAGGAGTAAACTTAGAACCAGTAGATTTAGAGGCAAATATGGCTGAGGATCGTTTAACAATCAGTAAGGGTAGACAAGCTAATCTTGAGACAATTAAAGAGATTGAAAGACTTGGAATGAATTTTGTTTGCTTTACTGGAAATCCCGGTACAGGTGTAACAAATACAGAGATTGAAAAGACAATTAAGTTGGCAAAAAAATATTTCTCTGGGTTAATTATTGCAGGTAAGATGCATGGTGCTGGTGTTGATGAACCAGTTGCTGATATGAAAGCTATTGAGTCCTTTATTGAGGCAGGTGCAGATGTTATTTTGGTTCCAGCAGTTGGAACAGTACCTGGTTTTGATGAAAGTGAATTAAAAGAAGTAGTTAAATTAGCACATAGTAAAGGTGCACTTGTATTAAGTGCAATTGGAACTAGCCAAGAAAGCTCTGATGAAGATACTATTAAACAAATTGCTATTCGTAATAAGATTTGTGGAGTAGATATTCAACATATTGGAGATGCAGGCTATGGTGGAGTTGCACCTTATGAAAATATTTTTGCTATGAGCAAGGCTATTCGTGGTGTTCGTCATACTGTATCCATGATTGCACGCTCAATAAATCGTTAATTAAATAAATATTTATATATTGTTATAAATACATAAATATATAAATATATAAATATATAAATATATAGTTAAAATGAGGCTTTGCAAGACTTTTTTGAGAGGAGTCCTAAAATTCATTTAACTATTTAAAATTTATTTTTTAAAAATCAAATTAGGAGTTATGGTTAGAGAATTTAAATTTTAAATTAAGATACAAAAATAGAGGATAGCAATTAGCTATCCTCTTACTTTCAGTACAAATGGAATAGATATTTATTTTTCTGTGACTTGGAGCTTGCGACAGAACAAGCAAAATAAATATCCGCTACACCTTTTTTATAATTAAGGAGTGTATACATATGGAGTAAATAAAATATAAGTTATAGTATCTTTGAGCCAGCCGAATCCAAACAAACCAGCAGTACAAGCATAAAGAACAGCTATGGCAGGTTTGCCTTCATAAAATTTATGTGCTCCTAAGAAACCAAAGAATAGGCAAAGTAAAAGAGCAGTCCATTTGCTTTTTTCTTTTTTAGGTAACCTATTATATTCTTCATAAGGCTCTCTTAATATATCTATAATTTTCATATGTATTCTCCAATCTAAAATACTATTTGATTATATTATACACCATTAATTGTAAATTTATAAAAATAAAAAAGGAAAGTAGATAGAGTAAGTTTATACAACTATCTACTTTCCATATAGTATTTAGAAAATTAATATTAGAAGCTGCCGCCGCCTCCACCATGAGTACTTCCACTGCTACTAGTATGAGTTGTACTATGACTTGAATTATTAGATTGCTTTTGAATCTTTCTTCTAGTAGTATTTTCTCCAACAAATATATCTTGCTTATTAGTTAAGGAGAAAGATCCTTTATCTTCGTAAGTTCTATTGTTAACAGTAACATTTTTCTTAGACCTTAATGTAACCACTAATGTAACTAATAGTGATATTATTAAAGCAATAACATAAGTAGCTGGAGATGTAACTTTCTCTTTTAATCTACTAGAAAAAGGAGGTGGAGTAGAGTCCTCTTCAGTACTTAAATCCTCATCATCAGTAACTACTCCTTTAGTACCATAGTAATCAACTCTTTCTAGGAATTTTCTACTAGCACCTTCATAATCTCCATCTGATAAATAAGGTGTTATATCATTTACCATAGTATCTATTCTAGTATCACTAAATATATTAATTGCCTTTCCTGTTGTAGAAATCCAAATTTCTCTAGCATCCATATTTACTAATAGTAAAATACCTGATTTTTCTGAATCAAAACCATAATTATTATAATCATAAAAATCATCTGCATATTCCATTGAAGTTTTACCCTCTGTATTATCAGTGATAACTATTACTGTATCTAAATTATATTTATTTGCAATTTCATCAATACTACTTTGTAATTGTTGAACTTCAGGTTCTGATAAATAATTTAAATAGTCCTTTATATTTTTAGTTTCAGCTGCCTTAACATTAATGGGTGATAAAGTTATTAAAAATATAAATAAACAAATAAGTGATTTAAATTTTCTAGACAATTGCAGCACCTCCAAACACAATAATTAACCAAGTTATTATAAATAAAATAGATGCATATTTAATCTGACTGCCATGATCAGTAGGAGCTTCACCTATAACTTTCCCGGTTTGTCCATTTATAATAAATTCGTATTTTTTACCTTTGTACTCATTAACTAGTAAATAAATTGGTAACATAGCATAACTATGATCAGTTTTAGTTATGGTAACTCTATTAGAGTTTTGTTTAAAAGTGCTATAACCAGATACTGTTTCAGCTAATCTAGAGCTTAGATATTTTTCAACTCTCTTGCTTGCAACATCTTTTGCTTCTGTTGCATCTACATTATATTTTTCAGCCATAAATCCAGACATATATTTTATAGAGAAATCTGTTAGTTCACCATAATTATATGGCTCTATTTCCTCCATTAAGGAATCATCTAATTTTTTTAATCCATCTACAGGGATCCCGTTATATTTAGAAGTACATTCCCTTATAATACTGTAGTACTTGGTTTGTGTATAATTGTAATCACCATCTGACCAAGTGTGAACTTTTGTACCTTCACCACTAAGTTCTCCTCTTACGTTATTATCAAATAACCAAAAAGGCACATATATACCAGTGATTTTTTCAATACTTTTCTTTTCCTTAAACCCTTTAGGAGCAAATTTCTTTTTCTTAATCCAATCTCTATAGATCTCTTGAGCCTTTTCTTTACCTATTTTAAATGGAATAACACTTTTGGGTGCGAATTTTCCAGAAAACCTAGTTTTAATTATAGAGTGACTTCTGCAATAAATACAAAATGTTGCTGCTGTTGTATCATCAGCTATTAATTCAGCACCACAATTTGTACAAGTATAACTATCTAAATCACCTATATGTTCTTCAGTATGACTGGTATTTTCCTTAGTCATAGCATCAACTTCATCTTCATTAAATTCACTAAAGCAGTAATTACATTTCCATTTTTGAGTTTCAGGATTAAATTCTAATCCTGCATTACAATTAGGACAATTATATTCCGTTATAGTACTCATATTTTCTCCTCCAATAAAATAATCCATAGGATGTTAATAAATAATTTATTTATAAATCTATGTTAAATGTGTAATATATTCCACACAAATGGTATCATAATCTTATATGTGCTGTAAATTGAATTTAGGACTATTGTATGAGTTTGAAAAATATTTTAATAAAAGTATTGACAAGCCATCAAAAACTTGTTATCGTATACATTGTAAGGACTGTTACTGATTCGATCAGGCATGACCAAAAATTAATGTGATTATCTATGGGTGATTATATTAATCTTTGGTCATTTTTTATTTTCAAATATAACAAGGGATGGAGATAATAAAGATGAAGATAGTTAAAAAGTTAAATAATAATGTTGTGTTAGCTTTAAATGATAAAGATGAAGAAATCATTGTTGTTGGAAAGGGATTGGGTTTCCGTAAGACGCCATACGTTTTAGAGGATTTATCATTAATTGAAAAGAAGTATGTAATTCCTGAAAACACAAAGGCTTTTGATATATTAGATTCTATCCCTAATGAAGTGATCAAAGTAACAGAAATGATTATGAGATATGGATATAAAGAACTTAATATAGGATTTAGTCCAGATATCTTATTAGCCTTATCAGATCATATTAATTTTGCTATTCAAAGAAATAATGAAGGGATAGAAATGAGAAATCCACTTCAGTGGGAAATAAAACATCTTTATCCTAAAGAGTATAGTATAGGAAATAATTCTTTAGATATTATTGAAAAAGAATTAGGTATTAGACTTCATAAAAATGAAGCTGCTTTTATAGCACTACATTTTATAAATGCTCAATTGGGTAAGCATGATATGACTGAAACAACTAAGATAACAAGTATAATGGGAGAAATCCTTAATTTAATAAAGTATAAATTCAAAATAGAGTTTGATGAAGATTCATTTGAATTTACAAGGTTTGTAACTCATATAAGATACTTTATAATGAGGCAGGTAAATAATAAACCATTAGAAAATGAAAATAGTGATATGTTGACTCTTATGCAAGATAAGCTAACTGAAGAGTTAGAGTGTGTTGAGATGATAGAGAAACATTTAAATAAAAACTATGGATGGAAGTGTACAAATGATGAAAAATTATATTTGATGCTTCATATTCAAAGAATAAGAAAACAAAATAACTAGGACTGTTACTGATTCGATCAGGCATGACCAAAAATTAATGTGATTGTATAGCTATAACTACAATTATGTTAGTCTTTGGTCATTTTTATTTTAGTTTAATAACTAATAAATCAATGCTAGCTAAGATTTAAAGGTTTTAAATATATATTTTAAACAAAGGTGGAGAGATACATGAATAATAAAGAATTAGCTCAAAAGATTCTTGAGTTAAGTGGTGGAGAAAAAAATATTACATATGTTACTCATTGTGCTACTAGATTAAGACTTGTAGTGAAATCTGAAGCAGAAGTAAATTTAAAAGCAATAGATAGTTTAGAAGGTGTTTTAAAAGCACAACATAGTGGTGGTCAATTACAAGTTGTAATTGGAGCTAAGGTTAACAAGATTTATGATGAATTCACTAAGCTTGGAAATTTTACAAATGATAATGAATCAGATATGCCAAAGGTAAAGAAAAACCCAATCAATGCCTTTATTGAAACTATTTCAGGAATTTTTACTCCAATACTTCCAGCACTTGTTGGATGTGGTATGATGAAGTGTTTATCGTCTTTAATGACATCAACAGGTATGGTAGATCCTTCTACTGGTTTTATTACAATATTTAATATGATAGCTGACTGTGTGTTCTATTTTATGCCATTCTTCTTAGCTGTAAGTGCAGCAAGAAAATTTAAAACTAATGAATATTTAGCAATAGCTTTGGCAGGATGTTTATTACATCCAACAATTTTAAATGCTGCAGGTAAAATTGCTGAAACTGGTATTGATAAAATAGACTTTTTAGGATTACCTATTTTATTAGTTAAGTATACTTCAACAGTAATCCCAATAATATTATCAGTATGGCTTTTAAGTTATGTTTATAAGTTTGTTGAAAAGATAGTTCCAGATTTACTTAAGGTATTACTTGTTCCAATGATAACTTTATTAATTATGGTTCCAGTTCAATTAATAGCAATAGGACCTTTTGGTTCATATGTAGGTACATGGATAGCCGAAGGATTAAACATATTGTTTGCAAAAAGTGGAATTGTTGCAGGTGCTTTATTAGGATTCTTTAGACCTATACTTGTTATGTTTGGTATGCACTATTCAATTATGCCAATGCAAATTCAACAAGTTGCAGAAACTGGAGTTACTGTATTAACTGCAAGTGCTTTAGCAGCTAATCTTGCACAAGCAGGTGCAGCATTTGGTGTATTCTTAAAGACTAGAAATAAGACTATGAAGGCAGCAGCAGGTTCAAGTTCATTAACAGCTCTTTTTGGTATTACAGAACCAGCTATTTATGGTGTTACTTTAAGATTTAAGAAACCTTTCTTTGCTGGATGTTTAGCAGCAGGTTTAGTAAGTGGATTCTTTGGATTAGTAAATGCAAATGCAAATGCTATTGCTCTTCCTGGTATTTTATCACTATCAACTTATAATGCTGATAAATATATTTACATCATAATTGGAGTTGTAGCAGCATTTGTTCTAGGATGTGTATTTACTCTTATTGCAGGGGTTGACGATTCTGTAATGGGTGAAGATAAGAAAGTAGAAGCTAAAGAAGAAACTGTAGTTTCTCATGAAGGTATTACTGTAAAGAGCCCAGTTGAAGGAACAGTTAAAGATTTAGCAGAAGTTAATGATAATGTATTTGCAGAAGGTTTAATGGGAAAAGGAATTGCAATTGAACCTAAGGTTGGTAAAGTTGTAGCTCCATTTGATGGAATAGTAGAAGCTATTTTTAAAACGAATCATGCTATTGGTTTAAAATCTAATGATGGTGCAGAAGTTTTAATTCATATTGGATTAGATACTGTAAATTTAGAAGGTAAACATTTTAAGAGTCATATAGAAAAAGGTCAAACTATAAAAGCAGGAGACCTATTAGTAGAATTTGATATAGATGCAATTAAGAAAGAAGGATATGATGTTATAACTCCAGTTATAATTACAAACTCTGATAATTATAAGGATGTTATGGCAGTAAAGAATGGTGAAGTAACAAATAAAGATGATTTATTAAAATTAATATAAGTAGTAAAAGAGGTAGATTAATATGAAAACAGTATTTCCAGAAAACTTTTTATGGGGAGGTGCCTTATCAGCTTGTCAAGCTGAAGGTGCCTACAATGTAGATGGTAAGACACTTACTATTCCAGAAGTAATGCAATTTAACGCTAAGAACGACAGAAAAGTAACTAAACAGCTTAAAATTACAAGAGAAATGATAGAGGAAGCTAAAAATGATCCAGATACAGTTAAGTATCCAAAGAGAAGAGGAATAGATTTTTATCATACATATAAGGAAGACATGGCCTTATTTAAAGAAATGGGATTTAAGGTATTTAGATATTCAATTTCTTGGGCACGTTTATTCCCAAATGGTGATGATAAAGAGCCAAATGAATTAGGATTAAAGTTCTATGATAGTGTAATAGATGAATGCTTAAAAAATGGAATGGAACCATTAATAACAATATCACATTTTGATTTCCCAATTGTTCTTGTTGAAAAATTTGGTGGATGGTATAACAGAGAATTAATAGATTTATATCTAAGATATTGTGAAGTAATATTTAATAGATATAAAGGGAAAGTTAAGTATTGGGTAACATTTAATGAAATAAACATGAGTATTAAAGCTGGCCCTAAAACAATGGGAGTAATTGATGAAGGACAAGAAAACTATGAAGAGATGTTATTCCAAGCTTTACATCATCAATTTGTTGCAGCTGCAAAGGCTACAAAACTTGCTCATGAAATAGATAAAGAAAATAAGATAGGTAGCATGGTGGCTTACTTTACTACTTACCCTTATACATGTAAGCCTGCAGATGCTTTAGCAATGCAAAAAGATGACCAAATGAAAAACCTATTCTATTTAGATATTCTAAATGGTGGTAAGTACCCTTATTATTCAAAGACATATTTTAAAGAACATAACATTAACCTAGATATTAAAGAGGGAGATTTAGAAGTTATAAAGGAGCATACAGCTGATTTTGTAGGAATGTCATACTACAATTCTATGATATCAAGTAATGATGGAGATCAATTAGAACTTACTGCTGGTAATGTTCACAGCGTTTATAAGAATCCACACCTTGATGCAAATGAATGGGGATGGCAAATTGACCCAATAGGATTAAGGTATACATTAAATCATGTATATGATAGATTTGGATTACCAGTCTTTATACTTGAAAATAGCTCTGGATTCTTTGATGAATTAACAGAGGATAATAAGGTTCACGACCCATATAGAGTAGATTTCTTACGTAAGCATATTGAACAATTAAAGCTTGCTATTGAAGATGGAGTAGAAGTTATTGGTTACACAATGTGGGGACCAATTGACATGATTTCATCAGGAACTTCAGAAATGTCAAAACGTTATGGATTTATATATGTAGACCAAGATGACTATGGCAATGGAACAATGAAGCGCTACAAGAAGGATTCATTCTATTGGTATAAAAATGTTATAGCTACAAATGGAGAAGAGCTATAGTAGATGAAAATACTAAAGAGTATTAGGAAAGTACCAGGGGGACTGCTTATAGTTCCCATGATACTTTCAGCAATAATTAACACTTTCTTTCCTAATATCTTTCAAATAGGGAATCCAACTACAGCACTTTTTACTAATAAAAGTACTATGGTTTTAGTAGGTCTTATGCTATTTGCATCTGGTACGCAATTTAATATAAGAAATATAGTGGATGTTATAAAAAGAACTGGATTGTTATGTATTGGAAAGTTAATAATATCATATTTTATTGGAATATTAGTAATTAAGGCCTTTGGAATAGAAGGGATGTTTGGAATATCAGCAGTTGCTATTATTGCTACAATAACAAGCTGTAATCCAGGACTATATCTAGCTTTAGTTAATGATTATGGAGATGAGATAGATGCAGCAGCTTTTGGATTTTTAAATCTAATAGTGGTACCTGCAGTTCCAATAATGATTTTAAGTTCAGCTAGTGGTCAAGGAATAGATGCAAAAACAATAATAGCAAACCTATTTCCATTTATATTTGGAATGATTTTAGGAAATTTAGATAATGATTTTAAGAAGCTTTATGCACCTGCTACAGTAATACTACTACCTTTTATGGGAATATGCTTTGGTAGCAGTATAAATATTATGGTAGCTTTAAAATCAGGAGTATCAGGAATAGTTCTTACAGCAATATTCTATTTAGTATGTTTATTTCCTCTATTAATATTAGATAGAAAAGTTGGTAAACGCCCTGGCTATGCAGCTATTGCAATGTCATCTGTAGCAGGTTTATCTATTTCAGTACCTTCTTTAGCTGCTGAAATGAGTAAAGTATATGCTCCTTTTATGGATGTTGCAATGTCTCAGATAGCACTAGCATCAATAATAACAAGTGTAATAACTCCTATGATAATTAAATATGTAATTAAGAAATAGCAGATACCTTTATTTTAGGTATCTGTTTTTTTAAAGTCATCATATTAATATAGTAAAATAAAGCAAGGAAATGCTTTACTTAGTTGTTATCAATTATTAGTGAAACAAATAATCAAGTTATAATTTATTATAAGGATGCTTTTTTGTTTGGTCCAACGGAAATAAATATATACTATAAAAGGGATTCTATGATATTTGAAAGGTAAATCTAAATATTATCAGATAATCTTTGGTGATGAAGTTACCTATACATCCTAAACCCCCGTGTTTTATTTAACATAAATTTAAAAAATAGATAGGGAATGTGAATTATTCTTACAAAGTTGATATATAAGTAAAAAAGGTGCTTTAAAACTAATGGATAGGGAAAATTCGTACTTATATTTTAAGAAAGTGCGAATTTATATACAATATAAGGAAAAATTATATATATTTACAATATAAGACATAAACTGTATAATATTGTATGGGAGAAGGGGGCAGATATGAATAATAATACAATGAAATATAACAGAAATTTTATGATAAATAATGAACCAATAAATGAATTAATAGACTCACAAAATATATTTGATAATTTAACATGTGGTGTTTATATAAAAAAGTTGGATGGAGAATTGGTTTATTTAAATAAATTTGTAGAAGAATTACTTAATGATAGCAATTTGTATATGGAAGCAGAAAGACATAAAGAGATAATAGAAAAAGAAGATTTTGGAGTCGTCCATTATGATGAAAACATTAGGCGTGAAATTACCATAATTAAAGATGGTAAAGAGATACAAATGAGTGTTATTAAAAATAGTATTAAAGATAAGGAACAAAATATAATTGGCATTATAGGGATGTTGCAATTATTGCCCGTGGAGATAAATATTAGACGAGAAATAGTAAAAATGATTAATGATAATAAACTAGATACAAAGCATTTATCAAATAAGACTGATTTAATGAGGTCTCTTAATTTTATAGCCTCAAGAATCCAGAATTACATAGATTGTGAAGGATTGAGTATCTGGTTACATAACTATAAAAACGATTTCATGGAAAGGTTCGCAAAATGTGGCAATGTTTATGATATAGATAGCATTGAATATGATGATATAAATATAAAGTATAAAGAATTGTACTCTTTAAAGGAGGGGCTTTTAAGTAAGAGCGATAAACTTAATTTACAAAGAAAAGCAGGAATCATTGCAGTTGAAGGTAATGTTGCTGTATATAAAATTGTATTAAAGGAAGAATTAATAGGTATTTTATGTGTGAAGTTTAAGGATAACGATAGTTTTATGAATTTCCAACATGATTATTTAAAATCCATTTGTTCAGAAATAGCTCTCATGGTTAATAAATGCAAAATACAAAGATGTATAGTAGATGAATCAGAAAAAAGAGTTTATAAAGAAAAAGAATTAGAAGATTATGTAGAAATATCAACAGATTTAATAGCGACTCTCGACTGTAATGGAAAATTTATAAAGGTTAACGATCAATGGACTAACATCTTAGGATGGAGTGCTGAGGAAATGCTAGGGATGAGTTTTTATGATTTAGTTGATCAAGATAGTATAAATAGGCACCATTTTTATAAAAATAATCTGGGCAATAATGATGATTTAGTAGATTTTACTGATAGATACTTGGCAAAAGATAATACATATAAGTATCTAATTTTAAAAAGTAAATATGTTCAAAGTAAGAAAGAGTATATTATTACAGGAAAGGATATAACTCAGGATGTAGACGTTAAAAACAAGTTAGAAGAAATGAAAAAGGCTATAGAATTTGAAAGCAAGAAAAATGATTTCTTTACAAATATATCACATGAGCTTAAAACTCCTATCAATATAATTCTTGGAAGTAATCAGTTGATGGAATTAAACTATAAAAATCATAATATAACAGATGAAAAGCTTAAGAATTCTATTAATTTAACAAAGCAAAATTCCTATAGGTTATTAAAATTAGTAGGCAATTTCTTAGATATAAGTAAAATGGGAGCAGGTTTTTATGAGATAGAGCCTATAAATACTAATATAGTTAGTGTTGTAGAAAATATAGGTCAGTCTGTTGAACCCTATATGGCAGCTAAAAAAATTCAGTTTATATTTGATACCGAAACAGAAGAAGAAATAGTGGCTTGTGATCCAGATAAAATTGAAAGAATAGTATTAAACCTATTATCTAATGCTATAAAATATACTAATGAAAATGGAAAAATATTTGTGAATGTAGCATCTAAAGAAAGTGTAGTTGAAATATCAGTAGAAGATACAGGAACAGGAATTCCAAAGGATAAGGTTGAGAAAGTGTTTAATAGATTTGAACAAGTTGACCCATCACTTGTTAAGAAAAGAGAAGGTTGTGGAATTGGTCTTTCTCTTACTAAGCATCTAGTAGAAATGCATGGTGGAGAAATATGGGTTGAAAGCCAAGAAGGAAAAGGCAGTAAGTTTATATTTACGATTCCTAAACAGTTAGTAAATAATCAAACAGATGAAGCAATGGATATTTTAGATGATTCTACTAGAGTAGATAAGTGTAGAATAGAATTTTCAGATATTTATAGTATACAATAAACATTTCATAATAATTCTGCTTAACAAGTTAGTTAAGCAGCATTATTATATTAAGTTTTTATTTTTCTAAATTCTAAGGGGGTCTTTCCGTGAACTTTTTTGAACATTTTTATAAAGTTTCCACTATAGTTATATCCAACTAATTTGGCTATTTCATCTATACTTAATTGAGTAGTAGATAGTAGATTTTCTGCAATAGTCATTCTTATAGAAGTGGTATATTGGCTAATGGACATATGATATTTAGCAGAAAAACCTGCCTTTAGTTTTTGTTCATTTAGAAAAACCATCTTACTTAAGCTTTTTATAGTAGGGGGATTGCATGCCTCCTTAGTTAAAATCTCATGAGCTTTTTGTATTGCACTTGCATCTGAAGCTGTTAAGGTTACATATCTATCTTTTCCTATTTTTATCTCTCCATAATTTAATTGATTTGTAAAAACATTTTTAGAAGAGGAATCTATTTCTTTATTAATTAATGCGATACATTCTAATATCTTACTTTCTAAATATAGTAGACTAAGTTCATTAATTTCTGCCAAGTTTCTTAAGTTTTGAATAATTGTAGCTATTTCAAGAGGAAGATAGTGATAAGTATAGTTTATGATAAAGTTATCAAAACTCATGCTACTTGGAAAGTTTGGCTTAATTATTTCATCAAAATACTTTTTATATATGGTTATTTCTGCTCCGTGGAAGTGCTGACCTTTCTTCCAAGCCTGTTTTCCCTTTAAACCTCTCTCTGCCACAAAGAAGGAAGATGGAGAAAAAGAGGAAAGGGGGCTGTCTTCAATTTGAAAATTAGTTTCACCTTTATATACTGTTCCAAAACGTATAAGTTCTTCCTTATGCTCAAAGGAAAGTGAAAAGTTAGAGGGGATTGTATAATCTCCAATTCCAAAGTCATAATATCCCTCCCTTGAATATTTAATAAAAAATCCAAGCTCAGGTTTCTCCTTATTTTTGTATATGGTGTAATGTCCCATAGGATATGGAGTAAAAGTCATATATTCTAAAACTCTATTTTGAAATTCTTTAGTTGTTTTGCAAATCATAGCTTATTCCTTTGTTAAAATATTTATTTAGCTCTTGGTTATAATATTGTTAATAACTTAGATTATTATAGCAGAAAATAATTAAATTAGATGATAAAATTATTAAATTAGGTGAAGAGATTGAAATGAGAATCAATCTCACATACAATTAGACCAGTAAAATAAAGATAGAATTTAGTTATAGATTAATACGGAGGTATGATATGAAGAAGAATATATTAAAGACATTAGTTGTTTCATGTTTAGCTGCTATGATGTTAGTAGGATGTGGAACTAATAGTGGGTCAAATAACGATAAATCATCAGAAAAGAAGGTTACTGTTACTGATGTAAGAGGGGAAGTTGAAATACCTGCAAACCCTGAAAGAATAGTAGATTTAAGTGGTAATAGTGATATATTATCAATTTTAGGATATAAGGTTGTAGGAACTGCAAATAGTGATGCTTATGATTACACTAAGTTCCCAACATATTTAGAAGAAACTTTAAAGGGAGCAGAAATTCTAGGCTATAGCATGCAAGATACTATGGATGTAGAAGCAGTTATGAACTTAAATCCAGATTTAATTGTTATATCAACAGTTCAAGAAAAGATGTATGATCAATTAAGTGAAATTGCTCCAACAGTTATGATTCAATTAGAAGCATTAAACTGGAAAGATGATGTTAAAGCTTTTGCAAAGGTATTTAATAAAGAAGATGTTGCTAATAAGTGGTTAGCAGATTATGAAGCAAAGGCTAAGAAAGCTGGAGATAAGATTAAAGCAGAATATGGTGAAAATACAACTTATCTTTCATTCTTAGCAAGTGGTGGACAATTCTTTATATTTGATGGAGCAGGATTTGGTAGCGTATTATATGAAGATATGGGTCTAGCTAAACCTGAAGGAATGCCAGAACAAAGCGATATTAGCTTACCAGTTGTAACTTATGAAGGGTTAGCTTCAATTAAATCAGATTATATCTTCTTAATTTCAACACCAGAAGATTTAAAGCAACTTGAAAGTAATGCTATATGGAATAGCTTACCTGCATTAAAAGAAGGTAAGGTTGTAGTATTAGAATCATCACCTTACTTTAACCAAGGATATAGCTCAATAGGTAGACAATTATTAGTAGATGAAATAGGTGAAATGTTAAATGAAACAAAGTAAGAAACATACAACAATTTTTGTAATTGGTAGTTTGTTACTTTTAATAGGAGGACTGATTCTGGCTATAAGGCTAGGATCCGTCCATATTAATTTTTCAGACATTTGGAATAGTATCTTTAATTATAGTGAAACATTAGAACTTATGCTTATTAGGGATGTACGAATTCCAAGAGCACTTTCTGTATTGTTAACAGGAGGTATTTTAGGAGTAACAGGTGCCATGATTCAAGGCATTACTAGAAATCCAATAGCTGAACCATCTATATTAGGTGTAAGCCAAGGGGCAACTTTAGTAATAGCTATTTTTTATGCAATGGGTATTGCTATCAATACTCAAAATGTAATGATAGCTTCTTTTATAGGAGCATTAATAACAGGAATCATAGTTTTAGGATTTATATCTAAGAAAGCAAATAATAATTCTATTGCAAAGATACTTCTAGCAGGAACAGCTATGAGTACATTTTTTCTTTCATTAACAACAGTAATAGGATTATTATCAAATCAATCTCAAATGATAGGTTTTTGGGTATCAGGAGGCTTTAGAAATGCAAGCTGGTCTGACTTTAAACTTGTATTTATTGTAGGAACAATTGGACTTATTATAGCAATTTTATTATCCCCAAAAATAAATATTTTAAATCTTGGAGACGATGTTGCTATAGGGCTTGGTGAAAATCCTGAAAAGATAAGATTCTTAACTCTTATGGTTATGATACCAATGTGTGCAGCAGCAGTTGCAGTAGGGAAAAATATAGCCTTTGTTGGACTTATAGTTCCTCAAATAGTTAGAAAATTACTTGGTGAAGATTATAGAAGAAACATACCTTGTGCCTTTTTACTAGGAGCAGTTCTTTTAACTTATGCAGATATTGCAGCAAGAATGTTATTTGCTCCTTATGAAACTCCAATTGGTGTGTTTACAGCCTTAATAGGAATACCATTCTTTATATCAGTAGCTAGAAAGGAGAGGGGATAATGAAGAAAAAAAGATTTAAAATTGCTTTAATAGTTTTATTAGCCTTATTAGTTCTCTCTTTTGTAGTTACCTTATGTTGGGGAACTTATAAGGTTTCTGTAGGAGAAGTCATAAATACCTTACTTGGTAATGGTACAAGACTTCAAAATACAGCAATATTAAATATTAGATTACCTAGACTTTTAGTTGGTGCTTTTGTAGCAATTGCCTTATCAACAGCAGGTGCAATTCTTCAAACTATAACTAAAAATGATTTAGCAGATACAGGAATAATAGGTATAAATGCTGGTGCAGCAGTAGCAGCAGTTTTATTTATTACATATCAAACATCTAATTATTATAGTGAGCTTGGTCAACTTTCAATTTTTGTATTGCCACTTATGGCTATTATAGGTGCAGCCTTAACTTCTTTTGTAATATACATGCTATCTAGTAGACATGGAATAAGACCTAAAAGACTTTTATTAATAGGTATAGGGCTAAACGCTGGCTTAAATGCATTTATAACCTTCTTTACTTTTAGAGGAGGAGTTGGAGATTATAATAGAGTATTAGTATGGACTTCAGGAAGCCTTTGGGGGTCAGGATGGAGCTATGCTAAAGTAATTATTCCAATAGTTACACTTATGTTTGGGTTAGTTATGTTAAATCATAAGAAGCTAGATGTTTTAAATCTTTCTGATGAACTTGCCTTATCTTTAGGGCTAAATTTAGAAAGGGAAAGAAAGAAGTTCTTAAGCTATGCAGTTATATTAGCAGGTACAGCAACAGCTTTTGCAGGAAATATTGGATTTTTAGGACTTATATCTCCTCATATAGCTAAAAAGTTAGTTGGGCCATATCATAAGAACTTCGTTGTAATATCAGCAATGATTAGTGTAATAATAGTTCTTCTTGCGGATTCAGTTTCAAGAAATCTATTTTCTCCAATAGAAATTCCAGTGGGAATTACAGTGTCTATATTTGGAGTACCATATTTTATTTATTTAATGATGAAGGAGAAATAATTATGGAAGCTATTAGTGTAAGGAACTTATCAGTATCATATGAAAATAATACGATAATTGAAAATATGGATTTAAGTTTCCCAAAGGGAAAAATAAGTATAATAATTGGAGCAAATGGATGTGGAAAATCAACTTTGCTTAAGACCATATCTAGAATTAATAAGCCTAAAGCAGGAGATATCTTTATAAATAATAAAAATATAAAGAAGATAAAGGAAAAGAATATAGCAAAGGAAGTTGCCTTTCTTCCTCAAGGACCAGTTTGTCCAAGTGGTCTTACTGTAAGAGAACTTGTAGCCTTTGGAAGATTTCCACATCAAAAAATGATAGGAGGACTTAATAGCCATGATAAGGAAGTTATTGATTGGGCTATAAAAGAAACAGGTCTTAGTGAATTTGCTGACAGAGAAGTTGAAAATCTTTCTGGTGGTCAAAGACAGAGAGCTTGGATTGCTATGACTTTAGCACAAGAAACAGAAATTATAATGCTTGATGAACCTACTACTTATTTAGATATGTCTTATCAACTTGAAGTGTTAGAGGTGCTTCAAAGGCTTAATAAAGAAAAGAATATTACAGTAGTTATAGTTTTACATGAGCTTAATAATGCATGTAGATTTGCAGATAACATTATTGGACTTAAAAAAGGTAAAGTAATATGCCAAGGAAAGCCTATGAATGTAATTAATAAAGAAACATTAAAAGAAATTTACGGGATAGATGCCAACCTTAAAGAAAGTGAAAATGGTGAATATCCAATATGTACAGAGTACGAGCTTTTTAGGGAGGGTGCATGAGAAATAAAAACTTTATAATAATAGTTATAGGGCAGATTATTTCACTGTTTGGAAATGCTATTCAAAGATTTAGTATGTCCCTATACTTATTAGAATTTACAGGTAGCACAGCTGCCTTTGCCAATATATTAGCAATATCAACAATACCTTATATACTATTTGCACCAATTGCAGGAAGACTTTCAGATAAGATAAATAGAAAAAAGGTAATGGTTTATTTAGACTTATTCTGTTCAATTTTAATAGGGGTATATGCCCTTATATTGCTTAGAGGAAGAGATAGTGAATTAATAGTAGCCATAGTAATGTTTATGTTATCTGTATGTTATACACTATATGGCCCAGCAGTAGTGTCTTCAATTCCACAAATAGTTGAAGAAGATAAGCTAACATCAGCAAATGGAATAATTAATCAAGTAGGATCTGTTGTTAACTTCCTTGGACCAATACTTGCAGGAGTTCTTTATGGGTTAGTAGGTATAAAATTAATAGTAATAATAAATGCCATAAGCTTTTTAGTATCAGCAATTATGGAGTTATTCTTAGATATTCCAGATGTAGCTAGGGCGGATGAGGCTACAGATAATGGCAAGGTGTTATCTATAGACTTTATAAAGAAATCCTTTATAGATATGGGGCATAGCTTTGTATATTTAAAGAAAGAAAAGAAGATAATATTAGGAATTATAGCTTCATATGCTTTATGTAATATATTCTTAGTACCTATATTATCAATAGTAGCACCATACTTTATAAATATACTACTTGCACTACCTTCACAAGTTTATGGAGTAGTAGAAGGAATATGTGTTTTAGGTATGATTTTAGGTGGTTTTTGGATAAGTATAAAACCAAAGATGTTTTCTATGAAGAAAGTACATTATACATACATTCCTATGATAGTAGGGGTTACTTTAATGGCTACATTAGGATTTATTAGATTAAATAATTATGTATTAGCTGGACTCTTTGGAATTAGTGGTATGGCAATTATGCTATCCTTATCTTTATCAAATGTGCTAACATTAACTTTCATTCAACAAGAGGTGCCTTCAGATATGCTAGGACGTGTATCAGCCTTTTCTACAGCAGTAGCAACTATAAGTGTTGCACCTGGACAGTTGTTGTTTGGACAAGTAATAGATATGGGAATACATATAGGAGTTATATTGATAATAACAGCTATAGTTAATATTGGCCTTATTGCATTTGTTAAGTGGAATGTAAGAGAATTAAATTAAATATTTTTTATATTTAGTATAAGTGGGTGGATATTTGTTTTGAGGGTGAACAGCAAAATGAATATCCACCCTTTTTTATACCTTACTGGATAATTTTTTGTATGTGCTTAATTTATAGTTAACGTTTTTTTCATAGTCAAATTTAAAATAACAAGTATAGATACAATCTAAAAGATATAATAAAGATAGTCTTGTTGAAAAGGATGAAATTTTATTAAAGTGATTTTCATTTGAACTTAAATACAAATGATAGTCAGCATATTTAGTAATTGGATTCTCATTTGTAGAGGAAATTAAAATAATTGGGGTATTATTCTTTTTTTAAATATTAGCTAAGTTTTCTGCTATTAGCCCTCTACCTTCAAAAGAAACAATTATTGCAACATGTTTTTCATCACTAGTAGAAACAGTTAAAAGTTGATGATATTCTTCTATAGGAACATTTATAAAAGTGCCTATTTCTTGCATTTGAAACTTAAAGTTTTCTGCAAAATATATGTTTCCAGCAGAAGTATAAAAATCAATATATTTAGCTTTTTTTAGAATACTTGCTACCAATTTTAATACATTTAAATCTATTAAATTCAAAGAAGACTGTATAGTTTGCTCATATAGTTCTTTCATTTTTAATACAACTTGATTTTGTGTTTCATTTTGTTTAAAGGGATAATCGAAATTTAATGAATTTTGCTCCTTTAAATACTCATTAATTGATAAGGAGATTTGTACTTTTAATTCAGCCAAGCCAGCTAAACCTACCTTTTTACATAGCCTATAAATGCTTGATGTTGAAATGAAACAAGCTTTGCTAATTTCAGAAGCACTCATTTTTATAAAGTTTTCAGGATTATCCTGCATATAGCATACCAATGTTTTTTCATTTTGAGTTAAATCTGTTAATTTATCTAGTTTACTAAAAATGTTCATGAAGATCACCTCATGAACATTATACAACATATTATTTAACTTTCTAATCCTTTTATATATTTGCTTAGGGTATAAGCAATACCATCTTCTTCATTAGATAATGTAATTTCATTAGCTATAGCTTTTAAATCATCTACAGCATTCTCCATAGCAACTCCAATACCAGCATATTTAACCATTGAAGCATCATTGTGGCCATCTCCAAAAGCAATCATTTCATCTTTTTTATATCCCATAGGAATAAGCACAGTGTCTAATGCTTTTGCTTTATCAATGCCTTTTGCAGTAAATTCAAAATAGAAAGCTCCTGTAAACATACAGTTTAATGTATCCTTAAAAGGCTCCATCATTTCTTTATAATGCTCTTGTAAATATTCAGGATCACCAGCAGTTAAAATTTTATTTAGTGGATAGTCTGCAAAAGCAGCTAAATCATCAATTTCACATAGTTTAAACTTACCACCACGAGACTCATATTTAATTACATTAAAAGGTGCTCCATTAAATTGGATTTCATTATCAAAAACATTATTAACATACATGTAGTCATCTTTATCAATCATAGGTTTCACTTTAAATTTCTTCATGTGTTCAAGAACAGCTTGTCCTTGTTCTATGGTCATAGTTTCATTAAATAAAACTTTATTAGTTTCACAGTCAACTACCTTTGAACCATTAAAAGAAACTAAAAGGCCATGATTTTCATTCATTTTTAATTCCTTTGCAAAATCCATTAATCCAGATGTAGGTCTTCCAGATGCTAATATTAGGATAGCTCCTAGCTCTTGGGCTTTAATTAAAGCGTTTTTAGTTTTTTTTGAAATTTCTTTTTTGCTGTTAGTTAATGTACCATCAACATCCATAATAATTACTTTAATGTTACTCATATATCTTCCCCCTTCGTTATATAGTTAGTGTAAAGTTTTTTACACTACTTTTCTTTTTAAATCTTTATATATCAAGGTTTCGAAAGTTTTTTTGCATAAA